>NZ_CP009574.1:0-335997 GCF_000764555.1 Candidatus Francisella endociliophora | reverse complement strand
TGGTATGCGATAGCTAAAGCTAACATTTATAGTTGATGGTTTACCAGTCATTGAAGTATCTGTTATAAAATCAGTACTATCTACAGCATACACATCAAAAATTACCTTAACATTTGCAGGATCCTCTGCAAATTTAGGGCAAACTAGGCTTGCTGTTATAGTGTTATCTTCTGAGACATCTATATCTATATCCAACGGATTAAATATAGTCATACATGTTTCTAATTGTTGTTCTGCATTTTCAAATTTATCCATATTTAAATCCTTATTTATGGATACTACGGTCAAGCCGTAGTATGACTTATGTGTTGCATTAGTCCACATATCAGGGTCGGCACATAGGCACGATCCCTACAGTAAATCATCGTTTTATTTATAATCATTCTCGTGCTTAGCACGGTTATGATTTTGGTTTTATGGATTCTATGGTCAAGCCATAGAATGACCTAATTGTTTTATTTTAACGCACATTAGCGGTTATATTTCATCCACCAACATTGCTTTGGTAGATTCTCCTCTTGAGAGGAGTACCTTGCTTGCAGGGGGAGGTGTGGTTGATAAAGTCCAACATAATCCAAAAGGTATACTTTTAGAGACACACCCCGCGACAAGTCGCACCCCTCTCAAGAGGGGAATTATTACAAACTATCCAATTGCTTCTTAGCACTATCTAAATTCAACTTATCTGCTCCCTCTGGGCAATATTGCAGATTTTCTTTAGTAGGTTCGTTATCCTTATACAAAGCGATAGCATCATTTAGGTACTTCTTAGCTTTAGAAGTATCCTTTGATAAGCCAGCAGAGCCATCTATATATGCTTGGGCTACTAGCTGTTCGCCCATAGCGATGCAGTATGGTGCTTGTTTCGTTACAGTATCTATAACGGACATCAATCCACTTTTGTTAGCTTGAGTATTACCATTAGCAGAAGCTAATGTATACCACTTGTAAGATTTAGCTACATTAAGGCCTGGGAATTTATCATTTGAGTTATAAAAATCACCAAGTTGATTTTCAGCAAAATCATTACCTAAATTAGCTGCTTTAGTTATATATTCTAAGCCTTTAACTTTATCTGCCTTACCAGCTTGACCAAAGTAATAGATGTTGCCTATCGCAGTTATAGAGCCTGTATATATATTTTCTTCATTACTGTTTAAGCTCGATTTGTCTTCATAAAATGTTACTATCCATGTGGCATAATCCAAAGTCTTTTTATAATTCTTTTCTCTTGCTTCATAGCTTGACAATATAGCTGTAGCTTCAGGATTATTTTTATCTTTTAAGTATGGTGTACAGTATTCAACGATATCCTTATCATTTTGATTTGCTGATGCTAAAGCACAATCTTTCATATCAGCAAAAGAGTATGTTGATATTGCAAGTAGAGATGTTATTAATAGTGTTTTTTTCATTTTGTATTTTCCTTTTATGGACACTACGGTCAAGCCGTAGTATGACAATTTGTTTTATTTCCCTTCACACTTCGACTTCGCTCAGTGACCGGAAGGGGTGGCAGTCGTTAGACTGACGGGGTAGTACTTTTAAGGATATAAATTTGATAATTTTACCCATTGTTGGTATATATTGTCTTTATTAGCCTCTTCCCACATTTGCCATAGGGTAGTTGCTATATCAATTACTAGCAATACTTCTCCTAAATATGGAATACTTAAAAAAGCTGCTGCTCTGATCCCAGCTCTCTCTATGATATTTACTACAGCGCTTTTTTCTACTTTATCTAAAATCAGATTAGTACCACCTTTTTGAGCAGCAGAACCAATACCACTAGCACCACTTCCAATACCTTTAGCTGTAGTTTCAACTACTTTTTTAGTAACTTCTTTCTCAGCACCCTTAAGCGTATCAGCAATAGTCTTAGCAGATGATAGGGTAGTAGCACCAGAGTTGATGAAGTTAGCTATATCGGCTCTGATTACATGCTCATCATTTTGGTTCATGCTCTCACTTAGGCTTCTGACACTCTGTATCAACTGTAGTGTGCTTATACCTAATCCAAGTGTACCTACTACTACATCATTTGTCTTCATCAGACTATCTAGAGCTTTTTTCCTAGCTTTGCCAGCTTTTATCTTAGATTCCATACTACCAAAGAGCTCTGTACAAGGTACAGTCTTTAACAGCGAATTGCTTAGTTTGAAGTTATTATACTCATTAATAACTTTGACACAGTTATTCTGTATCTCAAATATCTGCTTAGTAAGACCCAAACAGACTATAGCATTTTCCATGCCTTCGGTTTTTTGAAGCTTCTCTAACTCTTCATTAAGCTCATTAATAGCAGAGTATGCACCATAAGCACTCTCAATAGCTCCAGTTATAGCTTGATATCTTAGACTACCAAGAGATGTTTTTTGATTCTTTAGATCATCGTACATTTCTTTATCTATTAGATTGTTACTCTTTAGCTTATCTAGATGCTGTTGAGTCTCTTCATGTACTTGGTTTTGGAACTCTTTATAAGCATTTTCTTCTAAGAAGAAATGAGTCTGCCCACGATAGTATCTATCTTCTACAGAGATGTTTCTACCTCTAGCAGCTTTTGCAAGTGTAGCACTTACTTCCTGACCACGAACAACATTTACATCAAAATTACTGCTTAGCAATATCTTAGTAACCGAGCCTTCTCCAGAACCAAAGAAATTTGTTAGCTCAAAGCTATTTTCTAACAAATCTGTAAAGTACTTGCGTTGCGGTTTGTAGCTTAACAGACTCTTAGTAAACTCATGATTTACATACCTAATATGCACTTTGTTGACAAAGCTAATAACAGCAGTTTCTACTCTCTTATCTTTTGTAAGAGATATTAGATCACCTGATACTGACTTACCATTTAGCAAATCATCTGCTAACTTATAAGCCTTACCAGTAGTACTATCTGCTTTAGAGATAGCTTTTTGAGCATATTGTTTTGAATACTTTTTAACAGCTTCTTGAAATTGGCTTCTATCAATATCTATAGGCTTAGCTTGCTTGAGAACCAGCTCGATACTATTACTTAGAGCTAGTTTATCTTTGTCATAGGTACCTTTGAGGAAGGTATATAAGTTATGAAAAAATATAATTTGTTGGAAAAATCTTATGTAGTTTGAATAATAACTTTGATTCATAAAAAAATTTTTCACTACAAAATAAAAGTCCTATGGCTCTAATTTATACTTATAAAATTAATTAATCAAATATTTAGAAATAATTTTTTATATTTTTATCTAAAAAATAAACTAAGAGAATTAACTAAATTAGGTTCATGTTTGTACCATTCTAATATTATATTATGGTACAAATCGCCAATAGCATTCTTTAGTTTATCAGTATCATTACCATTTTTTCTAAGGTAAAAATGTACTAGTGCTAATACTGGATTTAGATGTTGATAATAGACAAAGTTTTTAGTTTGGTTATTGATGGTCTCTGTATAGAGTAGGGCAGTTTTAACTTTTTTGATTTCATCAATTATAGTATCTATATCTTTGATACCAACATATTCAAATATACTATCAAGTTCAATAAACAAACTAGTTTGTTTATCTTCTTGGATAATGTAAGTATCTATTGATAAAGCATAGCTGTGATCATCTATTTGACAACTAGCGTAGCTAGTTGATAGGTTGATTTGTTTATATAACATGGTTATATACCTCTTTCTGTTTTTTTGAAATTGGTCGGGCTGTTCAAAACTGGCAGAAAGTCCAGCACTGTACCTTTCCCTATTGCTAGGTATTATATGGGTACAGTCAACCCGATTAAACGAAAGAGTTTAATCAAGGTTATGCTGTCTAGTGCTTATGGATATATAAAATTAGGCTAACTATAGATACAGTTATCCCTATAAACCATCGATGCAGTTTTTAGTTGCATCACACTACTTTCTGCGTGGCTTTTGAAGACCGACACAAATAGAATATGCCTTTTGAGTGAGTTTGTAAAGATTTTGATAGTTAATAGACTTTAGAAATTAATAGAAAATCATTTATTTATATAGAGTTGGTTTTAACTCTATTGTACTAAACTCATTAGTATTATCAGTTTTATAATTAGGGTTATAAACAAGGATATTACCATTGTTTAGTACTTTGATTTTCTCATAATCTCTAATATGATATTTTGAAATATCTTCTATATCTGTGAAGAAAGTAGCAGTCAAAATATTTTTTGACTGAGTAACAGTTATATTAGATACATTATATTCAAATACTAGTCCCAGTAAGAATATACCTGCTATACCACCAGTTATATAAAGATATTTAATTTTTTGTTTTTTTAAAGAAGGAAAATAAACCATTGCTACGAATAGAGCTACCATTGATATAAGAATTATAGGTATTAGTAAAAATTGAATAGTATATAGCAGTATGAATATATCCTTGCCTAATTCAAAATTATCTTTTGTATATCCAGTGATATCGTAAATTAATATATTAGTAACTGCACTAGAAAAGCTTGTAAGAAGCCAGAGAATAATGGTAAAAGCTGTTGATATGAAAAGAGCTAATTTTGGAAGCCTTTTCATGAATAAAAGCATATCAAGTAAAAATATTATAAAAGTAATGATTATATATATTGCGACAATGATATAAATTACTAATACATAAATAGGATCACTTACTAAATTAAAAGCATCTAACGATAGTGAAATGAATCCTAGAAAACCTCCTAATATTAAATACTTTGTTCTTTTATGTATTTCTTTTTTAAAAGAGGATAAGTCATATCTTTTTATGCGACAGTAAAGGGAGGTTGAAATTATTACTATTAGAGTAATTAGCATTAATATAGTTAAGATTACAAAAGGTATAAATAGAGTCATGACAAAGCTATTTTTATGTTTGAGAATGGTACATTTTACACATAAAGCGAAAGAGATAAATAATTATTTTAAAAAGATATATTCACTTTTTTTGATCTTAGCTAGTATTTTTTTATAATTTCTTTTTCTTATAATTTTATCCCCGATATTCATGGCAAGTATTTCAAAAATAAATCCTAGAATTGTTAAAAAGATACCAAAAATGAGCATAAAATAATTTTTATCAAAAAATACAAAGATACTGCCACCAATAAAGAGAAATAATATCATAAAAAAAGCGTATAAAAGTCTAAGCTTTTTTAGATAACTATTGTATTTAGATACTTGTCCTTTTTTAAGAAGAATCTTTTCTTTTTCAAAGTGGAGTATGCTAGATGCACCAAGTATTTTTATCTCATGAGGTTTTAAAACTTCTAAAGCTTTAAATAACAAATTAGTCTTATAGTCATTATATATAGTAATTTTAAAATTTGAGTATAATAGCTGTCCAGAAGAAAGTAATAATTTTAGTTCAATTATTTTTTTGAAAAATGTATTAGGATTATTAGCTATTTTTGTTGATAGCTCATTTAACCTTTCAAGTTTTTTATATACTCTATTTTCTTTTGAAAAAGGGTTTTTAAAGCGCTTATAGAAGAATATTAAAATGGCTATTGCTACTAAAGTAATAATTGACTTTGTTTCCATTTTATTTGTTAAATCAACTAACGAGTTGATTTGAGATATAAGATCACTCATCACCCAACCTTCACAAAAAATCTATCTTCTTGTTTAGGTATTTTTTTAGAGTTTATAGAATGATCATTAAGGATATCTTCTACCTTTAGATCTTTTATTTCTTTAAAAGTTTTAAAGAAATAAACTTTATCTTTTAATTCTTTGTCTATGTTATCTTTTACAGCTTCTAGCATAAAATCATCATAGTCAGTTTTTGTTTGCTCATCAAGTTTATACTTGTGCATAGCTATATTAGGTCTTGTCGACTTAATAGTTATTTCCTTATCACCTTTTTTGACTTTGTTATCAATAATTACATAGGCTAGGGCGTAGAGTTTTACATTTCCTAATTTAAGAGTAATATTATAATCTTCTATATTATCATCACCATTATGGTTATTAATTTCATCTTTTAAATATGACACTAAACGTTTATAACCATTTTTAAGAATGTCTTTATCAACTACTTTTAGTAGAGTTTCACCACCGCCTAAAGTTTCAACTTCTTTTTTAGCTATAGGTAGTCTATAACTAAAAGTAAAGTTCTTTTTATAATAAGATTTAATATCTCCTCTTTGAGATTTTTCGATAGTATGCCCAGCGGTCAATCTTTTATCATCTACAATATATACATCAAAAATTACCTTAACATTTGCAGGATCCTCTGCAAATTTAGGGCAAACTAGGCTTGCTGTTATAGTGTTATCTTCTGAGACATCTATATCTATATCCAACGGATTAAATATAGTCATACATGTTTCTAATTGTTGTTCTGCATTTTCAAATTTATCCATATTTAAATCCTTATTTATGGATACTACGGTCAAGCCGTAGTATGACTTATGTGTTGCATTAGTCCACATATCAGGGTCGGCACATAGGCACGATCCCTACAGTAAATCATCGTTTTATTTATAATCATTCTCGTGCTTAGCACGGTTATGATTTTGGTTTTATGGATTCTATGGTCAAGCCATAGAATGACCTAATTGTTTTATTTTAACGCACATTAGCGGTTATATTTCATCCACCAACATTGCTTTGGTAGATTCTCCTCTTGAGAGGAGTACCTTGCTTGCAGGGGGAGGTGTGGTTGATAAAGTCCAACATAATCCAAAAGGTATACTTTTAGAGACACACCCCGCGACAAGTCGCACCCCTCTCAAGAGGGGAATTATTACAAACTATCCAATTGCTTCTTAGCACTATCTAAATTCAACTTATCTGCTCCCTCTGGGCAATATTGCAGATTTTCTTTAGTTGGTTCGTTATCTTTGTAAAGTGCGATAGCATCATTTAGGTATTTCTTAGCTTTAGAAGTATCTTTTGATAATCCAGCATAACCATTTATATATGCTTGAGCTACTAGCTGTTCGCCCATGGCAATGCAGTATGACATTGGCTTATCTTTTGCAAATTGCATTAGCTGATTTGTATAATTATCGCTTTTACTTTCTTGATTCTTATTTATATCTGAAATCTTAAACCATTCATAAGCTTTTGTTATATTTTGACTTGGATCACTTTCATCAACTACATAGAAAGTACCTAATTGATATTGCGCAAAATCATTACCTAAATTAGCAGCTTTAGTTATATATTCTAAACCTTTAGTTTTATCTGCTTTGCCTGCTTGTCCAAAGTAGTAGATGTTACCTATAGCTCCTAAAATTCCCACGTATCCTTCATAAGTATTTTTATTTGTTGGAAGTCCATTTTTCTCATAAAAACTGGTCATCCATAAGTCATATTCCAGAGCAGTTTTATAATCTTTTTTAGCAAGGTATGCACCAGCCAATATGCCTGTTACTTCAGGATTGTCTTTATCTTTTAAATATGGTGTACAATACTCTATTTTTTTATCATTATTATCTTGAGCTGCATATAGTAGACACTCTTTTATATCTGCAAAAGAGTATGCTGATATTGCAAGTAGTGATGTTATTAATAGTGTTTTTTTCATTTCGTATTTTCCTTTTATGGATACTACGGTCAAGCATCATGGAGTGACATGCTACTTATAAACTATCCAACTGCTTCTTAGCACTCTCAAGGTTCAACTTATCTGCTCCCTCTGGGCAATACTGCAGGTTTTCTTTAGTTGGTTCGTTATCTTTGTAAAGTGCGATAGCATCTTTTAGGTATTTCTTAGCTTTGGATGTATCTTTTGATAAGCCAGCGGAACCATCTATATATGCTTGAGCTACTAGTTGTTCACCCATGGCTACACAATAAGGCTTACTTTTAAAAAAATCATTTAGGGTGTTAATATAACTGCTACTTCCAGTTTCTTCACTTCTGTTTATATCTGCTATTTTGAACCATTTATAAGCAGTCCCAACATTTTCTTTTGGAATATCTCCCTCAGAACCATAGAATCCACCTAATTGTTTCTGGGCAAGAGTATTACCCAAATTAGCTGCTTTAGTTATATACTCTAAGCCTTTAGTTTTATCTACTTTGCCAGATTCTCCAGAATAATACATATTACCAATCATATTTAGGGTATTGGTATAAGTAGCTTTTGCATTATTAGAGTTCAATGTATTCTCGTTTTCATAATAGTTTGTATACCATAAAGCAAAATCTAGAGATTTCTTATTATCACTAGTTGCTACTGCAAGGATTGCAGTAGCCTCAGGATATTCTTTACTTTTTAAGTAAGGAGAACAGTATTCTAATTCTTTTTCTTTATCATGATTCGCTGCTGCAGAAATACAGTCTTTTATATCAGCAAAAGAATAAGTTGATATTGCAAGTAATGATGTTATTAATAGTGTTTTTTTCATTTTGTATTTTCCTTTGAATATTTTAAAGTACTACCCCGTCAGTCTAACGACTGCCACCCCTTCGACACTCGAAGGGGAATTGACTATGGATATAAGTTTGATAACTTCACCCATTGTTGGTAAATATTGTCTTTGTTTGCCTCTTCCCACATTTGCCATAAGGTAGTAGCAATATCTATTACTAGTAGCACTTCGCCTAAGTATGGAATACTTAAAAAAGCTGCTGCTCTTATTCCTAGTCTTTCAACTAATGTAATTGCTGCTTCACGTTCCACAGCTTTTTCAGTAAGTTTTTTACCAGTATTTCTACCTAATAAATCTGCTGCACTTTCACCAATTTTTTCAGCCCCTTTCTTCTCAGCACCTTTAAGCGTATCAGCAATAGTCTTAGCAGATGATAGGGTAGTAGCACCTGAGTTAATGAAGTTAGCGATATCAGCTCTGATTACATGCTCATCATTTTGGTTCATGCTCTCACTTAGGCTTCGCACACTTTGTATCAACTGTAGTGTGCTTATACCTAATCCAAGTGTACCTACTACTACATCATTTGTCTTTATCAGACTATCTAGAGCTTTTTTCCTAGCTTTGCCAGCTTTTATCTTAGATTCCATACTACCAAAGAGCTCTGTACAAGGGACAGTCTTTAACAGCGAATTGCTTAGTTTGAAGTTATTATACTCATTAATAACTTTGACACAGTTATTCTGTATCTCAAATATCTGCTTAGTAATACCCAAACAGACTATAGCATTTTCCATGCCTTCGGTTTTTTGAAGTTTTTCTAGCTCTTCATTAAGCTCATTAATAGCAGAGTATGCACCATAAGCACTCTCAATAGCTCCAGTTATAGCTTGATATCTTAGACTACCAAGAGATGTTTTTTGATTCTTTAGATCATCGTACATTTCTTTATCTATTAGATTGTTACTCTTTAGCTTATCTAGATGCTGTTGAGTCTCTTCATGTACTTGGTTTTGGAACTCTTTATAAGCATTTTCTTCTAAGAAGAAATGAGTCTGCCCACGATAGTATCTATCTTCTACAGAGATGTTTCTACCTCTAGCAGCTTTTGCAAGTGTAGCACTTACTTCTTGGCCTCTAGTTACATTTACATCAAACTTACTGCTTAGCAATATCTTAGTAACAGAGCCTTCTCCAGAACCAAAGAAATTTGTTAGCTCAAAGCTATTTTCTAGTAAATCTGTAAAGTACTTGCGTTGTGGCTTGTAGCTTAACAAACTCTTAGTAAACTCATGATTTACATACCTAATATGCACTTTGTTGACAAAGCTAATAACAGCAGTTTCTACTCTCTTATCTTTTGTAAGAGATATTAGATCACTTGATACTGACTTACCATTTAGCAAATCATCTGCTAACTTATAAGCCTTGCTAGTAGTACTATCTGCTTTTGAGATAGCTTTTTGTGCATATTGTTTTGAATACTTTTTAACAGCTTCTTGAAATTGGCTTCTATCAATATCTATAGGCTTAGCTTGCTTGAGAACCAGCTCGATACTATTACTTAGAGCTAGTTTATCTTTGTCATAGGTACCTTTTGCTTTATCAGCTGCAGCACCACTTGGCACTAGTAGTTCAGATACTTCAGGTTTATTGCCTTGTAAAAATGTCTCTACATCTAGTCCAGTAACTTCTGATAAGCTATTAGCTACCCATGTACGGATAGGATCAGAATCATTGCCACTAGGTTTCAATGCTCTAGTCATATACCTCAAGCCATCTGGTGCATTCTCATGAATATGATCACCTAGCTTATCTTTTGCTATCGGATTTTGATCTTTGTCGATATAGCTAACATCTGTCGATACTAGCTTTTGGTGGGCATCAAATTTTTTTGCAGTACATTTATAATAGTTTATGTGATATTCATAACTGGTTATCGTATAACTATATAGCATTATTCCACGAATACTTTGTATTTCTAGTTTATCTACAGGCCTATCAGATACGATATCATATAGGTTATCTGTAGTTTGTGGATCTATACTTAGATGATTGACAGTATCAAACCATCTTTCAAAGCTACTACCATAACTATGTGCTCCGACACTAAACATATCACGCCAGCATTCTATCAGCTTATCAGTAGGATCTATCCATGCTAAACCTTGTGCTTGAAAAGCCTCCATAAAGCCACGCATAATACTACGAGCATTAGATCTTAGATTGTATTTCAAAAGCTCTAAATCAATAGTATCTTTAGTACGATTTACTTCTTTAAGTTGATTAGCTTTTGCTAACCAGCTATTTATAAGTCCTTTTAATTGAAGTTTATATTCTTCATCGTAGGTTCGAAAAGATGTCCATAGGCTACTTACTTTACCTTCGCTTACATCAAGCATTCCACTCATCTGCGGATTAAAGAGGAAGTTAGCAATTAGAATTGAGCTTTTTCCATAGTTGTCTGCCTGTATGTCAACACAGATTTTACTAAGTTGAGTTTGACACCAAGCAATAGCAAAGTTGTTATGATCCATAACACCAACGGGATCATTTACAAGTAGATTCCACTGTAGAGATTTACAAATATCTAATACTGGGTAGACTTCTAGCTTATTCCAGTCAGCTTGCTTGGCACTATTATCAATATATTTATACTTGATATCGCGAACCTTAGCTTTTGCAAAAGAAATATTCTCACGCAGACTCATATCAAAACTATCTTTAAGGTTTGATATATTTAGGTTTTGAGCATGAGAGCTTTGAAGCTTAGAATCTATTTCAATCTTGTCTAATCTAGCAGATGAAAGTTGCACTTTACTAAACAGTACTACCACTTGCTCTAGCTCATAAGTTTGATTATCTTTGGCATAACAAGAGGGTAGTTGTATCCTAGTGCTAGCACTATCAGCATCAGCACTACGATAGTCGCATTCTGTATATTCTGAGATATCAACTTCTGCAAAGTTTGTAAGGTTATGTTCAATACTTGCCTTATATTCACGATAGAGTTTAAGCTTGCCAAAGCCATCTACATTACTATCTTTGAGGAAGATGTAGAGATATCCCTCACCAATACTTTCTGCATTAGCAGGGCGAAGATCTGTTTTGATTTGCTCTTGAATTTGCTCTTTTATTTTAGATACTTTTTCTTGGTTTTCAGACTTTTCTTTCTCAAGAGATTTTTGTTTATCATTTAGCTTTTTGATTTGTACATCAAGCTTAGCAATTTGACTTTCAATATCAGCAATCTTTTCTTGGCGTATAGCTATATCAGATTCATTAACTCCAGAGCTTTTAAGCATTCCTACAGCATATTGTTCTCTCTTTTTTTGAGTATTAAGCTGTGATTTTTGAGTCTTCAAAGATGTTTTTTTTGTATCTATGGCATCTATGCTAGCTTGCTGTTTCATAAGGTATACATTGACACCTTTGTCTATCACATCATCTAGATCTGAGAAATCTTTTGGAATTTCTATCTGCTTGTCTTGTTCAGCGCAATCTGGAGTATATAACTCAGCTATTTTGTTTAAAACATACTCTTGAGTGCTTGTACTAACTCTTGAAAGTATTGATAAGTGCAATTTATCAGCATTATCTGCTTTTGCATTATTATTAGGGGTGTTTTTGCGCCATTTAGGAATTACTTTGAGGTGTTGGATACCATCCGGAAGATCTGTTTTTTTATATTGACCATCAGCACCTGCTAGAGCATCAGCCATTATATCATTGATAAGATCATCTACTGACTCTAACTTGTCAGCATCACTAGCCTTACTTGAGTCACCATATTGAACATTAGCACAGTAAAAATTTTTGTTACCAAAATCTGTAAAATTATTGTTCATCTTGTTCCTCACCAATTATATATTCTTTGGATTCTATTTTAATCTCTTTGATATTTAGCTCTAGCTCATCGACTTCCCAATTCATGCCCATCAAACCAGTTAAATCATAGTCGCTATAGCTCTTTGTAGCATCGTTTGATTTGATATTAAGATCACCTTTGACATTTATATCAACTTGTTCAGTTAGATCTTCAAGATTGGCTGTTTCGATATGTCGCTCAAGTTTATTATCAACGGTATTTTTGGTTTGATAACTTTCGCTTAGTTTTTTAGTTTCTTTATGCTTAGCATTATGAGTTATATTGAGGTTGCCTCTGTGCTGTTTTGTGTATATTGACATATCAATCTCCTAATCTCTTACCTAGCTTGTGTGGTGCTTTAAGTAGTACTCTTTATACATTTTATATCTATCTTGTCCTACAGAATCACAATATTTTTCAGCTTGTTCAGTATATGGCTGTTTTAATATTTTATTGTTATTATTTACATATCTATAATACTTTGTTAATCCCATACAATATATGCTATTTAATTGATTCTTTTTAAAAGAATCAATTAAACCTTTAATTGATTCTTTTGTATCTCCATCATTAATATAGAAGTTTGTAATAATTATAGGATTATTCATAGCTCTAACTTTAAAAGAATACTGACCATAAGTAACACTAGGATGATTACCTGATACATCCCCATAGTCAGTTTTATATTCATAATTAAATTTTTCTAACTTAAAAGGCTGCTTATAATATTCTTCCAATGATTGCATTACCTCTTTTTTTACTTGCTCTTGAGTATCTTTATTAGCTTTGTCAGATAGTTTAGTAGCACAACTGCCTAAACTTATTAATAATATTAAAACAGTAGCTATTCTAAATATTTTCATTTTAAACCTCTATATAATTACTAGCTAAACTAAAGCAAGCTTTATATTTTTTCTTCTGTTCAGCAGTTCCATCTTTCTGCAAGATTTTTACATTATCTATATTTATTTGGTTTATTTGCAAAGCTCCACTAGCTTTTTCAAAGCCCTGATATCTATAGTTAGATACAGAATGCAATAGCCCTACAGACATGTTTGTTAAACCAGTTTTTAGTGGTGTATTTATGCCTATTGGCTCGGCTATTGTGCCGACTAAATCACCTTCTCTAATATAGTTGACAATCTTTTTATCAATTATATTGCCATCACCAGAATATTTACTTATAAGTACATCTTCAATCTCTTGCCAGCCATCACAATCCCAATCATAACCAAGATTACAAGCCATTGATTTAATAGATTTTTCAGGATTAATAGTCAAATAATATACTGTACCGTTGTTTACAGCTCTAAATGTAGGAGCTACCTCACTTCTTACGCCATAAGGCTCAAAGCATTTGCTTTGACCTATTGGAGCCATACTATCAGAGAAGTACACTGATTGAATCTGTGTAACAGAACCGCCCAAGCTATGTCCTGTAAATGCCATAAATGGATCTTTGTATTTTTCTTTTAAGTGCTTAGCAAAATCTATACCTGCTACACAATGCTTAACTACTCTAGTAACTGGGAAACTCTTAGCTAAAGTCATTTCTAAATCTGATGAGATATCATTTACTGTTATAGTTGTACCTCTATTTATTACATAGATTCCTTTGATTTCTTCATCTTCTACATAAGCAACTGCTATACCATAGTAACCATCTTTATTACCAACTTCGCTACTAGTGGCTACTAGTTTGTAGCTTTCTAGAATTGGTTGATAGTATTCATGATAATCATCCATTGCACTTATAGTCTCTTCTGATTTTGTAGAGATAAGTATATTTTTAATATCTTTATCTAGTTCATTACTAGAATCATAAAATACTTTAGATAAACTTTTTTCTATAAGAGTTGAATCTTTAACAATATACTCAAACACAGCCTCCTCATACACCAACTCACATAGTACAGCAGCATCTCTATCAGGCATATTTTTAAGTACTTTGTCTTCAGTAGGCCTTTTGTTTTGCGATGTTGATATGAAATCTAAACCACCAGTAGCAGCTATTGGCTTAGCTCCAGTTCTACCAGCACTAGCCTCTAGACTTGCTTCATTGTTTTTAGCTTTTTCTAAACTATCATCAAAGTATGTCTTTGGCTTAAGTAGGGCATTAGCCTTATATTGACCAATTAGCTTTGAACTATTTGCGTTACTATATTTCTTCGAGGTATAAGTCTCATGCCAAGTTAGGGTATCTGTCTCAGGATTATCCTCACTAGCTACCATCTTATCTGTATAGACAATATGCTGCTCAAGATTTGACTTATGATAAATCCCTGTATCATCAGCAGTTGTCATCTCATCTGCATCTGGTAGTGGTTGCAAGTCTGACTTGACTGTCTTTATCTCACACAAATTGACTGTTAGAGAACTAGTTTGGTTGTTTATCGTAAAATCTAGTTTAAGTGGCTCAGAATCTTTTAGCTCTACAAAAGCTTTTTGTTGTGTTATACCAACATCGTTACCATTTATTTGCAAAGAGCCATTACCATATACATCCCAACCTACTACCAAACCATAAGTTTTAGCTTTGCTAAGAGGCTGTGCTTCTATACTAATACTTTTGATATTTTCATCAAGGTTACTTGCCTGAGCTGTTAAATTAGTATTGTTATCTAGAGGGATCTTAACTGTATAGTTGCTATCTTCCTTTTCAAAACTGTAGGCTTGTTGATTTAGATTTTCTTGTTTACCATCTAACTCTACTTTGTTTGAGCTTGGTCTTTGTGTATCCCAACTAACTGTAGTTTGGATCTTATCAGCTATCTTTGCGGTACTTAATTTAAAATCAGTGATAAAGTTTGTATCTATATTTTGAGCATCTTGCTTATTTTCACTAAAGCTTTTAATGAAGTATCTATCTATATAGTCATTAGTAGTTGTAGAATGTTTGTAGTGATCTGTTACTTTATCATCATATTCTTTAGTTATATTTACAGACTCAACATCACCATAGTTTAGCTCAATATCACCTGAGGTTATATCAAGAGCACTATTTACACTACGTTTGATGATACCTTCAAGGTTTGGATATTCGCTTGCAAATGTATTACGCGTAAAATCATCTGTATGTTTGGTCGTACTCTGCCCACCTAGGCTTAGCTCACTGATTTTACCAGTAGTTGCCTTACTTTGTAGGCTTACTTTGGAGTAATCTTGTCCAGCTCTAGTACGAGTGAAGTTAAGAGCCACATTACCAGCACTATGAATACCACTATCTTGGATATTTTTATTACTGACATATTCATCAGCAGTCACATCGCTACTAAAACCAATACTTACAAAATCTTGATTATTATCACTAGTGGCTAATACAAGTCGACTATCGCTTTGAGGGCTACTATATACACCACCTGTTTTTGAGCTACTTAGGCTGACATTTCTTGCAAAACTAACTTCAGTAGTTTCATTAAATGGTATATCAGTCTTGATTGGTAAATGACTATATTGTCCCAGTCCTTTTTGACTGTTGTATTTAAAACCTTCTACAATTTTTGCAGTAGGCTTAGGTGCTAGAGGAGGGTACCAAGCGCTATTTGTAAGCTCTATAACTTCTAGTTGGTTCTCAATAGCCCAATGTTTAGATTCCTCTACAGAAGCTTTGATATTACTACTATAAACCCAGTATTTTTTACTTTCGGCACCATTTGTAAGCTCTATAACATCACCTTCACGATGTGTAATATTTTTAAGAGTTAGTTTACTTAGAGTGTTAAGACTATTTAGGCTTAAATTTATTCTTTTAGTAAGCTCAGCGGCATCATTATCTTTGAAAGTATTATCATAAAATACTCGATAGGCGTTATCTTGCGTAACTCCAAATGGAGAATCAGAGATATTAGCATCCTGACCAATATCTATATCATAGCCAAGCACATCTAGGCTTGGTTGAATTTTACCAGTATGGTGGTTGAAACTTCGTACACCGCTAATAGCATCTTTATTGACTGGTTTTGCTATATCATAACTTGCTTTTGAGCCAGTCAGATCACTAGGTTGACTATATACTTTGACAATATCATTATCAGGGTGATTATCATCAACTATATAAAACCCATAATTATTAAATTGATAATTAAAAAATTCAAAGACATTACCGTTAAGCAATTGGTTATTACTTTGTTGTATTTCTAAAGGTTTAAATGGACCTATGAAATTAGCTTGGGTATTACATAAGCTCTCTAATATATTTGAAATGACATCATTGTTTGAAGTATCGCTAAATAGCTTATTAAGATAATAATCCTCCAAAAAGCCCACAACACTTCTACATACAAGTTTGTATCTTTTACGAGCTTGTTCAAAATCATAGCCTAGGATAGCTTCGTTAACAAATCCTCTGATACTACCACCAGAAATATATTCACCAGAATAACTAAAATCAAACCTAGCTCCAATAAAATTTGCTAAGTCATAGTCTGTATACACCAAAAATTCAATACTATAACCGTTATTGATTTTGCCTATATAGTCAAATCTAACTACTTCTAAGTCTAGTTGCTCATCTTGAGAAGATAGTGTTAGATGTCTTTCAATACTCATAGTCTAGACCCTGTTTATGTTAAATTGCTTAGTTATCATGCTTATACCCCATGCCAAACATGTGTTAGAGTTTTTTAACTTTTCTTCTTTGAAATTTGTCTATAAGTGTAGTGTATATCATCTTCACTAAAGTCTTCATTTCTCTAAAATAATGTGGTTCACCAAGCTCACGCTCAACAAAAAATGCCACAACTAAAATAAAATATTGATCTAAATTAAATACCCATAACCAAAGCATACTTAACCAACCAATAATTAAGAAAAATGAGTATGTCTTACCTCCAATTAGACCCGCCAAATATACTATAAGAACAGTTACAAAGATCCATGCAAAATTTAGTAGGGTATATTTTATCAAAGTATTACAATGCGCTTTTACCCATTTTTTCGGTTGTTGTTTTCTCTCTTTATTAGCTATAAATAGCACAACAGCCATCAATGGGACAAAAAATATACTAAGAATATATAGTAAATAAGTAGCTTTAAGCTTTTGTTTTGTTGTCATGATTTACTCCTTAGCTTGCTGGCTTCCAAACAAGTCTTGTAACAATATTATCACCTTTGTAGTCAGATAGAGGTGATGATGTGATATCACAGTCATCATTAACTGATAGTACATCAAAACTACTGCCGCCTTTAATTACAGCCTCACCATAGTCTCTACCCATAAAGTCTAGGCTATCACCTGTAGAAGAGCTAGCATCACACATTTTTTTACCATTATCAGATAGTGAGATTATCTGATTTGGCGTTGCTAATCCAATACTACTATATAGCGATATTGTGCGGATATAGAATGTTTGTAAGCTCTCTTTTGAGAATTTGTGAATAGCAAGTGGATTTGCTTTTTCATCATCGGATAGTCTTTCTCCTAGAGAGGATACCGTTACATTATTCAAAGGATCTTTTGAAATTGCGTAATTACCATTTTCACCAGGGTAAACTAGCATATTTAGTCGATATATACTGCCATCATCTGTCTTAAATGATAATAAACATTTGTTACCATTAACATCTGTTTGATGTATCACGCTTTCACAACCTGGAGTTGTATCTAGTACTTGTCTAGCTTGTGGGCTGCTACTTTGAACTGCTTCTTCTATTTCTTGAGGGTTGGTAATCACATGAGTATCTACTTTAGGCTTAAACCATGTGCTTAGCGCATATAAGTTTGAGATTCCTAGTAGTAGTGAAATAGTTAGAATAAAAGGTTTATTCATGATAATAGAGTTAGAATCTACAGTTGCGTAAGTAGCTGAGCTATCATAGCTACCACCTAAACTAGGAAGATGTTGTTGATTTAGTTTGCTTAGAACATCTGTCATAGATTGTAGACGATTTTGTTTTTTAAGCTCTAGCATCGACATTACCAACTCTTGGATATTATCATCAACGTTTTCAAGCTTATCTGGTACCATCTCATTTTCTAGAGCATCTTTGGCATTTTTACCATGGAAAGGGTGGTGTCCTGAGAGCATCTCATACATAATACAACCAAGTGCATAAACATCATCTGCTGGTGAAGGAGCCTGTCTTGTTAGCATCTCGAAACTTGCATACTTTGGTGTAAATGCTGCAAATGTTGTCGGATCAAAGATAGAAGCATCAGGATCTTTTTGGCTAAAGTTATTGGTCTTGATAGTTCTGGCAATCCCAAAATCAAATACTTTTACATCTTCATTTTCTAAGATGAATATATTAGAAGGCTTAAGATCTGAGTGAACTATACCTTGACTATGAACATACTCTAAACCTTTAGCAGTCTCATTGATGATATGTTCTACTTTTTTGATATATTCCTTGTTGTCTGATTTTGCTTTGCCTGTATTGCGATTATCTTTGAGCCAGTCTTTTAAGTGGATACCTTCAACAAGCTCCATAACCTTATAAACTGCATCATCACATTTGTTAAAATCATAAACCTTAATGACATTTGGATGAGATAACTGCTGTTCTTTATAAGCTTCTCTTTGAAGCGCTAAAAAAGCTTGTTTGTATTTTTTAACATCTTGACTAAGTACCTTGATAGCAACTGAACAGTCATTTGGTTTGACAGTCTGACGGATAGTATCTACAGCTCGATAAACTATCCCCATACCACCTATACCAATGATATCTTCAAGTTTGAAACGATTATTAAGCACTTTCTTCTCTTGTAGCATTTGTTGAGCTAGTTCTTTATCTTTGTTATTTATAGATAGATGAGTACTAGTTCCAGCTGTAACTGTAGCATCATTGTTTGCGCTAATTATTTGCTCTTGTTGAGGAGCTTTTTTAGCAGCTGTTTGTTTAGGTGTTTCTACGATTGTTACAGTTTTATCATCATCTTTTGTAGATGTTGGATCTTTTGCTTGAGGTTTAGCTTTTGTGGTTTTAGCATTTTCTTTAGCTTTAGTATCTTCTGCAGGCTTAGATTTTGCTGCGGGCTTTGCTGAAGTTTTGTTTATGTTAGCAACTTTGCCTGCTGCCTGATTTTTGAGTACATCACTAGCAAGCCCTGTATTTTGTGTATTTTCTGAGTTAGGCTTTTTTGCTGTAGTTGATTTTTTTGCAGGCGCAGTTTTATTTGCTGTTGTTTTTTTAGCAGCTGTAGGACTTTTGCTTGTTGCTTGCTTAGCTTTTGTAGCCTTTGCTGCAGTAGTCGTTGTTTTTGCTTTAGCAGAGCTAGTTTTTTTAGTGGTGTTTTTAGCTGTAGTATTCTGCTTTGTTTGCTTATTTTTATTATTCTCTTCAGCCATCTGTTATATAAACCTTTTATTGATTAAATTTAATTTCATATACAAATTCACTATTATCATCAGTATCTATGTGGATAGACTCTATTTGAGCATCATCACACATAGCAAGTAATAGCTTCTCAGAAAGTTTTGGCATTACATTAGCTTTCAGAATCATATCAATGTTTCTAGCACCAGTTTCAACCTCTTTACATCTGTTTGCGATATTTTCTAAAACATTATCACTATATGTAAGCTCAAGGTTATTTGTCTTTCTAAGCTGCTTAGCAAACTTGTTAAGCTTAAGCATAGCAATTTCTTTGAGAGCTTCTGTAGTCAATATGAAGTAAGGTATAATAGTCGTCCTAGCTAGAAGGGCAGGCTTAAACCAGTTGCTTAGAGTAGGTCTGATTTTAGCTACTAAGTCTTGCATAGAAATTTCTGGATCGACTGTAGTTATCTCTGTGATCTCATGTGTAGCAAGGTTACTTGTTAGAAAAATAACAGTATTACTAAAGTCAATTTCTTTGCCTTCACCATCAGTTAGAGATCCTTTATCAAATACTTGATAGAAAAGATTCATAACATCTAGAGAGGCTTTCTCAACTTCATCTAAAAGAACTACGCTATATGGTCTTTGACGGACGGCTTCTGTCAGAACACCACCTTCACCAAAACCTACATAACCTGGAGGCGAACCAATTAGACGACTAATAGTATGTCTCTCTTGGTACTCTCCCATGTTGATTGTACACATAGAGCTTTCGCCACCAAATATAGTATCAGCTACTGTAAGAGCTGTTTCTGTCTTACCAGCACCACTTGGACCTACTAGTAAGAAGACTCCCATAGGTTGCTCAGGAGCTTTTAAGCCAGCTTTTGACATTTTAAGATGTTGAGCAACTTGGTGCATAGCTTGATTTTGACCTTTTATACGCTTGCATAATGTTTCATCGAGGCTAAGTAGACTTTGAGACTCATCTCTTAGTACTTTACCAAGAGGTACACCTGTCCAATCTGAAACAACTTTTGCAACAGTATCAGGGGATACTTCAAAAAATACCATAGGAGCATCTTCTTGAACTTGTTCTAACTCATCTGTTAGAGCAGATCTTTGCTCTATAAGTTCTACAGATTTTTCTTCATCTGTATTTGCTAAAATTTCATCTTGGACTTTTTGTAGTTTTTCTATAATTTCTTTTTCTTTTAACCATTGCTGTTGATTTACTTTGATTTCATCATTTAGAGCATTGATTTTTGTTTTTAGCTCTTCAATGCAAGTTTCATCAATTTCAACACCACGTGCCTTGTCTTCTGTTAGACCCTCAAGCTCTCTTTCATAAACACCAATATCTTTGATTGCATGGTTTATAACACTTGGGCTAGCGCTCATAGAGACTTTTACTCTAGCTGCACATGTATCAATTAGGTCAATAGCTTTATCTGGTTGATTTTTTCCTGTTATATATTTAGATGATAATCCAACAGCCATTTTTAAAGCATCATCACGGATTACTACGCCATGATTTTGTGTATACTTTGATTTTAGACCTCTAAGGATAGTTACAGTCATATCATCATTTGGAGCATCAAGCTTAACTAGCTGGAATCTACGCGTAAGAGCAGGGTCTTTTTCAAAATACTGTTTGTACTCTTTCCATGTAGTAGCTGCTACAGTTCTTAGCTCACCTCTAGATAGAGCTGGCTTGAGAATATTGGCAGCATCATTACCTGCTTGGCCGCCAGAGCCTACTAAACGATGTGCCTCATCAATAAATACTATAAGAGGTACTTCAGATGCTTTGATTTCATCAATTACAGCTGTTAGACGCTTCTCAAACTCACCTTTGACACTCGCGCCAGCCTCTAGAAGTGTAATATCTAGAGATAAAATTCTTGTATTTTTTAGAACCTCTGGAACATCATCTTCTGCAATTCTAAGAGCTAATCCTTCTACAACTGCTGTTTTACCAACACCTGGTTCACCAACTAGTATAGGGTTGTTTTTGCGACGACGACAGAATATATCTAACATCTGATCTAGCTCTGTCTCTCTACCAAATACTGGATCTATATTGCCATCCAGAGCTTTTTGAGTTAGATCTTCACAGTATTTTGCTATTGCAGATTCTTCATTATCTACTGATTTGTTGCTTGCTTTTGCTTTTTTGGTTTCATTTTTCTCTGAGCTGGCAGCAACGAAGTTATCAAATTCTTCAACTACTTTATTTTTAGAGATTATTTTTAGTGAATCTAAAAGGTTAAGCTGAGATAGTAGGGCTTTTTTATTAAGTAATGCTAGTAGGATATAACCTGAGCGAATACTCTGAGCATCAAACTGAAGTGAGCCTATAGTCCAAGCATCTTGAATTACTTCTAAAAGCAGTGGCGAGAAAAGTGGCTTACCAGAGTTGCCAGTTTCAAAATCTCTAAGATTCATTTGTAGCTCTCTGATTATATCTTGAGTTGATATATCATAGTTGTCTAATATCTCACTAATATCAGTAGCTTGTTCATCAGAAAGTATCTTGATTAACCAGTGCTCTAGTGTAATCTCATAATTTCCTTGAGACATACATAATCCTACAGCGGATTCTAATGATACTGTAAGTTTTTTATTTAATTGCTTAACTAAAGTTTTGAGTTCTACTAAAACTGACATTATTTCTCCTTTCTTATTTGGATATGTAGAATCTAGAATTGTGACTTGTTGATAAAATCATCGGTGCAACAGGGCAGTTACCTATATTTTGAACCTTATAAGTTCCACTATTTGCTACAGCTTGATTGTTTATAGAGAAAATACAACTACTTTCTTTGACCTTTTGTGCTGGCATACAAGTAGTACCTGTTATGATTCCTGGTAAAGCTGGTAGTGAGATTGTAAGTGGGTGGATAGTGTCTGAGGCATCTATAGGGCTACCTTCAAATATAACAGAGGTTTGAGATTGAGCTCCAAGCTGAGTAGCTGTTGATGTGCCGATCCCTGGAAAGATCCAATACCATATTGGTTCTAAGTTAAAGTAGATACCACTACCTACAGTATTAACAACTCCTGACATTACAAAGTTATCCAAAAAAATATCTCGTATAGATACATCTTAGCAAAAAAAGAATAAAAGTGTCATGCCAAATTATTTGATTTTGTATTAAATTTCTATATTTTGTATTAAATTGAGCTTATTTTGAGGTTTTTTTGATATTTTGTAGTTAAGTAACTTTGATTTGTAGAAGATTTATCTTAGATATGTTTTGTGAGTAGCTGCAGAATATTTAGCTATACTGCATACATTATATTTATGAATTTTATGAGAAAAGGCTGCTTAGAGATTTACCTGTTTTGCTGATAGCATCTTTCGTTTGGTTTACATTATCAGCAGTTTCTCGTGTTTTTGATACAGCACCACCTGTGTTTTCATCTAGCTTTTGAGTTGCATATTCTTTAGCTTTTGCGCTTGCATCAAAATCAACATCAGTATCAGCTGTATAGTTATCTGGTAAATTTTTTACTTTATCTATGTTTGCTTGAGCTTGGTTTGACATATCAGCAGTTTTTTTAGCTGAATCAGATACTTTGTTTAAGCTATCGTTAATGCTATCAAAAAATGCAAATGACATCGATGGTGCTAATACGACTAATGCTAGCATGCCTTTGATTATTTTCTTTCTCATGGTTTATTTCTCCTTTTGTTTTTTTAAAACCTTATAGTTGGTTTAGTTTTACAGTATTAATCATACAAGTTCAAAAAATTATATCCAATATCCAATTTGTGCTTTTGGTACACATATAGTATTTATTTCAGTATTTCCTGAGTTGTTAACTGTGTTGTTATGTATAGAGACAATTGAGTTTTGAGTATACACTGTAGTTGCTCTATCATCTGCTATCGTCCATGTGTCGGCTGATTTTGGTCGAGTGGCTTTGGCTACGTAGGTGTCACAGCCTGCGGTAGAAATACATCTTAAGTTTATACTGTCATTATCATCAGGGACTCTTGTTATAAGTTCAGATGGAACCATCGTTGGAGCAGGGCAAGTCCATACTGATGAAGAGGCTGTTGAGTCTAGTGTGATCCCTGAGTTAGGGAAGTTTAAAACAGCATTTTTTAATGATGTATCATCCTTAGGATAGCTAATAGTTTTTGAAATGATATTACCATCACCATCTTTATAAGCAACACATGACGATAGTGATGTCAGAGCGATTATTGATAATATAAGTAGGTTTGTTTTTTTCATTTGTTTCCTGTTTTTAACTTTTTATAACTTTAAGTAGAAATAATCTACTTTGTTAATTTGGGATACTTATTAACTTCAGTTATTAAACTAATTTTTAATTATATATTCAAAAATCTCAGGTGTCATATAGTTAGTTAAAAAAATTAACAAAAGCTAGTTTTAAGCTTGGTGATTGAAATAACTACTTATTTATTCTAATCCTTTATCAAATCTTTACAAAGTTATCTAAAAGGCATATTCTAATAAGTTATCGGGCGTGACAACCCTAGTACCAAGACACCGCTATTAAGGTGTTGATAAAGAGAGCAGCCATAACTGTATCTATAGTTTTTGGCTGTTCGTGTATATCTATGTATATACATGATTTATCAAGTATTCCTTTCTAGCAAACGGCAAAAGCTCTTTTGGTTTTGTCGGGTGGAGTAGGGAATACAATAGCCACTTCGGTGGTAAATACCTACTGCTAGACTTGGTACTAGTTGTCAACCATCTCGATATATTTGACAAGAAAACCAAGAGGAGTATAACCATGTTATACAAGCAAATTCACCTATCAACTAGTTATATAAGTTGTTCCAAAGATGATTTAGATTATGCCTTATCAATAGATATTTATATCATCAAGGATAAATATCAAGATGATATATTTGTCGAGTTAGATAGTATATTTAGTTATGTGGGTATCACAGATATAGATAAAGTAGTCGCAGATATCAAAGCTATAAAAGCAGCAAAGTTATATACAGAAACTATCAATAACCAGACAAAACACTTTATTTACTATAAGCATCTAAATCCAGCATTAGCAATAGGGCATTTTTATATAAAGAAGTTAGGTAAAGATAACTCTAGTCTAAAAGATGCTATAGGTGTCTTGTTTGATACTGTAACTAAGACGTTAAAATAAACAGTAGTTTATATAATTGTAGGAATAATAAAAATATGTGTTTTACTCTAAAGTAAACAGTTTTATTATTCTAATAATTTTTATGATTGAGCTACTAATCGCTAATGTGCGTTAAAAAACAACGAAGTCATACTACTCGGTTACTGAGCGGAGTCGAAGTATGATCGTAGTATCCATGAGAAGATTAAAATAAAACGAAGATTTGTTGTATGGGTTGTGCCTATGTACCTAAAAAGTACAATAAAACCTTTTGATTAACCAGTAACTATTAACTTTAGTAAAAATATAGTCAACTTTGTTGAATTTATGTACAATAAATCTTATAAGTATTTAAAAATTTCAAATTAATATGTTTAATAAAAAATTACTAGCAGCTACGGTTGCAATGAGTTTAACAGCTACAGCGATAGGAGCTACAAATATGGACATCATCAAAAAAGATAATAACCCTCTAGGTAACGAACCTTATGCAGAAGTAGCTATCTCTGCTAATGGTAGTTGTGATTATCAAATACTTATCAATGATGTACCTATCTATGCAGATGAGGGAGCAATCAATACTACGCTACCAGTGAATCCGTATATGATAAATGGTAGTAACAATCTAGCGGTCACAGTTCAAAATAAAGATGAAAGCTGTAAAGTATCAGCAACTCTACAAGTTAGAAAGTCAGATGATTTTAATAGTACTGCTAAGTTAAACACTGTTGTCTTTGATGGAAATCCTAGTGATATAACTGAGAAAGATACAGATGGTTCTACACCAGCAGAGAAGCTAGCTTTTGCAGATGGTAAGTTTGATAAATCTGATGATGGCTATATCACAGTATCAAAAGCTAAATTAGATAGTGGTAATGTCTACTATGGTTATAACTATGATAACCAAAAACGTGAGCTAATGGCTGGAGTTAAAGTATCTCAAGATATAGATTTACCAATAGATTTACCAAAATGGGCATGGTTAGATGGTGAGACTATAGCAAACGATCAAGCTACCAAAGATGCTCTAATAGCTATCTATAAAGAAATATGGGCTGATATCCAAAATAAAGATTGGGATAAATTAAATAAGTTGTTTGCTAGTAGAGATGCTGAGAGAGCAAAAGCATACTATACAGGAGGTAGTAATGGAACCACCGCTGATAGTATTAGAGAAAAAATAGAAGATGCTGGTTCAGTATTTGTCCCAAAAGAAAAAACTATACCCAAAATTAAACTTAATATTTTTGGTAAAGGTAAGTTAGCAACCATGACTTCATGGAATAACGGAGAGTTATTAAGCATTAACAAAAAAGAAGGTGGAAGCTCAAAATATGGTGTAACATTCGCCAAAATAAATGGCAAATTTGTAATAGTTGGTTAATTATTTATCTTTTAACCACATTGAAGAGCCAGTTGAAGCCGCTGAATTCTCAATACTTTCGATATTTACTTCATTTATATCATTATCTTTACCAAATACTAAATCTTGTATAGATGTTGTCTGTTTGTAGTTAACTACATCACTAGCTTTAGCATCATCTTTGGTATCGACAGCCTTTGGTATTTGGAACTTATCTATTAATACAAACGGATCTTCTTTACCAGCACCATATTTATTTTTTGCAGACTTTGATTTAGGCTTTTTCTTTTTATCTTCTCTAGATGAATTAACATCTTTATCATTAAATTCAGCATCATAATAAACAGACCAATATACCACAAGCCCATTGAATAGAAATGCCCAATCTATAAAGGCATTATCAGGATGTACTTTTGCTGATACCCCAAAACCACACTCAGCACCAACTATAGCCCCAGCTGCGATCTTAACTATCCATACTTTAGCATTTACTTCGATTTTACCTTCGACATTTAGCGTTAGTGTGCTTGTGCCTTCACCTTCATTTTTAGATACTTGATTAGGATCTAGATGTAGCTTGGCTTTTGCTTTTACCTCTCCTGTTGCTGTAGCTAGTAAATATAGCTCACCATCTACACTAGCCATAGATTTACTAGTTTTTTGAGCTATTTCTATTTTGATCTATAAAATAAAAAACAACTCCTATACCTGCTACTATTGGAATTAACCATGCTAAAAAACTCATTGCAAACATCTGTAAGTGTCCATTTACCAATCTAACAAAAACTAATTTTAATGAACCTATTATTCCATAATCAGGATTAAAAAAGATAGTAGAAGTAAGCAATATAAATAAACTACTTACAAAAGAAACAAAAATAGCTTTTATGTTTTTCTTATAGAGGAAAAAACATAAAACAAACATAACAATTATATATAAAAAAGCAGAACTTAAAACTGTTCCTATAAATCCATAGAAAGTAAGCATTTTATAAATAGGAGATATACTTAGCATAATTGAAACTATGTATAATGTAATTAATATTTTAGAAATTATTTTTAGTTTTTTAGACATATTTATATCCATTAATTTTAATTTTCTATAGCTATTGCAGTGGCACCCATAGCTCCCATTATAGGTAATAATTCAGGAGCTACAACCGTTGTTATCCCTGTCAGTAGTATTGTAGCCAATTCTTCTGGAGTCATAAAGTACTGCCAATAATAATTTTTTACAAAAGCATATAATGCTGCTTTCGCTAATCTTTCATACCATTTTTGTTGTTTTAAAAATATTTCAAAACCTAAGTTTAACTTACCATCAAATTGATAGCCCTTATAAGTCTTATCTATAGTTTCATTATTAGATGAAATACTACCAGTAATTACAATCGTGCCGTCAGGCAATGTCTCTGACTTATCTATGGTTAAATCATAAACACCTAAGCTAGATTTTAAACTTAAACTACCTGTAGAGCTATCAACATCAAATCCCTCAACATGAATATCAGCTAAACCATTAGCTAGCTCTTGGCTAGCAGAAACTTTAAAATTATTCTTTTTATCTGCTGTAAAATCAACATTTTTCATAATGTTCTTTTCATCAGTATCTGTTACTGAGATATCTCCCTCAAGAGATATCTTACCAGTTACAAGATATGTGGCTACTTGGCTTGGTACTATTACTACATCTTTTTTAAACAGATTAAGCTTAATTGTGGGATGTCCTTTAACTAGCTTTGCTTCCTCTTCTTTTGCTTCCTGTTGTACTTTTTGCTTTTCTTCTTTGTTCAATTTGTAAGTTTTAAATACACTATTTTCTACAGGAACTGCACAATGTAGATTTTCTTGTTTTGGATTTTTTAGCACATCCTCCACCACAGTTTTTGGCTTGATAGATTTATGATGATTAGCTGAGAAGTTTGTATCGTCATCAAAGCCGTAGAAATGTTGATATTCTCCAGTAGCTGTATCACTTCTATTTGAAGTACTTGCAAAGAGCTGATCTAGGTTAAGCTCATTGTCTGAGCCATGATTGCTCTGAGCTACCCAAGCTACACCAGAGTTGTGTGTAGATTTGATATAAATATCGTTAGTACCATTAGCATCCGATGAATAACCCATAGCTGAGCCTTGTTGCCATTCTTTGACATGTCTATTGTGATGATCTTGCATTGACTGCTTAGATGTCCCACCATGTGATAATGCTCCATAGATAATCGGCTTGTTTGGGTTACCATCAATAAAGATGATGTTTAATTCACTTTCTCTATATAACTGGACACTATGGCTTGAGTTTTTATCACCATAGTCAGAAACTCTCGGTACATAGTAGCGATCGTCTTTATCATTATTTGGGCAGACTTCATAATCTAGCGGAAATTTAACACGTACATTACCGATATCATCAGGATCAACAACATCATGAGCAGTACTAGCTTCTGCAAGGTATGGGAATACACCAACTAAGCTGTTAATCTTTGGTTGCTCAGCAGGGTACTCATGGTAGTCAATATGTGTATCTTGGCTAAGTAGTGTAGTTGTGACAATATAGTCTTTCTTTGGTGTAGCTCCTATAACTTTATCAGAAGATTTGCTTGCTTTGATATTAACTATACTAGCAGTTACTAGGTGCTCCCTAGATTTGAGTTTATTATCACCAGAGATATCTAATCTAGCTCCAGCTAATAAGAATATATCATTAATATGAGCAGTAAGCTGTTCAGCATCTAAGCTATTTAATACATTAACATCATTAGCTAGAGCCTCATCAAGCTGAGATTTTGTTAAGGTGTTAAATTTAGATTTAACATCTTTTGTAATACCAAATTTGCTTTCTAAATTAGTACTACTTATCAAATACTCTTCTGGAGTATATGGATTGTGATGAATATAGTTTATTTTTTTGATAAATATTTTCGGATGAATATCTGGCTGTTGATGATTATTGATATAAGCACTATAAAAATCTTGAATATCAGTATTTAGAATATAGCCGTTTTTCTCAGGAACTATATCATAACCAAGAACCACATCATCTTTAGCTTTGATATTTGCATCTAGTTTAAGGTTGTAATGATATAGATCTTCAAATAGATCAGTATCATCACTTTGTACAAAGTTAGAAATATCGTCATTGGTATTATACATAACAAAATCAAAGCCATCTTTGGAAGCGAAGAAGTTATAATTAACACCATGCTCTAGTAAGCTTCGTGTTAAGAAATCCCAATGAGTTTCGTTATATTGTACATATATAGGGTGAGTAGGGTATTTATCTTGATTGTTATCAAAATATAGGTGCTCAGATATTTTTCTATTTAGGCGATTTTTAAATCCATCATAAAAGCTAAGCCAGATATCATTAAGGTTATGCCCATAGAAGATACCTTTGCGTTGTAGTTTTCTAAATTTAGAATATCTATCAGTTAGTACAAGTTCTAATGTTTGGATATCTGTGCTAGGTTGGTACTCAATATCAAAAGATTGTAATTCAAGTTCAAATGTTGGATTACCATAATCGCCATTGATACTAAGAGTAAGATCTGTAAATCCATTAAGTTTCTCAATAAGAGTATCATCAACAACTACACCACATCTTAGTGAAACTTCAAAAGGTTGATTGATAGCTGATTTGAAAGTTAAATCATTGATTTGTAAATCTAAATTGATAGATTCATTAAATAATTCAATTGTTAACGGAGTAGCCATTAAATTTTTTCCAACGTAGAAAACTAGTATTAATAATTTTAGTATAGCAATTATCACACTTTGGCAAAAATGTTTTTTAAAAAACTTTTAACCTAAATGATAATAAGTTAGCGCTTAGATTGGTTTTTAGTTATTATTTTGAGTAGATGTTTTAATAAAAAGTAAATGGAGCTATGGTCAAAGTGTTTGATGAATGTTTGATTTATCTTGCCAATTTAGGAGAGTTGTTAAATTGAATCAGCTTAGAATATTCTTGCTGATAGCTTTCAATCTTTAATTTATCAGACTGCTTGATGTTATCTAATTCACCAGTGTCTAGCTGGTCAAGTGTTTTACTACCTATAAAGCCTATATAATCAGCATCAGTTTTGAAGTTCTTTCTAACTAACCTTTGAATATGATGTTTATAGTACGCAAAATAATAATCCTCTCTAAGATTAATCATCATCGGAGGTTCAAATACATTGATAACTAGATGATTGATAGTAGTTTCAACTGTGTTGATAGTTTCTGTGTTATCTTGCTTATCTTTGATCTTTTGCCAGTTTTCTGGTTTAAGTGATATTGTGTTTTGGTGATGTTTGAAAAGGTGTGAAAGGGTACACAGATAGTATAAACAAACTAGTTGTGAAATGTGTATTTCAAGTTGTTGTTTATATCTGTCTGATTGGGTCAATGGTTAGTCCTTTTTAGTTTCTTTATAGCAATATATGTCTTTCATCCTATTAAAATATTTTGTATTTATACTTACTAGTATTTTTTTCAAATGGGTCATTCTTTTTTTTAAAATATATTTTTAAAGCAGCATTGACTTTTTGAATAATCATTATCCTTTAAACCAGCTTCTTTTTTTATTCTTTTCCATTCGTTTTTGAGCATCTTATGAGTTAAATCAAATAATTTTTTTCTATTATTAACTAGTTCGCTACTGATTTCTATCATTTTGTTAAAACCTTCAGATGATTGGAATTTTCCAATTGATTGTAAATTCTCAGCTTTTTGAGCAACTTCCTCAATTAGCTCATATAATTCAGAATTATCTTTTTTATTTAGCATTAACATCAGTGAATACATTGTTAAACTAAGCTCTTTAAAATTATTTATTTTATCATTATCGCAAGAGTAGCATGACATAACGTCAGCAAGCATAATAAGTTTAGATGTTTTTTTTCGATATTCATTTATCCAAGCTTGTCTATTGTTTAATGCAAGCTCTGATCTTATTTTAAATGAAATATTATTACGTGTCATGAATATTGTAATTATTGATATTATTAATGCTGCAACAGCTACAAATGTAGGCGTTGATGAGCTAGTTCCTGATGTTATTTGAATAATATCCATTTTAAACTCTCTTTTTTTGTATAAATTATTATTTGCTACATTCCCCTTCGAGTGTCGAAGGGGTGGGCTACGCAGTAGCTCGGGGTAGTACTTATAAAAGCAAAGCAAGCTTTGCAATGGATACTACGGTCAAGCCGTAGTATGACAACTTACTACCAAAACCAACCCTTACTCTCAGGCTTAGGCTGGTCAACTACCCAATCAAGCTTTAAGCTTTCATCACTAGGATTATAGTTATAAACCATAATACCATTACCACCATTACCTTTAGGTAATACTAGTTTATGAGCTTCTACAGAAGTAGCCATTCTAGTGTTATAGCCATCTTCAAGAGGTACTGGATCAGTGTTATCTTTATAATCACCTGTAATAAATTTAAGAGGGTCTTTTGTTAGTGGTAAATACTTAATTGATTCAATTGTATCTGTTGTCTTATTTTTCTTTTTATATTTATTGATATCAAATAAAGCAGCCCATAAATATGACTGATTGACACCTGCAAAGGTCATTATTACTTTATCATTATCAATAAACTTAAAGTTAACCACTTTATTAAAGAAATCACCATTATTATAACCTATCTTATGATATGAAACATTATCTATATATTCAGGAGAATAGTACATTTTTTGTACTACTTGATTGGTTGCAATATCATATTTTATACCGCCAAACTGTTTGTCTGCTGTATATATATATTTGCCATCAGGCGATATGGCATTCATAGTCGCACCAGAATTTTTACTTATTTTTATTGGTGTGTATTTATCATCTTTAAATACTTTATCTAAATCAAATATTAAAAGACTATCTTTACTTGTAGTAGCAATGACTTTATTATCATAAAATTTAGGTAATGTATTAAGTTGCATATCCATATATTTATCGCCGTACGAGTAAATATCTTCAAGCTTACCATCAACTACTTTAGCAATATTTATACCACTATCTTTAGAAGTATAAGCATATACAGTCATATCTTTATTTAAGCTTTCATGGAATGTGTCAGGTACACCTTGAAAGCTTTTAATAACTTTTTTAGTATTGGCATTTACTACATAAACTTTATTTTGCTTATCTTGATATATGAAGTTATCTGTTCCATCAATAAAGTTAGGACTGAAATGATTGATTTTTTCACCAACTATTTCAGATGTCTTCTTATTGATGTTATAGAGTGCTACACCTTTATCAAATCCATCTGTAACTACATATTTGCCATCATTAGACATTGATAAAACAGTTACCAATGAAAAAGCTTGTGATGCAAAAGCTAAAGGTAAAACTGTACAAATTACTTTTTTTAAGTTCATAATTATTACCCTATTTTATAATTCCCAAAGTATTTCAAACTACCGTCACCACCACTAAGTAGATAACCTTTATAAACATAATCCATCATTTCCTTTGATGGTATTTTCATGGCTGAATGGTCTACACATAGTAGTGACTTTGATGTAACTTGCAATGCTTCTGGTAACTTTAGTAATTGACTATATGTTACAAGTTGCGGGTCATTGTTTTCATCTATATATAGGCAAGGATATTTATATTTAGCTTTATCATCTAATTTAGCTGTTTCAATCGACTGATCTGTTTGTGATAGCTTACCGCCCATTTCATCAACGATTTTTTTACTAGCTCCATCATACCCCAACGCATCAGCAGGTCTAGCTTCTTTAGTAAGTAATACAGTTAGCATAGTAGTTACCACTAGTTTCTTATGCTTATGTAGCTCATCAATCACAGTCTTATTACCAGCAAAGTAGCTCTTAATACTTGAAGATACTTCTTTAATAACAGGACCAGAAACAATACTACTAGCACTAAAGCCAACACCCAAACTATTCCAAAACGACTCAGTTAGCTGTTTTTGAGCATTTTCAAAGTCAAGTGTAACAGTATCAGCCATTGTTTTGGTTAGATTACTACCAACATTGTAGATACCGTTTACAGTCTCTAAAGTATTATCAAGGATATTCTTTGGCATATCTTTATAAGTATAACCACCGGCAAAAGAGTAGACATAATCAATCAATCTTTCAAAGACTGTATAAATATTATTATTGGTATTACTACCTTTTGCCATCGCATCTATTAAGTTGTCTCTTTGCTCTTCCCAATCAGCAGATATATCCCAATCCTTATTATTATAATAGAAGTTGTCATACTGAGCTGCCCATTGCTTATAGAAATCATTAAATCGCTTCTCAATATTTCCCTCTAAGAAATAGTTAAATGGATAAACAAATCTATTTGCTAATGAGTATATAGAATTAAGTACTTTATAATCTTGTCCCAGAGCATTATCAGCTAAGCTCTCTAGTGCATACACCATAGTACTTATAATACCAAAGGCAGCACCAGCACTTTTATCATTCGTCTTTAAGCTACTGATCTGACGTACGATATCACCACTATTACCCAAAGCTCGAATATCAGTACCTAACTTATCATTGATAGTACCAAGTATACCAACATACATACTGTTAATAACATACGGAGCTAATCTATTTGCAATATCTGCATTAGTTAGTTTAGAGATATCTTCATTCTTATCAAATAGATTCGGCACATACGGAACAGGACCGAGAATATTATCACAGTTACTATATGCTATTGTGAACTTCTCAGCTTTATCTTTAGCTGCTGCATAGTTGTAGCTGATATTGTAGTTTTGGTTATAGCTAACTAATTCAGCGTTTAGGCTATCTTTTCCATTTTTTTCTACATGTTTTATTTCAATGTATTTATTACCAAACTTCTGTACGCGTTTAGTATTACTATCATCATTATCAAAGCAGTTATTAGCAATAGCAGGTTCCCAACAAATAGCTCTATTGATAGGTTGTCCAACATTTTTTAAAGTATTCATAATTACAGCATTACCTAAAGAGTGCGCCATAATATTAACTTCGATACCTTCACCTTGAAGTTTATCTACTAGCTGAGCCAACTGCTCACCAGCAAATTCACTCATAGGCACAGCCGCAATATAATCAGCATCACTAGCAGGGTTACCTTGCCAAGCTACCTGAACAATACGGTTATATTTATTAAGATCTTTCTCATCCCAATCAGCAGCCTTGTTTAAACTAGCCTCCATAATTAGATTCCAGCCACTAGCTCCATCAGTAGGGTTTCTTTCTTCATTATATTGAATACTATCTTCATCAGTAGGCAAGATACTAGCTTTTTGATCTTTCATTTTAAGGATATTATCCTTGTACCAATATCTTGGATCATACCAATCATAGTCATAAATAACTTTATTTGAAGTGACATCGTATTGACTATCGGCATACTCTAAAGCTTGAGGGTAACCAACAAAGCTACCTGCTTTATCTCCCTTTTGTTCAACAGGGACATTATAGCCATGAATAAAGAAAGTCAGGTTAGGTTTAATATCAGTACCTGGCTCTTGTCTTGTAAGTAGCTTATGCTGACTTTTTGCAAGAGCGATAAGATAATCATCCCAAGTAAATTCACTCCAGCCATCATTTAAAGCAGTATAGAATATTTGTGGCTTAAATTCTTTAGGATCATCAAAGAAAGGTAGTAGGGCTTTATATCTTTGAATCAGCTTAGAATATTCTTGCTGATAGCTTTCAATCTTTAATTTATCAGATTGCTTGATGTTATCTAATTCACCAGTGTCTAGCTGGTCAAGTGTTTTACCACCTATAAAGCCTATATAATCAGCATCAGTTTTGAAGTTCTTTCTAACTAACCTTTGAATATGATGTTTATAATATGCAAAATAATAATCCTCTCTAAGATTAATCATCATTGGAGGTTCAAAGACATTGATAACTAAATGATTGATAGTAGTTTCAACAGTATTGATAGTTTCTGTGTTATCTTGCTTATCTTTGATCTTTTGCCAGTTTTCTGGTTTAAGTGATATTGTGTTTTGGTGGTGTTTGAAAAGGTGTGAAAGGGTATACAGATAGTATAAACAAGCTAGTTGTGAAATGTGTATTTCAAGTTGTTGTTTATGGTTATCTGATTGGTTCAATGGTTAGTCCTTTTCCTTTGAGTTTTCTTTTCCGCAATAAGCTTCTTTAACTTCTTTATGGTATTTTGAATCTTTTTTAAATATTTCTAGATCATTATTATTTTTAATAAATGAACAGATAGGTTTTTTAATGTGTTCGGGATATGGTTTTAATATGGTTATAGAATTTTCTAACTCTTCATCAGTAGAAGCTTTTGCTACTATTGGAACTACCGCTATGCTTGCCTTTTTAAGGTCTTGAAAATATAGGAAATTATTATCCCGAAGGATAAATTCGTAGTCGTTATGTGTTTTAATACTTTTTTCTATATCGTTTTTTAGATTCTCATTAATTTTAATTTGTGAATAAGAAATAATACCAATCAAGCATAAAAAGAAAAAGAAATAGATTATAAACTTAAAAGAAAGAGCTCCCCTTTTTGTACTTAATACTACATATGAAGCAGAGAAATAAAAGATGAAGAAAAAAAAGTATCCGACAAGCAATATTATTTTATAATCAATTAGGTTATCGTTATAACTGTAAAAAAACATTTGAGCAAAATATAAAATATAATCTGTTACTGATATATTGATGAAATCATTTATTCCATAGTAGCTAGTAATTATATGTATATATAGTGCACCAGAGATAAATGCAAAAGCTGATATCCCAACAATACTTTTTAGAGTTGTAAAGAAATCTTTCATATTTATAAGTGTTTTTCTAAAAAAAATATGGGCTTTTTTATTTGGGGTTATTACTTTATATATAATTCTGCAGAAATTAGATATTTTGTTATAAAGTAAACGCCTTTTTTCTTCAGGTGTAAGTTTTTTAAAACCCTTTTTTTGTGCTGAATATTTTATTTTGAAATATATATTTATCAAAATGTAGCAAATAATAGTTATAGCTATTATGCCTAAAAGACTATTTAGAATAATTATAATAATCATTTTTTTTATATCCATCAACATTCTATTGGTACATTCTCCTCTCGAGAGGAGTACCTTGCTTGCAAGGGGAGGTGTGGTCTTTTAAAGTACTACCCCGTCAGTCTAACGACTGCCACCCCTTCAACATTTGAAGGGGAATTTTATTGCCCAGACAAGCTGGAAAGTGTTTATTTTGTTTATGTTATACTTCTAACATATAACTCCATAAATAATTAATCAAGAATTTGTGAATGATTTAGTATATTTTTATCTAAAAAATAAACCAAGAGAATCAACTAAATCAGGATCATATTTATGCCATTCTAGTATTATATTGTGATACAAATTACCAATAGCATCCTTGAGTTTGTTGGTATCATTACCATTTTTTCTAAGGTAGAAGTGTACTAATGCTAATACTGGATTTAGATGTTGATAGTAAACAAAGTTTTTAGTTTGGTTACTGATAGTTTCTGTATAGAGTAGGGCAGTTTTAACCTTTTTGATTTCATCAATTACAATATCTACATCTTTGATGCCAACATATTTGAAAATACTATCAAGCTCAATAAACAAACTAGTTTGTTTATCTTCTTGGATAATATAAGTATCTATTGATAAAGCATAGTTGGGATCATCTATCAGACAACTAGCGTAGCTAGTTGATAGATCAATTTGCTTATATAACATGATTATTCCCTCGTCGTTTTTTCTAAAGTAGATCGGGCTGTTAGAAACTGGCCAACGAGTTCCAGCACTGTACCTTTCCCTATTGCTAGGTATTTTATGGGTACAGTCAACCCGATTAAACGAAAGGTTTAACCAAGTTATGCTGTCTGGTGTTTGGGTACGTGAATTCAGGATAGCTATAGATACAGCTATCCCTATACTCAAAAGATGTAGTTTTTACCTACATCGCACCACTCGTTGGACGGCTTTCTAAGACCGACATAAATAGAATATGCCTTTTAAGTGATTTTGTAAAGATTTGATTAAGTTATGAAATTATTTTGAATGAAATTTTATGATTGTTTGCTTATTTAGTTTTACCCACCAACATTGTATTGGCAAATTCCCCTTCGAGTGTCGAAGAGGTGGGCTACGCAGTAGCTCGGGGTAGTACTTTTAAACTACCAAAACCATCCTTTACTTTCTTTTTTTTGCTCTTCTGCTTTTGGTGGTTCACCGACCCAATCAAGTTTTAAGCTCTCATCACTTGGATTATAGTTATAAACCATAATTCCATTACCATTAGCTTGAGCCATAACTAGTTTATGAGCTTCTATAGAAGTATCAAAAGTAGTGTTATAACCAGTAGTGCTAGGGTATGGTTTAGCATCTGCACCAGTTGTGTAGTTACCAATTATATAATCCATTGGGTTATCTACTAGGGGTAGATAATTTTTAGAGAAAAATACAGGTCTTTTCCATTTAGTATTATTACTCCAATCGAGTTTTGTAGTATCGAAAGTAAAAGCCCATAAGTATGGTTGGTTGACACCTTTAAAAGTAACTATGATTTTGTTTTTATCTATAAACTTAAAATTAGTAAGTCCATTATATAAAAATTTCTTTTTAGCATTTTCTGTTGGTTGTATATAAGAAATATTTTTTAAATTATCATCTGGATAGTAAAGAGCTATATTAGATATTTCATTTGTTTCTAAATTATATTTTATACCAGCTAATCCATTGTCAGCTGTATAAACAAACTTACCGTTAGGATCTATGGCACTCATTGTTCTATTTACATTTTTGTTTATAAGCTTCCATTTATGTTCTTTTGCATAATAAATAATCATTATGTTATCAGCTGTCATTATTAATGTATTATTATTAGCAAAGTTAAATTGATTATTTATTACATAACCATTTGGTAATCCACCTTTATATGGGTTTCCTCTCCAGTATGGGCTATGCTCACTTTTTGTATAACTCCAAGAAACATATATTTGTTTCTTTTTACCAGTTATTAAATCATATTGGTAAGAATCTCCCCATGGTAGAGAGCCTACCCAAGTTGTTAAGTTTGAATTTATAGCTTGATTGTCAGCTATAAATTCAGGAGTGAATTTTTTAATAACTTTTTGATTGCTATCAAAAACAGTTACTTCCTTAGTTTTACTATTTTGTAATAAATAGTTATCACTATTTGGCACAAAATAAGCAGATCTCGCATTATAGTTATCACCTAAACTTTTAGATGTGTTATTTTCTAAGTTCCATAAATAAGCACTTCCTGAATCATCAACTGATATAGCATAATTACCATCATCAGAAACTGATAGACTAACTTGTTGAGATACCGCAAAAGAAAAAACTACAAATAAGCTCAAAAAGACTAATACTTTTTTCATTAATAAGTTCCCTCATTATTAGTTGTTGGCTGATCGTTTATAGATACATCAGCATTATCATTTTTAGCTTTTTCTATGTCATACTGACCAAAGAAGTCAAAAGCACCTCCAAAATATTTACCAAATAATAAACCTTTAAATACATGATCCATAAACATTGGTTTAGGGAACAGCATAGCCGAATGATCTACACATAGCATTGATTTGGCAGTTTGCTTTTGTACATTTGTCAATTTATCATAAGTTGTAGTTACTTTATCTTCGCCATCCATATAGTAACAAGGGTAATCACCACGACTAGATTCAGGCAAGCTCATTGTGTCAACTTCTTGCGGTGTTTGGAAAAGTTTATTTTTAAAAGAGTTTCGTTGCTTACTACGTAAGCTATAACGACATACTTTTTTCAATGCAGAAAAAGTATGCAAAACTGCTTGTGACTTTAAAAACTCGCTTTGCTCAGACAGTTTAAAGTCACTTACCATCCAAACCAACCCTTACTTTCTTCTTTTTTCTCTTCAGCCTTTGGCGGCTCTGCTACCCAATCAAGCTTTAAGCTTTCATCACTAGGATTATAGTTATACACCATAATACCATTACCATTAGCTTGTGCCATAACTAGTTTATGAGCTTCTACAGAAGTATCAAATGTTGTGTTATAACCACTAGTGCTAGGATATGGTTTAGCATCTGCACCAGTTATGTAGTTACCATCTAAATAATCCTTGGGATTATCTACTAATGGTAAGCTTGCTATCGGTGTTATATAGTATTGTGTCCAATCAGAATGTCCTTTTGAACTCTCCCATTGTTTAAAGTCACTTATGTTGTATAGACTAAGCCATAAGTATGGTTGCTTAATCCCTTTGTATGTTGCTATGACTTGATTATTATCGATGTATTTAAAGTTGGTTATAGCATTTGTAGTATTTTTAGGAACATTATTCTTGATGTATCTCTTTAGCATTCCATACTTAATATTTGAATTATCTACTAAGTTATATTTAACTCCTTTACCCATTGAGTCAACTGTATAAACAAACTTACCATTCGGATCTATGGCACTCATAACAGAGCCAGAGTTCTTATGGATATCAATTTGATTTTTAGGATTATTTTTGTTAGCTTTTTTAAATATCTCATTGATATTAAATATTAATAATGAGCCATTTCCTGTAGCAGTTACTAGTTTGTTTTTATAAAAAGTAGGTACTAAATTTGAACTCATAGCCATAAACTGATTACCATACGAGTATGTACTTCCTAACTTATTATCTTTTATTTTAGCAATATTCATATTGCCACCTCGTGTGGCAAAAGCATAAGTATTCAAATCTTTATTTACAGTCTGCATGACACTATTTTTTTGTCCTGTAAAAGATTTGATAGTTTTTAGATTATCAGCATCTATGATATGTACAACATTATCATCAAAAGTTTGGTAAATAAAATCGTGAGTATCATTAATAAAGTTAGCACTAAATACATTAACCGTTTTATAATTTATTTTTTTGATAGTTTTTTTATTTAAGTTATATAAATAAACATTACCATCATTATTTGAGCTAACAGCGTATTCGCCATCAGTTGATACTGATAATGCGGTTGGTACAGCAAATACTAAACTTGTAGAGGTAGATAATCCTAATATACAAATTATTTTTTTAAAAATACTCATATTTATCCTTGATTATATTGTTTGTTATTAGCCCTAGCTTTGTCCATATCATAATCGCCAAAGAAACCTAAGCCTAAATCAGGATCACCAAATAGTTGTCCTTTATAAATATAATTCATAAAGTCATCGGTAGGGAACAACATAGCCGAATGATCTACACAAAGCATTGATTTAGCTGTTTGCTTTTGTACATTTGTCAACTTATCATAAGTTGTTGTTACTCTATCTTCACCATCCATATAGTAACAAGGGTAGTTATTTCTAGTTGACTCAGGCAATTCTAGAGTATTAATTTCTTGTGGTGTCTGCAATAGTTTACCACCTTGAACACCTAGTCTTTCTAAAGTATCATCATCAACGCCACTATACCCCATAGCTGGAGCTACTTTTGAATTAGGTTGCATCAATACCGTAAAGACTACAGCTAGTAGCTCTTCTTTGTTATCTTTGATGTTTTTGATTCCAGATCTCATACTAGAGCCAGCTAACCAACTAGCCAAACTCTTAGTAGCATTACCCGGTAAGTTTATAGCTGGACCTACGAAACTCATTCCAGTATCCCAAACTGTAGTGATTGGGTTTTGATTGAAGATATTAGATAAAGACTCCTCTAAGCCATCCCACACTTGTTGCGGTAAGTTTAGATTGCCTCCATGTGTCCAATCATACAATCTATCAATTACATCACTAGCAATATCATACAAAGTATCTTTGTCTGTACTTGAATTTACTTGTTTGTAGTTCTCAGCTAGCTTATGTCTTAAACTTAGGTTTTGATATGTATTTACATCGTATGAATCTAAATCATTAATAGCCAGCTTAGGAGCATTATCAGGATATACCTTTAACCACTTGTTATAAAAGGCCTGATACTTCTTATCAAGATTTCCTTGTACAAAATAACTAGCTGGATAAATAAATTTATTGGCAATCTGATAAATAGACTCAAAGCCACCAGTTGTGTTTGTAGTTGTTGTCTGAGCTACAAAACTATCTAGTGCATACGATATAGCCCCAATAGTCCCAAAGAGTACCCCAGCTGCCTTATCATCTATCTTCTGATGAATAGCTTTAGCCTCTGGGTATTTATCATAATTAACATTTCCAGCCAAGATATTTGGTATTAGTTTATAAGTAGTATCAGCAAAGCTAGTTCCAATCCTACCAGTATTAAAGTAGTAACTACCAATACTAACTATCACATGAGTTAGTATTCTATTTACAGCTTCAGAGTAGCTCATATTAGCTATTTCATCTTTCTTAAATAGACTAGGGATATTTGGAATAGGTCCAAGCATCTCATCAAGGTTACTATATGCTATTGTAAACTTCTTAGCATTGTCAGCTGCTTTGGCATAGTTATAGCTGACGTTATACTGTTGTGTAGTATCCGCTAACTCAATAGTGCCATCAGGTTTGTATTTGATATAAGTGTTAGCAATAGTTTGTACAGCTTCATCTCTATTTGAGTTACTCAAACTATCATTAGCAATAGCAGGCTCCCAACATAGAGCTTGATCTACTGGCTGGCTAACATTTTTTAGGGTATTCATAATTACAGCATTACCTAGAGAGTGTGCCATAATATTAACTTTGACACCATTTTGTTTTAGATAATCAATTACTTCAGCTAATTTCTCCCCAGCAAACTCACTCATAGCAATAGCAGCACTATAGTCATACGGAGCTTTAGGATCACCTTGCCAAGCCACTTGTACTATACGGTTATAGTCTTCTAAAGATTTCTCATCCCAACCAGCAGCTTTGTTTAGGGAATACTCTAAATGTAAGTTCCACTTACAAGCTCCGCCAGCAGTGTTTTCATAATCAGTATTGTATTCGAGAGATTGTTTATCACTATCAAAAGGCAAGATACTGGCTTTTTGGTTAGGCATTTCTTGAATATTGTCTTTAAAATAAGCTCCTAAGTTATACCAGTCAGTATCATTCATTAGTTTATTTTCAGCAACTGAATATTGACTATCCATATATTCTAGAGCTTGAGGATAGCCTAACTCTTTATTTCCTACTTTTTCTTTAACACCAACATTATAGCCATGTATTGCTATTGTAAGGTTTGGCTTGATATCTGTACCTGGTTTTTGTCTTTTAAGTAGTTTGTTTTGGCTTTTTGCTAAGCTTACAAGATGCTTTTGCCAGAAATTATCATCTACTATATGAGATTCATTTTCATACGAAACATCAGCATAGTATTGAGCAAGAGGGGCGTATTTAGCTTTAAGTTTATTGTATCCATCAATACAAGTTTTAAGTTCCTGTTTTTGCCAAGAATATAGCCTATCATAACCAGCTAAATCAATACTTTGAATATAGTCATCATTTACTGATATTTTGGTGAGCTGTTGCATTATTACATAGTAATTTATCTTAGTTTTGTAATAATCAAAATAATAATCCTCTCTAAGATTAATCATCATCGGAGGTTCAAAGACATTGATAACTAAATGATTGATAGTAGTTTCAACTGTGTTGATAGTTTCTGTGTTATCTTGCTTGTCTTTGATCTTTTGCCAGTTTTCTGGTTTCAGTGATATTGTGTTTTGGTGGTGTTTGAAGTCATCTACAACATCTTCAACTTTTTCACCATTTAGCCCAACTATCAAACTTTGGAATTTATTATTTGAAATATTTAAAGTATTTAACTCTAGACAAATAGCTTCAATCTCTACATCCTTTGGTAGCTTCATCTCGAAGTATTTATCATCACGCTTAAACTCCGCAGGGATATACTTACCTTCATCACTACCTTTCTCAAAGTACTTAGCGTCTTTGATATAGTCTATTTCTAACAAGTCAGTTAAAGCAGAATCTTCTTTAACATACTTAACAATCTTAGCTTTATCATTAAGGATCTTGTCATCTTCGTTATCAACTTTTTCATCTGTACAGTATTTATCAACTATATAGATTCTAATAACTTCATTAGATTCCTCATCCTCATCGACATTACCATCACCATTGACTATATTATACATCCCATGTGACATAATCTGCTCAGCATCAAAGATAGATTTTTGCGTTGTGATCTTGATACCATCAGGGACATTATTAACAAGCTTATTAGCTGTAATAACAATCTCACCACCAACTAAATTCATCTCTTGGGCGATATTTTGCTCTAGCTCTACTTCATTGAAATTAACATCACCATCTACATTAATGTTTTTCTGCGTATGGTGTAGGGTGTTTGTAGTTTCATTAGATGTTAGCTTTATCTCTTTAGCTTGAGATTCAGCAGTTATTTGACCTTCTACAGATATATCTTTAGTAACTTCATTGTACTCAAGTTTATGTTCATCATCAGTACTATAATCATGATCTGTATTTAGATAGATATCTTGAGTAATCTTATTAGTATAATCATAGATAAGGTTAGTAGCAGTAGCATCAGTAGCTATTTTATTATTAACTTGAGTAGTCAGACTACTACTATCAGCAACTACTTGCTTATGATATTCATCAGCATTTATTCCCTCTAACCAATGATAAGGATAATCATCAGAATTTAACCTTTGAGTAACTAATGAATATACAGGTGAGATACTTTGATACTTGGCATCGACATTATTTCTATTACCATATAGAGTAGCCTTGTAGTTAGGGTGAAGCTCATAGAAGTTACCTTCAGACTGTAGCGACATACCAGGTTTTTTACCTTTATGAATATCACGATAGCTTTCATCACCTAATCGTAATGCAGCAGATCTATTACTACCACGATACTTTTGAGATTCTAATACAACAGAGCTAGTAGATTTAGGATTAGCGATATTATGCTTAAATGCTCCAGCATGGATAAAGTTAAGCGAGTTATGTTTATTATCAGCTAATCTATAATCTTGTTCATAACCTTTTCTGTTATGTGCTGGTCTAGTTTCGGTATTACGTGTACCTAGTATAGTTGGATCTTGTAGCTCCATAACTAGAGTAGGGGACTCTTGTACTAAAGGGAAGCTATGCTTTTGATCTGGAGTATGGATGAAGTGCAGTTTAGCAACATCATTGATAACTTCATCTTCATCAATCTGTTTGTAATACTCAGGGATAGATAATTGGTATTTACCATTATCATTTAAAGTTGTAGCATCTTCTGTATCATCAGAATATCCTTTGACAGCAAAACCCTCTTTGACAAACTTAGTTTGCTTATATTGATCTAGTATACCTGTAGCTAAGTTTTGGACATCATCAGCTACAGCAATAGCCGAGTACTGACAAGTAGCAAGTTTGTTAAAACCCTCACTATCAGTTGTAATACTTACATTAGACTCAACGATATACCAATCTTTAGTATCAATAGGTAGTTTTTTACTATCAACATGAATCTTATCACCAACAATTAGAATCCCAGCACCATCTAGAGCAAGGATATTTTTATAAGTTTCAAAATGATTAAAAAGACTTTGAGCATAAAACTTAGTTAGATCAGAAGTAGTACCAATAAAGGGCGATTGAATCAAACCATTTTTAGCTGGAACTAATTGTTTATAGCCACCATCCCCTTGATATCTATTAAAGCCTAGTGCTAGTACGTTGTGATTATCATCAGCGACAATGTTTTCAGTTATATATGCTACAGGCTTAGTTTCGATAGTAGCCCTTTGTTTATCAAGGACATCTACATTGATTACATCTTTATCACCAAATGTATTACAGAATTTAAGCTTATTGTCATCTCTGAGATCTCTATAGAAGACGATACCATATTGATTACATAGGCTAATAATCTTATCAAGAGTAGAGTTACCATGCTGTAGGACATTATCAAGAAATACACCATTATCACTTTGAAAGTCTGCAGTTATATCATGGTCTTTAAGAACTTTGTCTAAGACATCATTGATATTACCATCAGGGTATTTAAGTAGAGATTTATCATCAGCTAAGAAGCTTTCTTGGCTAGCAAAAGTAATATAAGTAGGGTTAGTAGCATTTACAGAAGTATTAGGGCTAACTCGAACAGCTGTAACAATAGCTGTAAAAGAGATATCCTCAAGCTTAAACTCCAGCTCATCGCCAGCACTGGCTTGACCATCAATATAAGCACTACCAGAAATGCCCTTATCCAAAGCCTGTGAAAATTTGATATCAAACAGGCGGATTGTTTGATTGTTGAGCGTGAAGTTACAAATAGACAAGAATTTCAAATATTTAAAAAAGGCATACAGATAGTATAAACAAACTAGTTGTGAAATGTGTATTTCAAGTTGTTGTTTATAATCTGATTGGTTCAATTGTTAGTCCTTTTTTTCTATAGCATTTTTAATTTCATCAAGTGATTTAATTAGTTTTTCAAACTTCTTTTTTTCTCTATATATGTAATCTCCAGCACTATTAAAGTCATTAAATAAATAATAATACATACGCAAAGAAAAGAAAGTGCAGACAATAAGTTTTCTATTTTCGTAACAAAAAGAATGAATAGTATTTAAATTAAATTTTTCTATAGATAACCAAAAAAATATTATTTGCAGAAATAGGCATGATACTAAAAAAATAGTAAGTGGTAAGAATATTTTGCTTAGGTATTTATAATGATGAGAAGATAGTTCAATTATAGTAATTTCAGCAACCATTATTATAAAGATCGCTCCAAAAAGCCCTCCTAGAATATCTATATTTAGTTCAAAAAAATCAGGGCTATAAGAAAATATAAGTAAAAGAGAAGCGGATGTATAGAAAAATAATTCCCAATATATAGGATTTTTAAGTAGTTTTTTTGGTACTTCATTAAACAATGTATAATTCCTCTCCAAAACACAACCCCCATTTTGCTACACAATCTACCCCTTGAGAATTCAAAGGGGAATTTGGATATTGCCCAGACAAGCTGGAAAGTATTTATTTTGTTTATGTTATACTTCTAACATATAACTTCATAAATAATTAATCAAGAATTTGTGAATGATTTAGTATATTTTTATCTAAAAAATATACCAAGAGAACTAACTAAATCAGGGTCATATTTATGCCATTCTAATATTATATTTTGGTACAAATCACCAATAGCATCCTTGAGTTTATTGGTATCATTACCATTTTTTCTAAGGTAGAAGTGTACTAGTGCTAATACTAGATTTAAGTATTGATAATAGACAAAGTTTTTAGTCTTGTTATTGATGGTTTCTGTATAGAGTAGGGCAGTTTTAACTTTTTTAATTTCATCAATTATTTTATTTATATCTTTGATACCAACATATTCAAATATACTATCAAGCTCAATAAACAAACTAGTTTGTTTATCTTCTTGGATAATATAAGTATCTATTGATAAAGCATAGTTGGGATCATCTATCAGACAACTAGCGTAGCTAGATGATAGATTGATTTGTTTATATAACATGGTTATGAACCTCGTAGTTTTTTTGAAAAAGTGGATCGGGCTGTTCAAAACTGGCTAACGAGTTCCAGCACTGCACCTTTCCCTATTGCTAGGTATTATATGGGTACAGTCAACCCGATTAAACGAAAGGTTTAACCAAGTTATGCTGTCTAGTGTTAAAAAATATAAGATGTAGGAAAGCTTTAGGTACAACTATCCCTACACTACAAAAATGTAGTTTCTATATTATTTACACTACTCGTTAGACGGTTTTTGAAGACCGACACAAATAGAATATGCCTTTTAAGTAGGTTTGTAAAGATTTGATTAAGTTATGAAATTATTTTTGAATGAAATTTTATGATTGTTTATTTAGTTTTTATAGATTCTATGGTCACACTTCGACTCCGCTCAGTGACCGAGCCATAGAATGACATTTTATCCATCAATAATTTTCCTCTCGAGAGGAGTATCTTGCTTTGCAAAGCGGAAGTGTGGTATTTTAAAGGCTTACTAGAAACATTGATTTTTACTATTTCAAACACACCCCGCGACAAGTCGCACCCCTCTCAAGAAGGGAATTACATCTTACTAAAACTACTCATTACTTTTATCATCATTGGAGGTTCAAATATATTGATAATTAGATGATTTAGAATAGTTTTAACGGTATTGAAAGTTTCTTTGTTATATTGCTTGTCCTTGATCTTCTACTAGTTTTCTGGTTTAAGTGATATTTTTTTGGCGATGTTTGAAAAGGTATGAAAGGGTATACAGATAGTATAAACAAACTAATTGTGAAATGTATATTTCAAATTATTGTTTATAGTTGTATCTGTTATTCAATTGTTAGTACCAATATGGTATTATTCAAAGCTTATTCTAAGGAATTATTCTGTAAAAGCTTACTTGGCTTTACATCGATTTCGAGAGCACTGCATATCTGTTGCCTTTCTAAATATTCAGTTTCAAATTTATATAGGTATTCTGCAACAATAATTCTTAGAATATCAGTAGGTATAAAGTTGTTATCTTTTTTCATAGAGCTATATAAAGATTTAATTATTTTTATATTTTTATTATTCAGACTATTAGGAAATTTTAATAATGCTCCTATTTTGATTAATGACTTTGAATTACTCTCAAAACCAACGTCATCTATAATATGATTAAGATTTTTTGAAGATATATTTGATGATACTTTATCTGTAAAAAACAAGCAAAATATCATTATAAAATCATAAGTTAATTGGTTTATTATTTTTTCGATAATAGAGGGGATAATCTCGCTATCTTCTATGTTTTTTAGTTGCTCTTGGCTTAAACTTTCTTCAATTTTTTTAACTAGTGATACTTTATGGTTACCTATACTTTCAATAAAAAACGTTAAGTTTCTTAGACCTAATAAAATAGATTCTTTTATTATCATTATTTTATCTGTATTCTCAAGTGATCCATAATAGCTTTTTGCTATTTGGGTCAATATCTCAATTAGTTTGAAGGATAAATTTGTTTTCTCAAACATATCTAATTCATTCATACTTTTGCTATGGTCTTGAGACATTTTGATTTCATTGTTTATAATTTCTTCATCAATGTCATCATTTATAGAATTAATAGCATTTCTATACTCACTTGGTTTGTGATCTTCTAAAAGTTCCAATTTAACTTTTTTGATTGTATCAGAATAAATATTTTTAAGCTCTTCTTGATATAGGTTTGCTGGCCTATTTTCTTCAAATAATTTTTTTGCTTGACTTAATAGTTTATCTATTATACTTTCAGCTCTTGCCTTAGAATGATGGATAAAAAATAATATAATATTCCCATTATCAGAAATATGTATGTTATTTATCAATGAGTCTAATTGTTTTTTGACTTCGTCCTTTTTATTTTTTCTTTCTACATTATCAGCTAAGTATTTTGCAACATAAAAATTGTATATATATGTTTTACTGAAGCTATACTCTCCACAGTTTAATTTAATTATTTTTGAAAATAAAAGATTATTATATAACTTATCAAAACTTTCTTTATGATAATTTTTAGAATATTCAGTATGAAAATTTTCGATAGTTGTACTATCAAGAAATTTTTCTTTTTTAGAAAAGAAGAAGTAAGCTAAATGCGATAAATAAGTATTATAAAAGTCAAGTTCATTAGGTTTTATCTTATATGTATTGTTTAGTGATTGAATGATAAGATACTGGAAAAAGTCTGCATATGCACTGCTTCCAGCTATTGTATTTTGCTTTTGTTTGGTGTCAAGTCTAGATAACAGAGTAATAATATATAGTGGGTATGTAGGAATTGAGCTTATCTTAATACTAGTATTTAAAGAATTAATTATATAATCCTTCTTTTCAAAAAAATCATTATCTCCTATCGTTTCTTCTGCTCCAAAATTTATCCACTTACTAATAACCTTGTCTCTAAGAATATGTCCAAGCTGTTTAATTTTAAAAAAATGAAACATTTTAAGTGCTGATTTTATTTCTGGATCATTTAAAATTTCTAGCTCTTTAGACTCATTAGAAAAAATAATAATTTTTTCTAATTCATAACTTGATAAGGAATGTAAAAATTTTATTAAATATTCCTTTTTCTTTATAGAAATCTCGTCAAAATTATCTATTATTAAAATGTTAGTATTTAAAGTTTCAGATATAACTTTATCTTTACCATATTGCTCTTTAAAAGCTTTTTTAAAAAGGTTCTGATTGGAGGTTTTTTTATTGGTTGTGATTCTCTTAGCGTCTAAATATATAGTTGTTTTAGTATCAGATAACTTTTTCTGAAACATTCTTGCTAAGGATGTTTTACCTGATAGATCATCTCCAAAAATCATACAAAAATCATATTTTTTGATAAGATCAAATGAGTTGATTTTAGATTTTTTATCGTTCTCAATATACTGTAAGTCTGGATATATAAAGATATCTTTCAATGTTACTTCTTTATTATGGTGAATGATTAAGAAACCCGTATCATCTATGCTTTTTAAATATTCATCGCAGAGTGAATACGTTAAGAATTTATTATTTTTCTTAGAGTTTTGTTCAGTTTTAAATTTTGGCTCAACCTCTAAACTTTCAATTAGTTCGATTTGTTTTTTGAAATTGTATTTTAAATTTCCCCAATCTAGCTTAAAAAGCTTGTTTATGAGGGATCGATCATCAATAAAACTATTATCTTGAGCACTCAAAATTAATATGTCATAAATACTTCCACTTTCTTTAATTTCTACAACCCAAAAAAAACCATATTCAGTTATTAATAAAAAGTATGAATCAGAATCAAAAACATTATTATTTATTTTTTGCAATGGAATATAAGCACTAATTACCTTTAATTTAACAAGGTTTCTTATTAAATCATTAATATCATATATAATAATATTGTTATTTTTATTTTGGTTGAATTCTTCTCTAAGACCCTTAGCCTCTTTTCCTAATTCAGATGTTGAAATAAGCCACCCTTCTTTATATTCTTTATGAGATACTACTCCTTTAAGTTTCCATAATATGTCGCATTGAATTTTTTTACTTTCATCGTATGCTTTACATTCAACGTATATTTTTTTATTTATATCTGTATTATGGCTGCAATATAAATCAAGTTCAACACCAGTACTTCTGAGGTTTTCTATTACATTATAATCTTGTGCTTCTAGAACCTTTTTCATAAGTTGTTCTAGTAAGTTTCCCTTTTCAGTCTTAGTTGCATTTTGATTATTTATAATTTTTATTTTCATATTTTAATCTTTTATATGTTAGATTCTATGGTCAACCCGTAGAATGATTTTTTTATCCATCAACTTTGTATTGGTAGATTCTCCTCTTGAGAGGAGTACCTTGCTTTGCAAGGGGAGGTGTGGTCTTCTAAAGGCTTACTAGAAACATTGATTTTTACTATTTCAAACACACCCCGCGACAAATCGCACCCCTCTCAAGAGGGGAATTACATCCTACCAAAACCATCCCTTACTCTCTTGTTTAGGAGGCTCTGCTACCCAATCAAGTTTTAAGCTTTCATCACTAGGGTTATAGTTATAAACCATAATACCTCTATCATTTGCTCTACCTATTACTAATGTATGACTTTTTATAGAAGTATCAAAAACTGTGTTGTAACCATAGTTTACAGGGTATGGATCTGTATTATTTCTATAGTCACCTGTAACAAATTTAAGAGGGTCTTTGGTTAGTGGGGCATATTTATCTGAATAAAACATAGGTCTTTTATACTTACCTTTGCCGCTCCAGTCAAATTCACTAGGTGTATAGAAAAAAGCCCATAAATATGGTTGATTTTTACCTTTAAAAGTAGCGATTATTTTATCGTTATCAATAAATTTAAAATTCGCAAGGTCTCCCATGATATCAGATTGATTAGGATCTCCTTCCAAATAAGTTACATTAGGGATATGAGCGGTATAATATATTCCAGAATCATCGCTTTTTGATTTATTTTTTTGTAAATTATAAGCACCTCCAGTGCGACTATTATCTGCCGTGTATATATACTTCCCATCAGGCGAGATAGTATTCATGGTAGATCCATAGTTTCTACGTATTTTTATTGGCTCATATTTATCATCTTTAAATACTTTATCTAAATCAAATATTAAAAGATCTCCTAAATCAGTTGTGGCTATGACTTTATTATCATAAATCTTTGGTACAAATCTAGTACCCATAAATTTTTTATTATATGAGTAAATATCTTCAAGCTTACCATCAGCTACTTTAGCTATATTTATACCTAATTGAGTTACATAAACATATATATTCATATCTTTATTTAGAGCTTGAAAATATATATTTTGTTGATGTTCAAAGCCTTTAGGTTTAATTTGCGGTACCGCAAAGCTTTTAATAACTTTTTTAGTATCAGCATTTACTACATAAACTTTATTATTAATATCTTGATAAATAAAGTTATCTGTTCCATCAATAAAGTTAGGGCTAAAATGATTTACTTTCTCATTATTGACTTTAGATATATTTTTGTTGTTTAGGTTATATAAATAAACATTATCATCTCTATCATCAGCAACAGTATATTTCCCATCTGTAGATATAGAAACGCTTAGAGACGATATTGCAAAAGCAGATGACATAAAAGTTAAAGATGAAACGGTACAAATAATTTTTTTTAAATTCATAATCTTAACCTATTTTATAATTACCGAAGTATTTCAAGCTTCCTTCTCCACCACTTAGTAGATAGCCTTTATAAACATAGTCCATCATCTCTTTTGATGGTATTTTCATAGCGGAATGATCTACGCATATTAATGATCTCGCTGAGGATTGCTCAAAACTATCAAGCTTTAATAGTTGCGAGTAAGTGACTAAGTGTTTATCACCACTTTTGTCTTCATATAAACAAGGGTATTTATATTTAACTTTTTCATCTAATAGAGATGTTTCAACTGATTGGTCAGTCTGGAATACAGTCTTACCAATAAGAGCATTTAAAGTATCAGATTTTCTATCTACCCCATCATACCCCAACGCATCAGCAGGTTTAGCTTCTTTGGTAAGTAATACAGTTAGCATAGTAGTTGCCACTAGTTTTTTATGCTTATGTAGCTCATCAATCACAGTCTTATTACCAGCAAAGAAGCTCTTAATACTTGAAGATACTTCTTTAATAACAGGACCAGAAACAATACTACTAGCACTAAAGCCAACACCCAAACTATTCCAAAACGACTCAGTTAGCTCTTTTTGTGCATTTTCAAAGTCAAGTGTCACAGTATCAGCCACTGATTTTGTCAGATTACTACCAACATTATAGATACCGTTTACAGTCTCTAAAGTATTATCAAGAATATTCTTTGGCATATCTTTATAAGTATAGCCACCAGCAAAAGAGTAGACATAATCAATCAATCTTTCAAATACAGAATAAATAGGGTTACCTGTATTACTATCTTTCTCCATTGCTTCTATTAAGTTGTCTCTTTGCTTTTCCCAATCAGCAGATATATCATGCTCGCCATTAAAGTAGAACTTCTTACCTGCGTATTGCTCAGCCCATTGCTTATAGAAATCCTCAAAGCGCTTCTCAATATTTCCCTCTAAGAAATAGTTAAATGGATAAACAAATCTATTTGCTAATGAGTATATAGAATTAAGTACCTTATAATCTTGTCCCAGAGCATTATCAGCTAAGCTCTCTAGTGCATATACCATAGTACTTATAATACCAAATGTAGCTCCAGCACTCTTATCATTAGTCTTTAAGCTACTGATCTGACGTACGATATCACCACTATTACCCAAAGCTCGAATATCAGTACCTAACTTATCATTGATAGTACCAAGTATACCAACATACATACTGTTAATAACATACGGAGCTAATCTATTTGCAATATCTGCATTAGTTAGTTTAGAGATATCTTCATTCTTATCAAATAGATTCGGCACATACGGAACAGGACCGAGAATATTATCACAGTTACTATATGCTATTGTGAACTTCTCAGCTTTATCTTTAGCTGCTGCATAGTTGTAGCTGATATTGTAGTTTTGGTTATAGCTAACTAATTCAGCGTTTAGGCTATCTTTTCCATTTTTTTCTACATGTTTTATTTCAATGTATTTATTACCAAACTTCTGTACGCGTTTAGTATTACTATCATCATTATCAAAGCAGTTATTAGCAATAGCAGGTTCCCAACAAATAGCTCTATTGATAGGTTGTCCAACATTTTTTAAAGTATTCATAATTACAGCATTACCTAAAGAGTGCGCCATAATATTAACTTCGATACCTTCACCTTGAAGTTTATCTACTAGCTGAGCCAACTGCTCACCAGCAAATTCACTCATAGGCACAGCCGCAATATAATCAGCATCACTAGCAGGGTTACCTTGCCAAGCTACCTGAACAATACGGTTATATTTATTAAGATCTTTCTCATCCCAATCAGCAGCCTTGTTTAAACTAGCCTCCATAATTAGATTCCAGCCACTAGCTCCATCAGTAGGGTTTCTTTCTTCATTGTATTGAATACTATCTTCATCAGTAGGCAAGATACTAGCTTTTTGATCTTTCATTTTAAGGATCTTATCCTTGTACCAATATCTTGGATCATACCAATCATAGTCATGAATAACTTTATTTGAAGTGACATCATATTGACTATCAGCATACTCTAAAGCTTGAGGGTAACCAACAAAGCTACCTGCTTTATCTCCCTTTTGCTCAACAGGGACATTATAACCATGGATAAAGAAAGTCAGGTTAGGTTTAATATCAGTACCTGGCTCTTGTCTTTTAAGCAAGTTGTTTTGGCTTTTTGCAAGAGCGATAAGATAATTATCCCAAGTAAATTTATTCCAGCCATCATTTAAAGCAGTATAGAATATTTGTGGCTTAAATTCTTTAGGATCATCAAAGAAAGGAAGTAGAGCTTTGTATCTTTGAATCAGCTTAGAATATTCTTGCTGATAGCTTTGTATCTTTAATTTATCAACCTGTTTGATGTTATCTAATTCACCAGTATCTAGCTGGTCAAGAGTTTTACTACCTATAAAGCCTATATAATCAGCATCAGTTTTGAAGTTCTTTCTAACTAACCTTTGAATATGATGTTTATAATACGCAAAATAATAATCCTCTCTAAGATTAATCATCATCGGAGGTTCAAAGACATTGATAACTAAATGATTGATAGTAGTTTCAACAGTATTGATAGTTTCTTTGTTATCTTGCTTATCTTTGATCTTCTGCCAGTTTTCTGGTTTAAGTGATATTGTGTTTTGGTAGTGTTTGAAGTCATCTACAACATCTTCAACTTTTTCACCATTTAAGCCAACAATCAAACTTTGGAATTTGTTATTTGAAATATTTAAAGTATTTAACTCTAGACAAATAGCTTCAATCTCTACATCCTTTGGTAGCTTCATCTCGAAGTATTTATCATCACGCTTAAACTCCGCAGGGATATACTTACCTTCATCACTACCTTTCTCAAAGTACTTAGCATCTTTGATATAGTCTATTTCTAACAAGTCAGTTAAAGCAGAATCTTCTTTAACATATTTAACAATCTTAGCTTTATCATTAAGGATTTTGTCATCTTCGTTATCAACTTTTTCATCTGTACAGTATTTATCAACTATATAAATTCTAATAACTTCATTAGATTCCTCATCCTCATCAACATTACCATCACCATTGACTATATTATACATCCCATGTGACATAATCTGCTCAGCATCAAAGATAGATTTTTGCGTTGTGATTTTGATACCATCAGGGATATTATTAACAAGCTTATTAGCTGTAATAACAATCTCACCACCAATTAAATTCATCTCTTGGGTGATATTTTGCTCTAGCTCAATTTCTTCAAAGTTTACATCACCATCTACATTAATGTTTTTCTGCGTGTGGTGTAGGGTGTTTGTAGTCTCATTAGATGTTAGCTTTATCTCTTTAGCTTGAGATTCTTGGGTTATTTCTCCCTCAACAGAAATATCTTTAGTAACTTCATTGTACTCAAGTTTATGTTCATCATCAGTACTATAATCATGATCTGTATTTAGATAGATATCTTGAGTAATCTTGTTAGTATAATCATAGATAAGGTTAGTAGCAGTAGCATCAGTAGCTATTTTATTATTAACTTGAGTAGTCAGACTACTACTATCAGCAACTACTTGCTTATGATATTCATCAGCATTTATACCCTCTAACCAATGATAAGGATAATCATCAGAATTTAACCTTTGAGTAACTAATGAATATACAGGTGAGATACTTTGATACTTGGCATCGACATTGTTTCTATTACCAAAGACAGTAGCTTTGTAGTTAGGGTGTAGCTCATAGAAGTTACCTTCAGACTGTAGCGACATACCAGGTTTTTTACCTTTATGGATATCACGATAACTTTCATCACCTAAGCGTAATGCAGCAGATCTATTGCTACCACGATACTTTTGCGATTCTAATACAACAGAGCTAGTAGATTTAGGATTAGCGATATTATGCTTAAATGCTCCAGCATGGATAAAGTTAAGCGAGTTATGTTTATTATCAGCTAATCTATAATCTTGTTCATAACCTTTTCTGTTATGTGCTGGTCTAGTTTCGGTATTACGTGTACCTAGTATAGTTGGGTCTTGTAGCTCCATAACTAGAGTAGGGGAGTTTTGTACTAATGGGAAGCTATGCTTTTGATCTGGAGTATGGACAAAGTGCAGTTTAGCAACATCATTGATAACTTCATCTTCATCAATCTGTTTGTAATACTCTGGGATAGACAGTTGGTATTTACCATTATCATTTAAAGTTGTAGCATCTTCGCTATCATCAGAATATCCTTTGACAGCAAAACCCTCTTTGACAAACTTAGATTGCTTATATTGATCTAGTACATTATTAGCTAAGTTTTGGACATCATCAGCCACAGCAATAGCCGAGTACTGACAAGTAGCAAGCTTGTTAAAACCCTCACTATCAGTTGTAATACTTACGCTAGATTCAACGATATACCAACCTTTAGTATCAATAGGTAGTTTTTTACTATCAACATGAATCTTATCACCAACAGTTAGGATTCCAGCACCATCTAGAGCAAGGATATTTTTATAAGTTTCAAAATGATTAAAAAGACTTTGAGCATAAAACTTAGTTAGATCAGAAGTGGTACCAATAAAGGGCGATTGAATCAAACCATTTTTAGCTGGGACTAATTGTTTATAGCCACCATCACCTTGATATCTATTAAAGCCTAGTGCTAGTACATTGTGATTATCATCAGCGACAATGTTTTCAGTTATATATGCTACAGGCTTAGTTTCGATAGTAGCTCTTTGTTTATCAAGGACATCTACATTGATTACATCTTTATCACCGAATGTATTACAGAATTTAAGCTTGTTGTCATCTCTTAGATCTCTATAGAAGACGATACCATATTGATTACATAGGCTAATGATCTTATCAAGAGTAGAATTGCCATGCTGTAAGATATTATCAAGAACAACACCATTATCACTTTGAAAGTCTGCAGTTATATCATGGTCTTTAAGGACTTTCTCTAAGACATCATTGATATTACCATCAGGGTATTTAAGTAGAGATTTATCATCAGCTAAGAAGCTTTCTTGGCTAGCAAAAGTAATATAAGTAGGGTTAGTAGCATTTACAGAAGTATTAGGGCTAACTCGAACAGCTGTAACAATAGCTGTAAAAGAGATATCCTCAAGCTTAAACTCCAGCTCATCGCCAGCACTGGCTTGACCATCTATATAAGCACTACCAGAAATGCCCTTATCCAAAGCCTGTGAAAATTTGATATCAAACAGGCGGATTGTTTGTTCATTTATTAAAAAATTCAGCATAATATAAAAACTGTAACCAAAAAAATTAGTTCATTAGTTTAAATTTATACCTGAAGAGAACATTATTCAAATATTTTCTTTGATTAATGCTATTTAATTAAGAATTTTTGGGTTTGCTTCTTCTAAAATTTATATTTTTACTTATAAATATCTATACAAAATAAGATGATTTTAGGTAAAACTATTAGATATAAGTCTTATATTTAAGACTTAAAAAAAGATATTAAAAATCAAATTAGATAGATTTGATATTAGCAGCAGCTAGCTTGCCTCTGTTTTCTTCAGTTTCAAAAGTTACTTTCTCGCCTTCACGTAGAGTGCTTAGACCAGAGTTTTCTACTGCACTGATGTGAACAAAAACATCTTTGCCGCCATCTTGTGGTTCTATAAATCCAAATCCTTTAGTCGTATTAAAAAATTTAACTGTACCTTGTTTCATTGTTGTATTTCCTTTTAGGTTGTTATTTTACAAAACTGAAGTTATGCACTAAACATAGATTTGAAGCTATTAATAGCTCCTACATCTCGTTGCCTCGTTCTTCAACACAACTCATATCACTCAAAATATGCTTAGTGCATAACTTCAGTTATAAGTTAAATCACATTGGTCTTAGTTCAAACTTAACGATTTACTTATAGAGAATAGAATATTGGAAATAAACTTCTGATATATTTAGTCGTGTAGTAATCAAATAAAGTTACAATATAAATAACTGTTGGTAATACTATAGTAATAATGTCTTATTTGAAAGCTTTTTAATGAAAGTTAGGTATTTTTGTTAAATCGAAGTCTTTTTCATACTTATCGATATTTTTTATATATAAGCATAAGTCTTGGAAATCTAAACAGCTCTCTAACATTGATGAGCTCTTATCATAAGTATGGTCGTTATCCATCAGATGGTTAATGAGGCTAATAAACTGCTCCATAATTTCTGTATTTAATATACTCATCTCTGCTGCTTGAGCTATGCTTATTTTTTTTGATTTCTTAATCTTTTTGACTAAAGTCTCTATGTCAGAAAAAATAATTTCTAACATTTTATTATTTTCAAACTCAATATACTTGGTTTTGGGATTAACCATTTTGATAACTATTCAAACTAACTAAAAGATCATTATACTCCTAAATAAGATTATATTCTTAGTTATATGTTTTTAATCTTTAGTTTTTTTTTAAAGAATGTAATATCTTTAATGATTAGTTTGTATTACTATTAGTTGGGTATAAATAAAATAAAGCCTCTAAATCTTCTTTTAGACACTTCATTTCTTATTTTGCTAATAATTTTTAACCTTAAAAGTGCTTAATTGCCCTTAAAATTCTAAAATTAAGAGAGGATATAAATATGCCAAGAATAGTCGTTGACCCTAGAAAACCTTTTGATATTAGTCTAAGAAATTTCAAAAGAGCTTGTGAAAAAGCTGGTATTAAACAAGAGCTTAGAGATAGAAAGACTTTTGTAAAGCCAACAGAGAAAAGAAAACTTGCTAAAAGAGCAGCTGTTAAAAGAGCTAAGCAAGCTGCTAGAAGAGCGTATTCTTACTAGTAAATTATCTGTGCTTTTCTTCGAATAACTATTGATTTTAAAAGAGATAGAACTATAATATCAATCTACATACTCGCATAGCTCAGTTGGTTAGAGTACTACCTTGACATGGTAGGGGTCACTGGTTCGAATCCAGTTGCGAGTACCACTTTTGTTTCCGTGTGTTTTTTTATCATAACTTTTGTACAGTTTTCTTTGAAAAGTGTTTTGTGTGTATAGTGTTATCATTTATCATAGAAAGTATCTAAAACAATAAATGAAAGGGTAATTATGAATCTCGCAAAAGCAAAAAAAATAATTAGTACGGGTTATTGGAGTGATTTTTATATTTATCCTATCGCAGTCTTAGTTTTTCTAGTTTATGGTCTTTATGCTATAAACTTTAAAATAGGTCTAGCTTTTATATTATTTATAATAGGACTTGTTCTTGGTTCATTTTTAGAATACTTTATTCATAGGGTAATTTTTCATCATTGCCCAGGTTTTAAGACTCTACATCAGCTTCATCATGACAGACCTATTGATCTAATTGGTAGCCCAACTTATGTATCAATACCTGTTTATGTGACTACTGTTTTCATACCATTAGTTTTAATGTCAAATATTGCTTATGCAAGTATAATTTTTAGCGCCTTTTTATTGGACTTACTTTTTTATTTTATAATTCATCACACTACACATCATGTTAGATCTAAGAAAGGATCAATATTACATTGGTATAAGAAATATCATGCTGTACATCATACAAATCCAGATGTTAATTTTTCTGTAGCATTTCCTATTTGGGATATAGTCTTTCGCACTAGACAAAGAAATTAAGATCTTCAATACGGATTGTTATTTATCATAATTAATATATCATTTAACTCATATTCTATAATTTAGATTTTTCTATGCAAAATTTTACATTTTTCGCCAGTTGTGCCAAAGGTATTGAACTATTATTAAAAGATGAACTTGGAAGACTTGGTGTTGAAGCTCAAGAAAAGCTTGCAGGAGTCGAGTTCGAGGGAACACTAGAACAGGCTTATAAAGTCTGTATTTACTCCCATCTAGCTAGCCAAGTTATGCTAAAAATTGCAACTGAAAAAGTAACAGATCAACAAAGTCTATATGATGCTATATTTGCGATAGACTGGCAAAGCTATTTTAATGTTGATAAATCTTTTAAGATTATAATTTCTGGTAAGCATTATGATTTTAACAATACTATGTTTGTCTCTCAAAAAACAAAAGATGCTATTGTAGATCAGTTTCGTAGAGAAACAAATGAGCGTCCAAATATTGATACTGAAAATCCAGATAATATTATCAAGCTACATTTGCATAAGCAGTTTGTAAATGTATTTTTATGTTTAAATATTGATAGTTTACATAAGCGTAGTTATAGACAGTTTCAAGGTCAAGCTCCATTAAAAGAATCATTAGCATCAGCGATTCTTTTAAAAGCAGGGTGGTTGGATGAGTTACAAAAAGAGCAGCCAATACTTATAGATCCTATGTGTGGTTCTGGAACTATTCTTATCGAAGCTGCGATTATGGCAAAAAATATTGCTCCAGTATTACTTAACAAGGACTTCAAAATATTTGCCTCAAAGTTTCATAATGAAGAATTATGGGAAAACTTATTAGCAGAAGCTAAACAAGCGCAAAAATCCACAAATGCCATTATTCAAGGATATGATATTGATAATAATGTCCTAGATAAAGCTGAGAAAAATATCTATCAAGCAGATGTTGATGATGTTGTAAATATTAAGCGTCGTGATATTCGAGATCTTGAAAATGAATTTGATAGTGAAGGTTTGATTGTTACAAACCCTCCGTATGGTGAGAGATTATATGGTGATCAACTTGATGAGCTTTTAGATATTTTTAATGGCTTCGGTGATAGATTATCGCAAGATTTTTATGGCTGGAAAGTTGCAATCCTTACAAGTTTTTCTGAATCTATCAAAGAAATGCAACTTCGCACAACAAAACGTAACAAGTTCTATAATGGTGCGATTGAGACTATTCTCTATCAGTTTGATATAAATGAGCATGCTAAATTTAAGCATGAGAGTCAGCTTGAGAAAAATATTCGTATAGCTGAAGCATGTGCACAAAAATCTGATGAGCATATAGATTTTGGTAATAAGTTACAAAAAAATCTAAAGAATCTTAAGCCATGGCTTAAGCAAGCTGGTGTAGAGTGTTATAGACTATATGATGCAGATATTCCAACTTTTGCAGTAGCTGTAGATATGTATGGTGAGCATGTGTTTTTACAGGAGTATCGCGCAGATGCAACTATAGATCAAAATATTGCTAAGCAAAGATTTTATCAAGCGATCTATCAGATACATAGAACTCTAGGTGTAAAGTATGAAAATATTCATACACGAGTTCGCCAAAGACAAAAAGGTAAAGACCAGTACCAAAAAGAAAATGATAAAAATAATTTTCATGTTATTAGTGAATTTGATGCTAAGTTTTATGTAAATTTTGATGATTATTTAGATACTGGTATTTTCTTAGATCATCGTAAGATTAGACAACTTGTAGCAAAAGCTTCTAAAAATAAAACTCTTCTTAATCTATTTGGCTATACATGTACAGCTAGTGTTCATGCGGCTTTAAAAGGTGCTAAAACCACAAGTGTTGATATGTCTAACACATATCTTGAATGGGGGAAGAATAATTTTGAGTTGAATGGTTTAGATCCTAAAAAACATGAGTTTATCCAAGCTGACTGTATTGGTTGGTTAAAATCTAATACTCAAAAATTTGATGTGGTATTTTTAGATCCGCCAACGTTCTCAAATTCAAAACGTATGGATGATATTTTGGATGTTCAAAGAGATCATGAGCTACTTATAAACTTAGCAATGGATTCTCTAAAAAAAGATGGCGTGTTATATTTTTCAAATAACTATCGTCGTTTCAAAATGTCAGAAGATATAATTAGCAAATTCAACTGTGAAAATGTTGATAAGAAATGTTTATCTCGAGATTTTCTATCTAACAAAAATATTCATAATTGTTGGGAAATTAAATATAAGTAATATCAGTTTGTAAATTGCATTTCTACTATAAGGGTAATTTGGACTATTTAATACTTAGATAAGCCTTATTAGATGTGATAAAATCTATCCAATAATTATAAAATTGATAAATTATTAATGAGCCGATTTCAACAAAACTTAATGTATGCGGTTATTTTACTAATAGTTTTTGGTCTAAGTGTGTACTTTTTCACATTTAAAAAAGACTATGAAACTAAAGGCGTGTTTTTGCCTAAATATAGTGCTGAATTGCCAGCTGTAGATCCTAGCAAAGTTAGAGTTTTTAACTTACAGTATCAAAGTGATACAAAGGGTAATATTGGTCAAGTCAGAACATCTACCCATGTTGCTGAAGAAAAAGATTTTCAAAAGTTATGTGATAGAAACTTACAAGAAGCTGTTAAACTAGCTGCAGAACATGGGGCTCATGAGATCAAATATGTTTGTCTTTATCCAGAAGGTCAGATTAATGAGTTAAGCAGTGTTCAGTTAAGGGCGTATGCTTTTAGGGACTAATAAATGACTAGAACATTTCAAAATATATTATATATATTTGTGATAGTAATTACTTTTGCTGCTTGCCAGAAAGCTTTTAGTGCTGATAAAAATATAGAACCAAAAGGTATGTTTTTACCAAGTGAAAATTTTAAAGAAACAAGCTCTATATCTAAAGATGAAGTTCGTTTAGATAAGTTAGAGCAGGGTGATAATATAAGTAATAACCTAGGTAAAATCAGTGTCATTGGACATCAAACAGCTGATAAAACACAAAGTCAGCTATGTAAAGATAATTTAAAAGTTGCAACAGAAATTGCTGCTCAAAATGGTATATCTAAACTAAAATATAAATGTATGCCTTTAGAGCATAATAATGTTGGCTTAAGTTCATTCGCATTTAGAGATGAGTAATAAATGAAAAAAATAAATATAGTGTTTGCTGGAACTCCTGATATTTCAGCACAAGTTCTAAAAGATTTATATAAGTCTGGGCATAATATCCAAGCTGTACTGACTCAACCTGACAGAGCAAAAGGGCGCGGTAAAAAAGTTCAATTTTCACCTGTAAAAGAAGTTGCTCTAGAAAATAATACTCCTATTTATCAGCCACTATCTTTTAAGAAAAATCCGGAAGTGCTTGAGCAAATAAAAGAGTTAAATCCTGATGTGGTTGTGGTTATTGCTTATGGAATTATCGTGCCACAAGCTTTTCTAGATATCCCAAAATATGGTTGTTTGAATATTCATGTATCACTATTGCCAAAATGGCGTGGTGCTGCTCCTATTCAAAGAGCTATAGAAGCAGGAGATTCAACGACAGGTATTTGTATTATGCAAATGGATGCTGGGCTTGATACTGGTGATATCTTAAATACTTTAGAAGTTGATATTCAAAGTACAGATACATCACAAACACTTCATGATAAGTTTGCGAAATTATCAATTAGGCCTCTACTAGAAGTGCTTAATAATATTGAAACAATACAGGCAAAGCCTCAACAGGGTGAGCCAACTTATGCTCATAAAATCACTAAACAAGAAGGTCTTATTGATTTTAACAAAACTGCTTGGGAAATTAGTTGCCATATCAGAGCATTTACTCCATGGCCATCTGCATTTTTTGTTTTAGATGGACAGACAGTTAAAGTTGGAGAGTTTGAAATACTTGACCAAACTAGTGAAAAAGAAGCTGGAACTGTAGTTGCTATATCTAAAGATGGTTTTGATGTAGCTAGTAGTGATAAAGTTTTTAGGTTTAAACAATTACAGTTTCCAAACAAAAAAATGCTGAATTTAGCAGATATTCTCAATGGTAGAGATTTAAATGAATATATTGGATATAAAATAGGATAACAAATGAAAGTAGGATTTATAGTAGATAATTTAAACTCATTTAATATCTCGAAAGATAGTACCTTTATGATGCTTCAAGCCGCTCAAGATAAAGGCTGGGAGATTTATACTTTTTATCTAAATGATTTATCAATAATAAATGGTAAACCTCAAGGTGATGCCTTGAAAATTAAGATTCATAAAGATAAGCAGACATGGTATGAGATTTTGTCACAGCACCATAATTTATCATTGTTTGATTTAGATTGTATCTTTATGCGTAAGGATCCGCCATTTGACATGGAATTTATTTACGTAACTTACATGCTTGATTTAGCAAAAAAAAATAATGTTTTGATTGTTAATAATCCGCAAGCACTTAGAGATTTTAATGAAAAGGTTGCTATATCGTATTATCCAAAGTTTGCACCAAATACACTAATTACCAGAAGTCATAAAAAGATAAATGAGTTCTACGCTAAATATAAAGATATAATTGTTAAGCCACTTGATGGTATGGGTGGCAGTTCAATTTTTAGAATCAAAGATGGTGATAAGAATAAAAATGTCATTTTAGAAACTTTAACTCATCATGAATCTAAATATATTATGGTGCAAGATTATCAAGAGGCTATCAAAGATGGAGATAAAAGAATACTTATAGTCAATGGAGAACCTATAAAATATCTTTTAGCAAGAGTTCCTAGTGATAGCGATAATCGCGGCAATTTAGCAGCAGGTGCTACTGCAGAAGTTAGAGAGCTACAAGATAGTGATTATAAAATAGCTAAAAAAGTAGCAAAAAAACTAAAAAAACAAGGAGTAATGTTTGCAGGTATTGATGTGATTGGTGATAAGCTAACAGAGGTCAATATCACTAGTCCTACATGTATCCAAGAGATTTATAAGGCTACAAAAATTAACGCTGCTAGTCTTTTAATGCAAGCAGTAGAACAAAAAATAAATAAAATGAGACAGGAACAGCAAAATGGAGAAATCTAACTCTCAAAGCTTATTTCAAGAAGCACAACAGTATATCCCAGGTGGTGTAAACTCACCAGTTAGAGCATTTAGAAGTGTAGGGCAAGAGTTCCCAAGATTTATAAAATCAGCAAGCGGGGCATATCTATATGATGTAGATTGGAATAAATATATCGATTATATAGGCTCATGGGGACCAATGATTTTAGGTCATGGTGATGAAGATGTTATGGAAGCTATCAAGTGTCAATTAGATAATGGTCTAAGTTACGGAGCTCCTTGTAAACAAGAGATTGAACTGGCAAAGAAAATAACAGAATTAATGCCAAATATTGAGCAGGTAAGATTTGTCAACTCAGGTACAGAGGCTACTATGAGTGCTATTAGACTTGCTAGAGCTTATACAGGTAAAAACAAAATTATCAAATTTGAAGGGTGTTATCATGGTCATGCTGATGAGTTTCTAGTTGCTGCAGGCTCTGGAGCTTTATCTTTGGGTCAACCAAACTCGCCAGGTGTACCTGAAGATGTTGTCAAAGATACTTTAGTCGCTAGTTTCAATGATATTGATTCAATAAGAGCTCTTTTTGAAAAGTATAAAGATGAGATAGCGTGTATTATCGTTGAGCCAATAGCTGGTAATATGAATATGATATTTCCACAAGGTGACTTCTTAGCTAAGCTTAGAGAAGTTTGTGATGATAACCAAAGTTTACTTATCTTTGATGAGGTTATGACAGGCTTTAGAGTAGCTCTTGGCGGAGCTCAAAGTGTCTATGATATTAAGCCAGATCTTACAACCTTAGGTAAAGTTATCGGTGGTGGTATGCCAGTAGGGGCTTTTGGTGGTCGTAAAGAAATTATGCAAAAAGTATCTCCAGCAGGTCCAGTTTATCAAGCGGGTACTCTTTCTGGTAATCCTATAGCAATGGCAGCAGGTATTAGAACACTTGAAAAAGTTTCAGAAGCTGATTTCTTCGAAAGGTTGGAATTAAAAACTAAGAAGTTAGTTAATGGACTGAATGAGGCTGCAAAAGAGACTGAGTTTAGTTTTCATGCGAAATACTTAGGTGGAATGTTTGGTTTATTTTTCTGTAATGAAAAAGTTGCTATAAATACTTTTGCAGATCTTGGTAAGACAAATTTAAAGGTGTTTAATGCATTTTTTGCATTTATGCTTGAAAATGGAGTGTATTTAGCACCATCTGCATATGAAGCAGGATTTATCTCAATCGCTCATAGTGATGAAGATATTGAAAAAACTATAAGACTAGCTAAAGAATTTTTTCAAGAAAGTATTTAATTTATAATATATAGGATTACTTATGAATAGAAAGATATCTATAATTTTTATTATAGGTGTGGTATTACTGTATTTATGTTTTTTAGGTGCGGCACCACTATTTGATAGAGATGAAGGATATTACATCTCAGTTGCTATAAATATGCTCGATAAACACAGTCTCTTTATACCTTATTACAATAATAGCATTTGGCTTGAGAAGCCTGTTTTATTATATTGGATGATGCAGGCGACAACAGCTATTTTGGGAGAGTCTGTTTTTGCCTTTAGGCTTCCAATAGCTTGCTGTGGTATTTTAATGATAACTTCGATGTATTTTTTATTAAATACTATTTTAAAAGATAGAAAAAATTCTTTTATTATAACTGCAACAGCTGCTTTTATGCCACTATTTGTTTATATATCTCGGTCTGCAATGATAGATACCCCATTGACATTTTTTATTGCTTTGAGTTTATTATTCTTTTTTATAGCTACAGAAAAAGATAAGTTAAATGATCGGAAATGGTATTATTTTTCATGGCTATTTTTAGGATTAAGCTTCTTTGCAAAAGGTCCAGTTGGTCCAGCAATTGTATTACCATCAATGTTTGTTTATTTAATACTTCAGAGAGATTTTTGGCGTGTTTTTAAAAGAGCAAATATTCCTGTTGGTGTGATAATTTTTTGCTTAACTAATTTTTGGTATTTTGTTGCATTTTGGAAATTAGGAGATGTATTCTGGAATAAATTCTTTGTTGAACAAGTATTTGATCGAGGTGCAACAAGCTTAGTTGGTTGGACGGCTATTTTTACACATTTCAGTGCTTTTTACATAATTGTTATATTACTTACTACAGTTCCTTTTGTTGGAGCAATTGTTGCTGGTTTCCTGTTATCATTTAAAGGAGGATTTAAGCCTAGAGAGCAAATGTTTGATAAGTTAGCTATATTTGCTTCAATATTTACAATTATAACTTTATTTGTTTTTAGTTTTTCAGCAACGAAACTGCCTCACTATGTTTTACCTGTATATCCTTTTCTAGCTATATTAGTCGGTTATTTTTGGTCGAATGTTAAAAGCTCTTTAAATGTTCCATATAAAAAAACCTTTTGGACTTTATTTTCTGCACCGGTATTATTATTAAGTATTGCAGGTGTACTTGTTCCTATCCTTAGCTATGTATTATGGGGAAGTATAGAGGGGATTCTAAGCAAGGGTACACATGCGAATGAATATACTCTTCCAAATACCTTGCCAATAAGTTCTATAGTAATATTTAGTTTAGCTATAATAGGTATAGTAACTTTAATAGCATTTATTAGAGCGTATAAGAAAAAAGCTGTAGATAAGATGATTACTATTAGTATTATTAGTGGTTTTTGTTATAGTTTTGCATTTGCAGTTATTTTTATTGTGATTAATTCATGGTTACAAAATCCAGCTTTAGAAATGGCAAAAGAGTTAAGAGTAAATATAAATAATAATTCAAAAGTCGTAGAAGTAGGTATAGCAAAACCTTCACTATATTATTATATAGGGATAGACTATATGGAGCCAGATTCAGAGGTAATTGATCGTAAGAAATCTATAAAGGGTCTGCTGTATCTATCAGCAGAAAATATATCAAATAATAAACAACCACTTTATATTTTAACACGCAATGGCGATGCTATTAAATATGATCACAAGAATCTCTTTGTAATTAAAAAATATCCTCCATATTTAATTATAGGTAATAAGGTAGCTAAAGAAACTTGGCAATAAAACCAAAACTTCTATTTTTTAGCTTATCTAAAAATATTTTCTATAGCCGCTTGGACATTAACCTTTAAAGAAGTCTTTGTATAATTAGTCTGATCCATAGACGTAGCACCATAAATACAAATATAGTTTTCTATACTATCGATATAATCTATATCATAAGGAGTTAGAGCAGCTATATTTATAGTCTGTTTTGGTTTGATAGATGTAAGATAGCTATATCTATCACTATGCTCTTTTAAGCTAGCTGATATTAATATGATTAAGCTAGCATTTTCAATGTCATTTTCTAGATTATTATCATTAATATTTTTGGTTGTTATTTTGATATCTAAATCTAATTGAGAGATGATTTTCTGCAATTTTACATAAAAGTCATTAAGTCTTTCATTATCAGAATCTATAATCAATATGCTGTCTGATTCTTTTAATCGGAAAGGTATAATGCCACTATTTTTTATAATGGTAGTACTTTGCTTAGCGATTTCTAAAGCTATTTTTTGATGTTCTAGAGAATTAACAGTTTTATTAGCTATTTTAATTTGTTCTTCTATCGTGGTTGTAAACAGTAAGCTTTTATCTAAGTTATGCTCTTTTTTGAAAGTTGAAACCTTATCATAAGCATTGTCAATGATTTGAGCAAAAGTTTGGTTACTTATATATTCTTTTTCTAGTTCTACAAATAATTCTTCAAGTTTATAAATATCGTTTTCTGACCAAACTCTAACTGGCATAAGTACTACATCAATTCCAGCTAATATCGCTAGCTTAGTTGCCTCAAGACTACCTAAATGTGTAGCAATAGCCTTCATATCCATAGCATCTGATACAACTAAGCCTTTAAAACCTAGTTTTTCTTTTAAGAATTTAGTGATTATCTTGTGAGATAGAGTTGCTGGAATACCAATTTCTTCACCAGTTGATATGGATTTATAAGTTGAACTATCCAAAGCAGGCATACTAATGTGAGCAGACATAACCATACTATATTCATTAGCTAATTCTTTAAAAGGTAATAATTCAACTTTCTCTAATTCATTTAAGCTTTTATCAATATCAACACTTCCCAAATGACTATCTGTGGCTGTATCACCGTGTCCTGGAAAATGCTTAACACAATCTATAGTTTTTGAATCTTTTAAACCTTTAATAGCATTTTTAGCATATTCAATTACTGTGTTAGGATTATCAGAATATGAGCGCACCCCAATAATAGGATTATTCTTATTTGAGTTAACATCTATGACAGGAGCAAAGTTCGTATTAATTCCTAGAGAAAATAACTCATCACCAATAACTTTTGACATTCTATAAGCATTCGTAGGGTTATCAGTAGCAGCTAATGCCATATTGCCACAACCGCTAGTACCTTGTTTAACCCTATTAACTCGACCACCTTCTTGGTCTATACCAAAAAATAGCGGGGTATTTATATTGGCTTGTAACTCTCTAAGTAGAAAGATCGTTTGCTCATTACTTTTAATATTTTCTTTAAAGAGAATAAAACCACCAAGATTATAATCTTTAAAAAGATTGTTGATAGTATCATTTGATTTAGTAAATGGTACTGACTTTTGATTTGAATCTTCACCCCAATAGCGAAAATCCATCATAATTAGTTGACCAAGTTTTTTTCTAATAGAAATAGACATTTAGAATAAAAGTGAATCTATATTAGGATTAATATAGCATAGATTGATGGAGTTTTTACATTCCCCAGCCGTGAGATACAAGAAGTTTTTGACCAGTTAAAGCATTTGTTTTAAATCCAGCTAAGAATATAGCAGTATCTGAAATATCTTGAACAGTTGTAAATTCACCATCAACCGTGCCACCAAGCATTACATTTTTAACAACTTCTTCTTCAGAAATACCTAGCTCTTTTGCTTGCTCTGGAATTTGTTTTTCAACTAATGGAGTTAGTACAAAACCTGGACCAATTAAGTTAGATGAAATGTTGTGTTCAGCACCTTCTTTAGCAAGAGCTCTTACAAAGCCAACTTGAGCGTGTTTTGCAGCAACATAAGCAGCTTTATTTTTAGAGGCAAGGACAGAGTGAACAGAACCTACAACTATAATTCTTCCTCCAGTTTTTAAATCTATCATATGTCTCATAGCAGCTTGAGTTACAAGAAGAGTACCTGTCATATGGATATCAAATAATTTTTTCCAAGCAGAAACTTTGAAATCAACTATTGATGAAATTATTTGAATCCCTGCATTATTGATAACTGTATCAATACGACCAAATTTCTCAACTGTTGCATCAACACCAGCGTTTACTTGATCTTCATTTGTTACATCCATTTGTACAGCTAGAGTTTCTACATTATGCTTATCTGCTAGCTCTTTAGCTACTTGTTGTGACTTTTCAAGATCTAAATCTGCAATTACAACTTTTGCACCTTGTTTAGCAAACTCATTTGCCATACCTAAACCAAGACCAGAGGCAGCACCTGTTATTAAAGTTACTTTATTTTTTACTGACATTTTTAAAGACTTCCTATAGGATAAATATTTCTGCTCTATATTATATATCAATACCAAACTCAATTAGATATTAAATTACATAATTTAAGGATAAATTGTTTGAATTAGAGATATAATACTTATCATAATTAGATTCAAAAAATTAATACGTGTTAAGATATATTTGTTTTAGAAAAAGCAGTGTGATTTTAGCTTTTTCAGCTATGTTAAGTATAGGGTTATTTACAGCTATACAAGTTGTGTTTGACCCACAAAATATTTATGGATTATTTGCAGCATTAGGCTGTTTTGTTGCAACTTTACATCAGGTTTCTATACGTGATCATACTCTTAAGTTTAAAATATATGCAGGGACTGCCTTTTCATCATTAATGAGCATAGCTATTGTTTTAGGCGGATACTATTCACATAACTTAATAGTTAGCTCATTAATACTTTTAATATTTTCATTTTTAGTAGGATATACAGCCAAATCTGATTTGGTTTTTGCTAATGGAATCTTATTTATTGCTGATATGTATGTTATTGGTACTGGCTTTAATTCTACTCTATCTATGTCTATTATAATTGGTAGTTTTGCATTTATTGGCGGGATAGCATTTCTCTTTGTATTAGTGTTTCTTATAAAGAAATTTGATACAGATAAGAATAAAAATAATATTCAAAAATCAATAAAAATTATACCTGATAAAGAATCAACGCTTTATGCAATAAGCTTATCACTAGGTTTAATAATTGGTAACTTTATTTCTATCTATTTTGATATAGAGATAGGCTATTGGATACCTATGACAGTATTGTTAATATTTAAACCTGATATTATTCGTTCATCAACAGCAATTAAACATAGACTTATAGGTACAGTTATTGGTTCAATATTTGCAATTCCTTTAGCTATATATGTGTTTAATCCATATATTATTTGGATTATTTTATTTATAACAACATTTCTTACTATTTGTTGTATTATCAAACATTATGGTAGCTATGTGTTTTTTCTGACAATATTTATTGCATTGTTATTAAAGCTTGCTCATATGTCTGGCTATGATATAAGTGTATCAAGGCTAGCTTATACTTTAATAGGTATAGTTATAGTAGCTACTGTTATAGTTGGATCTAGATATCTAGAAAGAAAAATATAAAAGAATTAGTTATATAGGTTCGTGTTATTTTAAATAATCAAAGACTACTTCGCCAAAGCCAAGAGTCACATCAGCAATAAAGTGAGAACCTTTAACTATTTCTTTAACTGGTAAATGATGAAGAGCAGCTTGTACATGATTAAACACTTGTAAATCAACAGGGCCAGTCCAAGCTCCTTTGACAGTCACATCTTTTACATGATATTTTACAAGCTCACAAATACTAACATCTTTACCATTTACATGAGGAATTGTTTTAAGTAAGTAGTTTGGAGTTTCTTCAAGAGCTTTTCTTACAGCTTCTTTATCTAGCTCTTCATACTTATAACCCATTGTTCCGTATGCAACATCAATACTATTGTATTTAACTGTACCTAGTAGAGTATCAGAATCTACAGTTAAAGTAGGGTGAGCATACTTTTTAGGGAATCCCCATATTTCACGACCAGCTGCAATTGATGGTAAATTATCTAAAAGCATAATATGTGAATAAAGACCTTTTTTACCATCAAGTTCAACTTCTATAAGTTGGCCCGCTTCATTAAAGCTACCAAAACCATTAGCATCATGCATTTTCATAAACTCAAATTTTACAAGACCTGTTGGTTTTAAAGGTTCTGGTACAAATTTCTTTAGAATTTCAATGTCTGCAATATAGTCAATTATAAAATATTCTCTATTAGTGAATTTATAAGCAATTCTATTTGCTGTTGGTGAACAAAGTGGCATTGAAAAAACATTTTTCTTTACATCTTCTATTTTCATTTTTTCTCCTATATATGATTACGAATATTATTATAAGTAAAAAAAATCCTTTAGTAACTATAAATAGTATTTATTTAAGTAAAAAATATTTCATATATAAATTGTCGATTTAGGTATGTATACTAACTTGGTATAGTCTGAAAAAAATTACATTATATGACTAAGAAAGTGATATCACTTATTAAGATATCTTATGGAAATATCCTTGAATGGTATGATTTTTCATTATATATTTACTTTGCTACATTTATATCTTTGAACTTTTTTCCATCAGAGAATCATCAATTATCATTATTATTAACATTTTCAGTATTTTTTATTGGAACATTTATTCGACCATTTGGTGCTTTAATCATGGGATATTTAGCAGATATATTTTCTTATGCTTATGTTGTAAATATGTGTACGATAGCAATGGGGATATCTACTATATTTATAGGCTTGATTCCAAGTTATTCTGATATTGGTATAGTAGCACCTATCTTATTAATTTTGTTTAGGATTATCCAAGGATTATCAGTAGGAGGGCAGTTCCCTACATTAATAACATTAGGTGTTAGTGATTCAAAGATGAAACCTGGGCTGTCAGTAGGGGTAATTTTTGCGATATCTTCAGCAGGATTTTTGTTGGCATCAATTGTTGGAGCAATTTCAGAGGTAATCTTTAAACATCATGATCAGCTTATTTGGAGAGTTCCGTTCATACTGAGTGGTTTACTCTTTGTTACTTATTTATATATCAATAGAAATGAGGAATATATACATCAACCACCGAAGCATAGAAATAATATTAAGCTTTTAACTGCATTAATTAGCCAATATCGACAGATAATAATTGTTTCATTAATTACGTGCATGTGTGCCTCGTTATATTACATGGTATTTACGTATTTAGTTAATTATCAAGTTGAGTATCAAAGAATCCCTGAGAATAGAGCTTTATTTTTAAATAGCATAATATTGTTTTTTGCATGTATATTTTATCCTTCATTTGGTTATATTGCAGATAAGTATGGTTATATGAAGGTTTTTTTATATAGCTTTAGTATTTTTGGTTATTTTGTTTTATCCATTGATAATGTTACTGGAGGCTAATGATTTAATTGTAAGTTTTTTAGCTATTTTCTGTTTTAGTATAATTATGGCAGCTATACAAGGGGCGGTATCTCCATTTTTTTCATTGGTTTTTGATCAAGAATGGCGAGCTACAGGATGCGCGATTAGCTATAGTATTGGTAATGGGATTAGTGGAGCAGCACCTTTGATAGCAAGTATATTTACTGCTAAATATGGCATTTCTGGATTAGCTATATATACATTAATACTAGTTTTTGCTGGTGTTTTAGGTGCTATTGGGATATATAGAACTATGGCTGCAAATAAGACTGTAAAATTATAAAACTATTTTATTTATTTTTAGTTTCGAAATATTCTTTATCAGCAATATATATCGTCTTCATGGCTCTTGCATAAATAATATCTGAATCAATATTAGTATATTCAACAGCTAGCTCAATAGTAGTTCTATTTTTTGTTTTAATCTTTTCTTTGATATCATATATTTGATCGTGAGTAAGTAAAAATCTAGCATATACATTATTATAAATAGGTCTTAAATATTCAATTTTAGCAGCTAAATCCCAAACAACATACTTTTCACCTAATATATAAATAAATTGTAAAGGATAAATAGGATCTAAAGATGAGTAGATAGCACCACCAAAACCAGATTTATGATAGTTCATAGTGTTTTCATTAAGATTAAACCTTGTATGAACTTCTAGTAGATCATCTGAGACAAATACTATTTCACCACCAGTTGCAACAAATGCAGGTAGTTCATTAAATCTCTTAATAATTTGTTCAGACTTTATTCCTGGCTTTTTATCTGTCTTAAAAACTGGTTTCATAGGATATTGATATTTATTAGTTAATTTATCTTATCTTTCATTAATGAATTTTATAGCTTTATCTAGAGCAGTTTTAGCATTTTGTAGAGGACTCATTCCAATTAACCCCATAAATCCATGATACATTTCATCATCATAATGTGTTTCTACAAACACTCCTTGATCTTTAAGTTTTTTCTCATAAGCATATATTCCATCAATCAAAATATCATGAGTTGCTGCAATTATAAGCGTATCGGGCTGTTGAGTATTTTCATAAAATAAAGGAGATATTCGAGGCTTTTTTAGATTCTCATGATTAGACATGATTTCATCACCAAGATATCCATCAAGAAACATATTACACCATTCTTTAGTAAGGTGATACTTATACTCATCAAACTTTTTATTACTTGCATAATTAGTATATTTATCTACTGAAGGGTAGACTAATATCTGTGCCTTTGGCATATTTTTTTGTCTTTCATGACAGATAATAGTTACAAGATTGCCTCCAGCGCTATCACCCATTACAAAAATATTGTCTGGAGAAATATTATATTGTTTTGCATTATTATATAACCAATCATAAGCAAATAAAGCATGATTAACAGCTGCTGGAAACCTATGCTCAGGTGCTAACCCATACTCTAGTGAAAAAATATTTATATTTCCTTGATCGCATAGATATCTACACACATGATCATATGTGTTTATTGAACTTAAACACCAACCGCCACCATGAATAAATAGAACTGATTTGTCAGTAGCTGCATTTTTAGGTTGATAATGTCTAAGTATAGTGTCATTTTCTAGTTTGATATCATTTTCGTTGATATCTGGTTTAGGAATTCTATTTATTTGTTCTACAGATAGTTTTCCAAAAATTTCTCTCTGTTCTCTAAGATCAAGTTTCTTTATTCTTCTAATTTCTGGTGTATCAAGCATTGCTTCTAAACTAGGATGGTATGGCATTTTGCTTCCTTATTAAATTTTATGTACACGAATTATTTCAATATCTCTTTTGATTAGTTTTTCAGAAAGGTTTTTTGTGGCTAAATCTCGTTGTGCAATATTTGCATTTTTCTCTAAACCTAACACAGAGATTTTACGAGAATGACCAACAAGAGTCTTTAAGGAAAGTCTTTCTTTTAGTTTCTCAATATTCGCTAACAAATGTATAGCTGTATCTTTTTGTTTACTAAAACCAAATCCAACATCAAAATAAATATCTGATTGCTTAATACCTTCTGTTAGCATAATAGCTTTTTTGGAGTCAATATAATCACAAACCTCATCTATAGCATTATTTTTTTCTAAATATTCACTTCTAGATTCTATGCCTAGATTATGAGTTATTACATATTTCTTATTATATTTTGCAATTAATTTAGCTTTTTGTTGAATGTCATTACATTCAACATCATTTATCATCCAAATAATATCATTATACTTGTCCAGTACTTTTTGCATAACCTCAAGTTTGCGAGTGTCGATACTTATTAATGGTTTATATTTTAAGCTTGGTAGTTGGCTTTTTAGGTACTCTAGAAAACTATCTAATCTAATAAATTCTTCATCTACAGATATCGATGTAGCGTCAGGTTTAGTTGACTCTGCTCCAATATCTATAATTTCTGCGCCAGACTCTATAAGCTCAAAGAGATTAGATTTTCTTGTAGTATCATCAAAATGACCATCTGAAAAAGACTGATCTGATAAATTTACAATACCCATACGCATAGTACTTGATAATGTTTGCTTAAGCTTATGTATTCCTCCAAGCTCCTTCAACCTAGTATGTAAATCAATATCTGCATGTTTAGGATGATGCCAGCTTCTATCAAGCTCAAGTAATGGAGCTAAAGCAAAACTTCTATGTACAAGTTCTTTATGTGGGATAGTTAATAATTCAGAATCTAAAATATAATCTTCTGCAGCTAATATATCTAAATCAATAACTCTAGGCGACCAAATAGGAGCATCTAAATCTCTACCAATATTTTTTTCAATATCTTTTAAAATTTTCAAAAGTTCTTCTGGGTCTAGTGGTGAATTGATTTTTACAGCTGAATTTATAAAGTTAATATCCCAATCCTCAGGAGAATCTTCTTTGAGTATAGCTTTGCTACTGTAAAGGCTAGCTTTCTTTAAAACTTTGATATCAGGATTATTATCTAGAGCATTTATTGCTAGATGGATATTCTCAAGTACAAAGCCTATATTTGCTCCAATTCCAATAATATATTGCATACTAACTCCTAATAATAAAAGAGGCTGACTCTATTTGTGAAACAGGAGGGGACTTGATAAGTTTCAGATATTTAACTTTTACATCTTGGTGAGTATCTTGTATAAATAGAAAAATTTGCTTAGCTAAGTACTCTATAAGGTTACAACTAATATCATCACAGAATTTTTGGATATTATTTCTCAAAGTATAGTAACAAATTGTTTCTTCAAGATTATCTGTATCACTTGCGGAATAGTCTTGGTTAAATTCTAATTCAAGATCAATTTTAACCATTTGTTTTTGAGTTCTTTCTTCTTCTGAGCAACCCAAGCTTACATATATTTCAAGAGATTTTAAAAATAAAGATTGTTGCATACGCAATGATTTTTAGAAGTTTTATATTTTGTATAAATATAACATATATGCTTAGGCTTTTTGTGGTTTTATATAGAAACTTAAGAGATTTGCGATAAGTAATAGAAGTAAAAATAGCCCATAAGCTATTTTATAGCTAGTAAAGGTAGAAAAATCATAAAAAACCAATGTTTCTTGAATATGGGCAGCTAAAGGGTTAATAATGCTATTTAGAATATATTCAACAAGAAATAGTACTGACAAAATACTAACAAGATAAGTTTGGTTACGTTTATTTGCAGTATCAAATGCAATACCTGTAAAACCAAAGCCAAAACCAAAAAATATAGCTGCTGTTGTTAATATATAAATATTTGTAATATTAGTATAAAAAATAGTAACTAATGAAATTGTCGCCAATGTTGAGAATAGGAATATATGTTTTCTTCGCAGTAACTGAGTAGCAATTATTACTCCAACTAAAATTGATGCAATACCTGATGATAATGATGCGATACTATTACCTATTAAGCCTGCTTGTTCAGTATTTGGTAGTTTAGTGTTAAGCAATATAGTATTGCCCCAATAACCTATAGTGTTAAAAAATACACAAGTAAAAAAGCTAGTATAAATTATTGTAAAAACTATTTGTCTATCAGTAAATATACTTTTTACCCCCTTAAAGTAATCACTAAAAGACTTAATGTTACCAGTTTTAGGAATGCTACCATATTTAAATCTGCTAACTGAATAAACTAACAAAATTAGGAATATTATAATGGCAAGAGTTAATACTATATAACTATAGCTATATCTTTGGACAGCATAGTTTAAAGGAGCTCCTGACATAGATACTGCAAAAGAACCAAAAAAGTAAATGAAACCAGTAGCAACAGCAAACAGTCTTTTGCTAAGAATGATACTTGTAAGCCGATATGCACTCATCATTGCAAAAGCTGTACCTATACCAATTATAAAGCGAGAAGATAATAAAGTAGTGGAATTTACTGGAAATGCAAATAATACAGTGCCAACAAAAACTATTCCCATAGCAAACATTACAGGTATATCGATACCATATCTATCTACAAGCATTCCTACAGGGATTTTCATTATTAGCATAGCCATACTGTACATAGAAATAGCCCAAGCAATATCTACTCCAGAAAAACCATATTCTGATTTTAAAGGAATAGAAAAGGCAGATAATGAAGTATTTATCATTCGAGTATACATATAGAATGCTACTGTGCTTATCCATATAAAAATTAAAAAAATTTTTTTTTGCATATTTTTGGTCTCTTAATATTAAAAAGGTACTGGATATTTTCTTCTGACTTTTTCAATATCAGCTAAGACTTCATCAGATAATTCAAGGTTTATAGCATCTATATTTGTTTTTAGTTGTTTTATGCTTGTAGCACCAATAATACTAGAGCTCATATAAGGTTTCCTAATAGTAAATGCTAATGCCATTTGACAAATATCTAGGTTATGTTTTTGAGCTATTCTTAGATATTCAAGCGTGACTTCATCTTTAACGGCAAGTCTATATGCAAGCATATCTTTTAAATTTTGATTAGATAAAAACTTATTTGACATTCGAGATTCAATAGGACGTTGGTTTTTTATATACTTTCCTGAGATTACTCCCATATTCAATGGAGACCAAGCAAGGTATGAAATATCCTCAAGAGCACATGTTTCCATAATATCTGTTTCGTCTCGACGACGGTGTAAATTGTATTCGTTTTGAAGACTTTGAATACGAGGTAGATTATATTTTTCAGCAATAGTTATAAATTGGTTGACTCCCCAAACAGAATCATTTGAAAGACCTATATATTTGATTTTTCCAGCTTTTACTAGTTCATCACAAGTCTGTAATGTTTCAAAAATATTTTCAATAATTTGAGATTTAGACTCACTTGTTGCTGGTTTAAAATTCCACCAGAGATTAAAATGGTAATGAGGCCTATTTGTTGGCCAATGAAATTGATACAAATCTATATAATCAGTTTTTAAACGCTTGAGGCTACCATCTACAGCTTCTAAGATATTTTCTCTACTTATAATAGGTTTATTTCTTATATATCCAACAGGAGAACATTTTGAAGCTAATATTATGCTATCTCTTTTTTTTGACTGCTGAAACCAATTGCCAATTATCTCTTCAGTCTTACCATAAGTCTCTGGAGTTCTAGGAAAAGCATACATTTCAGCAGTATCCCAAAAATTTACTCCTTGGGATAAAGCATACTCCATTTGTTCAAAACTTTCAGTCTGAGTATTCTGCTGACCCCAAGTCATAGTTCCAAGACAAATTCTACTAATGCTTAAATTTGTATTACCAAGTTTTGTATATTTCATAATTTATTATATTTAAAAAGGTACTGGATACTTTCTTCTGACTTTTTCAATATCAGCTAAAACTTCATCAGATAACTTAAGATTTATAGCATCTATATTTGTTTTTAGCTGATCCATAGTTGTAGCTCCAATAATACTACAGCTCATATATGGTTTTCTAATTGTGAATGCTATAGCCATTTGACAAATATCTAGGTTATGTTTCTTTGCTACTTCAATATATTCTGTAACAGCATTATCATTCGTTGCAAACCTAAAGCCATAGCGATCCTCTTGTCCATCCAAAATCTCAGGAGACATTCTAGTGCCAGCAGGACGAGCTCCATTGCGATATTTACCAGTAATCACTCCCTGTTCAAGAGGTGACCATGCTAAATAAGATATATCTTCAAGAGCACATGTCTCCATCACATCAGTTTCATCTCTGCGTCTATTTAGATTATATTCATGTTGAATACTAGCTAAACGTGGTAGATTATATTTTTCTGACAGTTTTATAAACTGATTGATTCCCCATGCAGAATCATTTGAAAGACCAATATATTTAATTTTTCCAGCTTTTACTAATTCATCACAAGTTATAAGAGTCTCATAAATATTTTCTACTATTTGTTCTTTGTTATTGTGACCTACAGAAGGCTCAAAATCCCACCAGTTACCAAAATGGTAATGTGGTCTATTTGTTGGCCAATGAAATTGATACAAATCAATATAGTCTGTTTGCAAACGTTTTAGACTATTATTCACAGCATCTATTATAGTTGCTTTATTTGTTACTGGATTTTCTTCATTTCTAGCCCAAGGCATTGGAGAGAACTTCGTTGCTAAAATTACATCTTGGCGTTTTTTAGAAGCTTTGAACCAATTTCCAATTATTTCTTCTGTTTTGCCATAAGTTTTTGCAGTAGGGGGGATTGCATACATTTCAGCAGTATCCCAAAAGTTTACACCTTTAGAAAGTGCATAATTCATTTGCTCAAAACCTTCTGCTTGTGTATTTTGTCTACCCCAAGTCATAGTTCCAAGACATATCCTACTGATATCTATATTAGTTTTACCTAGTTTTGTATATTGCATGTGTTGAATTAATTTATGAGAATTTAATAGAGTATAGCAAAGAAAAGTATATGAATATAAGATTTAATCGGTTTGAGATTGAATATTTAAATATTCAGATTTTGTTTGATATGTTCTTTCACCATTTTTCATTAATGATAAGAAGTTTTGAACATCTGTATTATCAATAGCTTCAAGCATTGATGAATGAGCTTTCTCTAGAGAATTCCACTCTACAATATCTACCCAATGGTCTGGTTTATCTGTATTTTGGGTAAGCGTTCTCTTAATAAAACCATCATATTTTTTAAGATCATTGGTTACCTTATTAGATGCTTTCAATATATCTTTTGTGGCAACATTTTTCTTTGCTTTAAAAGATACTATTTCTAATATTGCCTTTTGGCTATTATTAGGCTCACTAGCTCCAGAAATATTCAATGATACTATTAGGACACTAATAGTAACGCAAAAAATAATACTAATCTTAATAAAGATATCCCTAAAAATCATAAATACATTTTAAATAAATTTAATAAACTTATTAATATTAATATAAAATTTATATATTGTCTAATGTTTTTTAGAGCTTTGTAAGCTTTTGTTTAACTTTTATGTACTTGATATTTTCTGGAAAAAACATCATATTTCTATTAAGACATTTAAAATGTTAGATCTTACACCAATGTTTTTTTATTAAAAATATATTTATTAAAGCGGTAAAATATTTTCTATTGTGATCAGAGATAGAAATTTAGTAAGTTTCTTCTATTCTTTATATAGATTATTTTAATGTAAAAATTGTATTGTTTGAAATAAAAAGCTACTAGTATAAATTATATTTTGTAGTTGAAAGAGTTATACTAATGAGAGTAATTTGTTTAATAAATGAAAAGGTAAATTTGTATGCAAAATTTTGAATATTATAATCCTGTCAAAATCTTCTTTGGTAAAGGTGAAATAGTTAAGTTATCAGAAGCTATCTCAAAAGATGATAAAGTTTTGATGATATATGGTGGTGGAAGTATCAAAAAAAATGGTGTTTATCAACAAGTTAAAGATGCTTTAGCAAGCCATAATGTACATGAGTTTTCTGGAGTTGAGCCAAATCCTGAATATGAAACTTGTATGAAAGCTGTCAAATATATTAAAGAAAATGATGTCAATTTCATATTAGCAGTTGGTGGTGGTTCTGTAATAGATGCGACTAAATTTATAGCAGCAGCTTCTAAATTTGAGGGAGATACTTGGGATATATTAGCAAAGGGTGCTGAGGTTAAAGATGCTTTAGATTTTGGTACAGTATTAACAATTCCAGCAACAGGTTCTGAGATGAACTGTGGCTCTGTTATTTCCAGAAGAGAAATTGATAAAAAACTAGCCTTTATGAGTGAGAAAGTTTTTCCTAAATTTTCTGTTTTAGATCCAGAAGTTACATATACTCTTCCGGCTCGTCAGGTTGCTAATGGTGTAGTTGATGCTTTTGTTCATGTTATGGAGCAGTATTTAACATTTCCGCAAAATGCGCCTTTACAAGATAGGTTTGCAGAAGGTATTTTACAAACTCTTATGGAAGAGGGTGAAAAAGTTATAAATAATCCTAATGATTATGATGTAAGAGCAAATATCATGTGGTCAGCAACTATGGCGCTTAACTCGCTAATATCTCGTGGAGTTGCTATGGATTGGTCTACTCATATGATTGGACATGAATTGACAACTTTTTATGGTTTAGATCATGCTCAAACTTTAGCTATAGTTTTACCAAGTATTATGCAACATAAGAGAGATAAAAAGGGCGATAAGATTGCTCAATATGCAGAAAGAGTACTTGGTGTATCAAGCTCTCTAAGTAAAGATGAGAAGATTGATTTAGCTATTATAAAAACAGTAGAGTTTTTTGAAAAAGTAGGTAATCCAACGAAGCTAAGTTCTTATAAGTTTGGCTCTGAGCATTTTGATAAAGTTATAAATAGTTTAGAGACAAATGGTATGGTTGCTTTAGGTGAAAACCAGGATATTACTCTGCAAGATAGCAGACAAATACTAGAAATGAGTTTATAATTGAAATTGCACACTAAACATATTTTGAGTGATATGAGTTGTGTTGAAGATCGAGGCAACGAGATGTAGGAGCTACTAGTAGTTTCAAATCTTGTTAACGATGCTATTTGATGCAAATCATACCATCCAAAGGACAAAAAGCTAAAGTATCATCTGCCTGCGTTAGAACTTTATTACCATAGCTAGTGCTATGCTAATAAAAACCTGCCTTGCATATAATAACTTTGTCTTTTTGCTCAAATTTATGTTTAGTGCGTAACTTCAGTTATAAATAACTTCTTACTATTCCAAAATATTCATGAATAATTCTTTGAGTTATATAAAAGTTATAAGCATTTGGTAAAACTTTTATACCTGTTGTTAATTTTGATGATGCTAAACTAATTGTATTTATATCGAATTTGTCAAAGAATATCTTAGCTCTTCTATAGTGAATACCTCCTGTAACTAAGCAGTAAGTTCCGTTACTATTTTTTAGAAGCTCTTTTGTGAATTGAGCATTTTGATAAGTATTTTTTGATTTTGTTTCTAAGATTATATCTGTCTTTGGTACACCTAAGTTTTGAAGCTCTTTAGCATAAACTTCAGCTTCTGATATAGTTTCACCAGATGGAATACCTCCTGTTACTATAATTTTTTGAGGATGTCTATTATAAACTTCTACCGCTTTAACTATACGATCATAAGCCCCTAAACTAGGCTCCAACTCACCATAAGCATTATTTAACCCAGCACCTAATAATATAATTCCATTAGTATTTGCACATGCTTTAATATCTGAAACCTCAGATTTTAATGGTTTAGCTAAGAGGTTACCTAATATTCCACTACCAATAAGATAGTAAATAACAGTTAAACTTATTAAGAAATATCTCAGATATCCTTTTGATAAAAAACAGCCAATTATTAATGCTATAAAAAATAAGCATCCAATATCTAATAAATTACTCACTTTAAATCCATATTTATTTTGCAAAGAAACCCCCAATCATTTGGGTATATGTTTCACTATCTTTATTATTACAACCCCTAAATGATACACAAGTGTGTTTAGCCGTTATTTTTATAGAAACATCTGTTGTACCTAAAATAAACTTTAAACTCTCAAAAATTTGAGCAGTCATTCTTTCTTGTATCTGTGGTCTGCGTGAAAAAAAATCACAAATATCATTAATACGACTTAATCCAATAATATTGTTATTTTTAGGAATAAATGAAACTTCTGCAGTACCTTCAAATGGTACAAAATGATGCTCACAAATAGACATTATAGGTATATTTTTCTGAGTTAGAATTCCATCATATTTAAATTCATTCTCGTATAAAGCACATGCTGGAAAGTTATCGTAGTTAAGACCATTGAAAATCTCTTGTGAAAACATTCTAGCTACTCTAAATGGGGTCTTTTCAAATTCATGACTCTGTAGCCCTAAGGCATCTAGTATTTCACCATATGCTTTAGAGATTTTTTCTATTTTGACATCATTATCAAGATTAAATTCTCTTGGCTGTTCTAAGCCTAATTTTATAAGGTGATCTCTGACTTTTTTTCCTATTGTAGGACAGTTTGTATTTGACATATTAAGTTGCACTTTTGTGACATAACAAAATTATATTATTTAATAAACCATCTTTATAGGGTAAATATGACTTATTAGTGTTAATATAGCTGAGTCAAAAAACATAGGTAAAATAAATGAAATTCTCTGATTTAGGTTTAAATCCCTCAATATGTAGCGCATTAGATAAAAAAGGCTATACAAAACCAACTCCAATCCAAGCAAAAGCAATACCATTAGTCTTAAAAGGAAATGATGTAATGGCATCAGCTCAGACTGGTACAGGCAAAACGGCTGGTTTTACACTTCCAATTATCCAAAGGTTATTAGATCAGCCAAAAGCTCAGGCAAATAAAATTAAAGTGCTAGTTCTAACTCCAACAAGAGAGTTAGCTGCACAAATCCAAGATCAAGTTAGAATATATGGTGAAAATACACATATTCGTTCTACAGTTGTTTTTGGCGGGGTAAGTATAAATCCTCAAATGATGAAACTTCGTAAAGGCGTTGAGATACTAATTGCAACACCAGGTAGACTGCTTGATTTATATAGTCAAAATGCTATTAAATTTGATAGCTTAAACACTCTAGTTCTTGATGAAGCAGATAGAATGTTAGATATGGGTTTTATACATGATTTAAAAAGAATTCATAAACTATTACCTAAAAAAATCCAAACGCTAATGTTCTCAGCAACATTTTCACCGGAAATTAAAAATCTTGCTAATGAGTTTCTAAATAATCCTCAATCAGTATCAGCAAATGTTGTAAATACTACAGTTAAGAAAATTACTCAAAAGATTTACACACTTGATAAATCTACAAAAATCAATGCATTGATAGAATTGATTAAAACTCAAGATTTACATCAAGTATTGGTTTTCTCGCGTACAAAACACGGTGCTAATAAAATCTCTGAAAAGCTTAATAAAGCAGATATAACAAGTAGTGCAATTCATGGTAATAAGAGTCAAACTGCTCGTACAAAAGCATTAGCAGATTTTAAGGCAAAAGAGATAAATGTGTTAGTTGCTACTGATATTGCAGCTCGTGGAATTGATATTGCTCAACTACCATGTGTAATAAATTTGGATTTACCAAATGTTGCAGAAGATTATGTTCATAGAATTGGCCGTACAGGTAGAGCAGGGCAAGATGGTTTGGCTATATCTCTAGTAAGTGCAGATGAAGTAGAATCATTATCAAATATTGAGCATCTGATAGGACATCTTTTACCTCGTGAAGAGCTAGAAGGTTTTGAATCTACTCATAATGTACCTATAACTAGTATGTCTCGTAAGACAAAAGTTAAAAAAATTGATGAAGTAAAAATAATTGCAGCTAAAAGAGCAAATAAAAATAATAGAAACAGCAATCAAAAAAAAGCTTCAAGTCATAACAAGGATTTTGCTAAGAAAATTAAACAAAAAATTCATCAGAATAAGAGTGTAAGAAAGCCAAAAGTTTAAGAATTAAGATCTTCAGTATTTGGTAAAATACTTGCTTCTTCATGCATACCATGTAGCCCCTCTGCTGCAATATGGATACGAGTACTTTCTATAATAGAATTTAACCATCCACGAGCAGCCCACATTATTGCTGCAACAATAGTTACAAATATACCTATTGTTAAGAAAACATTTCCATAAACGGCAACACTTTCAACTTTAGTGAAAACAACTCCTTCTGCAGGAGCTGTTAATGCACCTACATAACCACCTATTGGTCCAGCAACCATTGTAGTAAGAGCCCACATCCCTAAAGCAAATCCACTCATTTTACGAGGAAAAAGTTCAGCAACCATTGATAAACCTAAAGCTGAGATAAGTAGTTCACCAGTAGATTGTAAGAAGTAAGTTAATACTAACCACCATCCTGATACAATGCCATCAGTTGCTGTAAATTGAGGAAGGTAAAGAACTAAGAAAGCCATAGCACAAAGAGTCATTCCAAAACAGAACTTTGTGACATGTGTTCCTGCAGATTTTCTATAGTAAATAGAAAGTAAAGGTGATACTACAAGGATAGCTAAAGGATTTAATACCTGCCATTGTTCACCTTGAAGTGTCATACCTAAGAAATGAGGGTTAACATTATTAACAGCGAAGAAGTTTAAGGAGGTTGGCATTTGCTGGTATAACACAAAAAATATAATTCCTTGAATAATAAGTATAAGAGCAACAATCATTCTTTTTCTTTCATGCTCTGGTTGCTTTATCATTTGTACGAAGAAATAAATTAAAGCAATTATTGCTATTACGATAACAACTGCAGTACATAAGTTAGTATTTTCAAGGATATTTGCAGAAATTGTTATAGCTATTAAAGATCCTATAATAACAATAATAGCCTTACTCCAAGAAAATTTTTGTAATCCTGCATCTGTTGAAACTTTTGCAATTTTTGGATAAAAAATTATATAGCTAATCAAGCCAAGTAACATTCCGATAGCAGAGCACAAAAATGCGTGAAGATATCCAAATTTAGCAGCAACAAATGGTGTAATAAGCATCGATACAAAGGAACCAATATTTATCGCCATATAGTACATTGTCATAGCACCATCTAAGGCAGGATCACCTTTTTCGAAAAGTTTAGATATAAGAGAGGTTGGATTTGGCTTAAATAATCCAAAACCGATAGCAACTCCAGCTAACGAATACATTACAATAGTTTTCTCAGTACTTCCTATCTGCTCAGCAATAACAGTAGCAAAGCTAAGTGACAAATATGATAAGAAGAGTATTCCAGCTCCTATAAATATAGTTCTTTTAGCACCTAAATAGCTATCCCCAATCCAACCACCAATTAAAGGACCACCATATAGTAAAGCTGAAAAAGAACCAAAGATAAGCATAGCGTCACCATCGCTAAACCCTAATTTTTTAGCAAAATATATTGCCAAAATGGCTTGTAGACCATAGTAACCAAATCTTTCCCATAGTTCTAATGTCCATAAAACCCAAAATGGCGCGACACTATTTTGACTTTTTGAATGATTAATATCATCAATTATCATAAAATTCTCCCAATTAATTTGAAAACATACCTTTGGACAAAGGTTTACAATTTATCATAAGAGATTTTGATCATGAAAACAATAAGAAAATTGTATAAGTTTGGTTATTTATTCTGTATATCTTTATTTTTTTTTAATTTTATCTAACAACTACAGCTGTTCCATAACAAAAAACTTCTGTACCACTAGTATTACCACCAAGGCTACTTGAATCATAACGAATAGCAATTATTGCATTAGCTCCAAGTTCTTTAGCTTGATTTATCATTTCTTGTTCGGCATGTAATCGAGCATCTTTACAGACATTTGTATAAGAAGTGTTTTTACCACCAATGATATTTTTCAAACCACCTAATATACCTTGAGTAATAGTTGGTGTACGCACAATTATTCCAGTAACTAGCCCTTTATGTTCAATGATTTCTCTTTTACCAAGAGTATCTGCTGTAGTTAGTATCATAAAATTCCTTACATAGTCACAAGCTCTTCTGAGCTAGTAGGATGGATAGCTATAGTATCATCAAAATCACGCTTAGTAGCACCCATATTGATAGCTACTGCAAATCCTTGAAGCATCTCATCAACATTTAGACCTATCATGTGACAACCTACAACTTTTTCATTTTCACCAGTTACAACTAATTTCATAACTGTAGGCATTCTGTGACCTGAGATAGCACAATATAGTGCTGTGAAACGAGACTTATAAACTTTGACATTATCATCACCATATTTTTCTCTTGCTTCTTTTTCTGATAAGCCAACTGTACCAATAGCAGGGTGAGAGAATATCACAGTAGGTATATACTTTAAATTCGCTTTTAAGTCATTTTCGCCATTAAAAAGTCTACGAGCAAGATATCTACCTGTCTTGATAGCTACAGGTGTAAGTTGAGGAACTCCAGAAGCATCTCCTAAAGAATATACTCCAGCAACATTTGTTTCACTAAAATCATTAGCTGGAATAACACCTTTATCAGTCATTTCTATATCAGTATTTTCTATACCTAAATTATGTGTATTTGGAGCACGCCCTGTTGCCCAGATTAGAGTATCAACATTTTCTAGAACTTTATCAGTATCTGTAGTGATTTTTAGGGTATTGCCAGTTTTTTCAACTTTTGTGATATTTGTATGGTTCATGATTTTTAGATCTGTCATTTCCATACATTCAACTAGAGCATCACTAATATCATTATCAAATTCCATTAGAGGTTTTTCTCTACGAACCATAACAGTTGTATCGGTGCCATGAGCATTTAGTACTCCAGCAATCTCAACACCAATGTAACCACCACCAACAATTACAGCTTTTTTAGGAGTTTCTTCTAGCTCAAAAAACTCATCAGATGTGATACCTAATTCAGAACCTTCAATATTTTTTAGTACAGTAGGGTAGGCGCCTGGTGATATAAAAATATGATCTGCTGTAAGCTCAGTTCCATCATCTAATATGATAGTTTTATTATTTTTAAACTTACCCCAATTATTAAAATGTGTGATATCCCATTTATCTAATAATTTGTCATAAAAACCATGAATGTTACCAATATATGTAGCTCTTTTTTCTTTCAGTTTTGCCCAGTTAAAACCTTTAAATTCAACATCAAAACCATAGCCAGCAACATCATGTTTTAACTGTTCTGCAATCATAGCACCATAAAACATAGCTTTTTTAGGTACACAACCTCTATTTACACAAGTACCACCTAGCTCACGCTTTTCGATGATTGCAACTTTTTTACCAAATTTAGCAGCCTGTACAGCAGATGCTATACCACCAGAACCACCACCTAAACTTATTACATCAAAGTGATTATTACTCATTTAATTTTCCTTAATATATTTTATTCATCTTCAAGAATTATTTTTCTATCATAAGCTTTTTGAAGAGGTCTATTGTTATCAAAATGCAAAATATCTTCAAATGTTTTAACCTCTTCTTTAGAGACATAAGCTTTTTGCTTTAATATAACCCATTTCACACCTTCCGTACAAGGGGGAGTTGTTAGAGATCCAGTGAATTCATAGAATGAATGATGTCCATTTGGAATTGGATTATCATCCTTATGAATTGTAAAATCAAACTTATTTGTAGAGCCAACTTTTTTTGGTATATGTTGCCATATCTCTTTTATAAATTGATTTCCTTTTTTATTGTATTCATAAAGCAACCCTAAAACAGCAATTTTGCCATCTTTTGAGATATTGACAAAATGAGCTTCAAAAGGAAACTCTTTTCCATCTAAATAATTTTCACTAGGAGTATGAAAATGCATTTGTTTTAGTTCATATTTTTGTTTACCTATATAGATATAACTACCTGGTTTAAACTGTATTTGAATTGTGTGACCATTATTCCAAATTTCATCTACATGTAAATGATAGTCAATTTTTATTTTGTCAGATTCTGTACCTTTGATAGTGTTTGTTGTAATAATATTTATAGGAGATTGTTTTTTACCGCTTAAGCATTCTTTATATTCAGAAGATAATTCTCCCCAATGTTCTGGACCATCAGAACCTAAGTAACCCCAATGAGCATGTTCTGTAGTATTACTATCTGAATAGCCAAAACTAAACATCCCAATAGAAGAGGCTATAATCATTCCTTTAAAAAGATTTTTGTAATTCATTTATACTCCAATTTAACTTATATGTTTTGCTATGTTTTTTTCTAAAATTTTTAATATATCTTCTACTTTATTATTAGATGATGTATCAACTCTAATAATGTTTTGATCCCATAATTGATAATCTCTATTAAGTACATCTTGCCAAGTAGGATATTTATTTGGATTAGTTTTGTATCTTGTTTCTATTCTATTTTTATGAGTTTGCTTATCACTACATATAACTTCAATATTTATAATTTTTGTAAAATTAACTTGTGATAGTTTATTCCATAATTCTCGAGACTCTATAACTGGGTTGCAACAATCTATAATTAGACTTTTGCCAAGCTTTAGACTCTCTTTTGCTTGGTAATATACTAACTCATAACCTTGTATAGTTAGTTCTTGTGGATATGCTTTTTTTAGATAATATTCAACTGTATCTATTCTATAGTAGACAGTATTGGGCATAACTTGCGCTAGTTGTTTAGCTAAAGTTGTTTTGCCTACTCCTGGTAGACCTGAAAATATATAAGTGTTTGGCATGACTTTAATTTTTAATATATCTACATTTTGGAAAACTACTACATCCTAAAAAAGTTTGTCCTTTTCGGTCACCTTTTTTAATAGTTCTTTCAATTAGTTCATTTGAGCATTTTGGACAGATATTCTCAGACGAGTATTTTTCTTTAAGGCTTTTAATATGTTTATAGTTGTTTTTTATTGAGCTTTTATGTTTTTGGCTTTTTAAGATATCTGCATATTCTTTTAGTACTTCACCACTAAAAGTATTTTCTTTTTGTGTTTTAAGTAAACCTCTTAATCTAAATATACTATAAACACCTTCAGGAATTTTTGTTTTAAAAGTAGATGCTCCTACAAAAACAACGATATTATGAATTTTAGATAAGTCATTTAGCTCAAGCATAGATTCAATAGTTTTAATATGTTTGTAGTTCTGGTGAAGTGGATTTTGAAATTTTGATTTATGTTTATATATTTGTTGTGTCCAAGTTTTACTTTTAACATCTCCAAATATCCAACCTTTCATATTTTTAGTTTCAATTACAAATATTCCAGAAGGTAACAATAAAACATGATCTACTTGAGTAGTATCTTTTTCAATGGGTAGCAGAAGGTTATTTAATAATATTCCATTTTTTTCTTTAACAATATTTTTTATTGACATTATTAGAATTTTTTCACCTATCCAACCTTTGAAAAAAGGTGTTTTCATAAAAAGAAAAACTAGAGCTATCGCCCATAAATACCAATATGCCAAAAATGCTGAGAGTATTGAAGAGATAATTACTGTTACATCCATACTTTAACCTTTGCTAAACCTCATAATCATAACTAATAGTTAACGGAGCATGATCTGAGAACCAATTTTCTTTGTAAACATAGTCAGACTCAGGTACAACTTTGTCTTTTAGTGCAGGCGTTGAAATATGGTAATCAATCCTCCAACCAACATTGTTAGCACGAGCTTGCCCACGATTTGACCACCACGTATATTGTAATGGTTCATGATTAATTACTCGGAAAGTATCAACCCAACCTAAATCATCAAAAATATGATCTAGCCAAGCTTGTTCTTCTGGTAATACTCCAGAAGTCTTGCCATAGTTTGATTTCCAATTTTTAATATCTATTTCTTTATGTACAATATTAAAGTCGCCACAAATTATAAAATCTCTACCAGATTTAACTTGTTCTTTAAGTATTTCTTTATACCTTTCAAGAAACTGCATTTTGTATTCTTGACGAACATCACCACTAGAGCCACTTGGTAGATATAAACTTGCAATACTAAAGTTTTCATAATCAAATTGGATATAGCGACCTTCATCATCCGCCCAGTCTAGCCCAAGCTCTTTGATAACTTTCAGAGGCTTTTTCTTAGCATAGATAGCAGTACCACTATAGCCTTTTTTAACAGCATCTTTGAAATCATAGTGATAACCTTCAGGAAAATACTGTTCATCTCCTTCAAGTTGATGAAATTGAGCTTTTGTTTCTTGGATACATAAGAAATCTATATTTTGAGATTCAAACCATTCCCAAAAACCTTTACGAGTAGCTGCACGGATACCATTAGCATTAAAACTTGTTACTTTTATCATTAGATACATTAAGTGTTAAAGATTATTAGAGTTATTCTAACATTTTAAGGTAGGGTGTGTAATAGGTATTGCTTATGGATGCTATAAGTGTTTTTGATAACCTAAGCGAAAGATATATTTTTCTTTTTAGATAAAATTCTTATATATATAGCAATTACTGTAAATATAATCGCTACTATAAAGCAAACAATAGAGAATTTTTCAAAGTAGTTAGTAAATACAATCAAACTATCTTTAGCTGATACACTTTCGCTTGGCATAGAAATATAACCCGCTATTTTACCAGCTAATGTTTGACCACAGCCTTGACATAAAAGCCATGCGCCCATACATAAGCCAATTTTTTCTCTTGGGAAATATTGTGCTGCTACAGCAAGTCCCATAGCAGATATAAATAATTCTGCTAAAGAAGCTAAGAAATAGTAAATAACTAACCATAAGCTAGTTATCTTGCTATCAGCTCCAGCAGTAGTAATACAAGCAAAATATAATATCAAAAATGCTATCGCACATAAAAATATAGAGGTAGCAAACTTATCAAAAGTATTGAAGTTATATTTTTTCTCATGAATATATAAATATAATTTGGCAAGTATAGGACTTAAAGTTAATATCCAAAAATAGCTTACAGATGTAAAAGATGCTGGTGAAATATCAAAGCCAAAAATGCTAAGGACCACGTTATTTTTAGCAAAAATAACAAGAGTTGAAAATGTTTGAGCATATATTATAAAGAAAAATATAGCTTGGACGAATAAGCAAACACCTGTTATAAGCTTTACTTTAGTAACATTGTCACTATAGCTAAAAGAAGATGAAAATAAATAAATTAATACCGAAGCTGTTATTGCAATTATTATATAAAAAGCAACCTCATTATAGTTTAATAGAATAAATGAGCATAATAATAATAAACATAAAATTAGAACTGAAAAAGCAATATTTCTGAGCTCTAATGGCTTACTACCAACTTCATTGTATAATGATTTATATAGGCCAAACTTCTTAAAAAAGCTTAATATAGCAAATAGCATTCCTATAGCGGCAACAATAAAAGCAATATGAAAGTTTGTATATTTCGCTATAAGAGGAGCTGCCACACCTGCAAAAAAAGCACCTATATTTATTGCCATATAGTACATGGAGAATGCTGCACTTGTTTGAGCGGCATCTTTATCATAGATCATACCAATTAATGATGAGGGAGCTGGTTTGAAAAGAGCATTACCAATCGCTATCATAGATAAGCTAAGCATCACAGCATGATAACTATAAGAAAGACCTAAACTAAAATAACCAAGAGTTAATACTATGGCTCCCGTAACCATTGCTCTTTTGATTCCAAGAAGCTTATCTGCGATTATTCCACCAACAACAGGTAACCCATAAGCTAATCCAGAAAATACACCAAATATCATATATGCGTCTTTTTCTGAGAAACTCATAGAAATTGTAAAAAGAACAAATAATGATGTGAAAGAGTAAAAAGCAAATCTTTCCCACATTTCTATTTGAAATAAATTAATAAATTGTTTTTTTTGGATATTTTCCAGTTCCATGTTTAGATTTAAGTGAAAATAAATGATATGTTATTTTGCTACTTTATATTAATAAAGTAAATTTTTTTCTCAAAATGTACTAAAATTAGTCTATTAATATTTTAGTGACAAAATAATGAACTATATTTCGAAAGAAAAAATCAAAGTAAGCCAATCATCAACAGGCGAAGATATTTGTGTTGAGAAAATTACTATCAAAGGTAGTGATAAAAATGCTCCTAGTGTATATATGCAAGCAAGTATGCACGCTTCTGAATTACAAGGTAATACTGTGATGGTGGAGCTTTTAGAGTATTTTAAAAAGTATCAACCCAAAGGTGATGTATATCTAATTCCTCAGTGTAACCCTATTGGTAAAGATGTATTTATTGGAGCAGGGCATCAAGGTCGTTTTGATTCTGCTACAGGTGATAATTTTAATCGGTACTATAATTATCCTAAAATTGATTATTCAGCATTTGTTAAAGAACATATTAAATCATCTAAGCAAGATTACAAAAAAGCATTTGAAGAGTTACTACAATCAGAAATCAAAAAAGAGCTTGCTAATGAGTGGGAGCTTTCAAGAGCTAAAAGATTGAATTTACTAATGCAACAAGAAGCTTTAAAAGCAGACTTTGTTTTAGATTTACATACAGATACAGATGCAGTTACTTATCTTTATACAGCAGAGTTTGCTAAAAAGTCAGCTGAAAAATTTGGCTATAAGCATACTTTGGTTATTGATAATGATAAAGCGGATGGCGCATTAGATGAAGCTATATTTTGTCCATGGTGGCATCTATCTCAAGAGTTTAAGAAGCAGGGTAGAAATGAATCTATTTTAAAAGAAGGCTATACATTAGAATTAGGCTCTGAAGAATATATAAACTTTGAAGATGCTAAAATGCAAAGCCAAGGTGTTTTAAACTATCTTAAGTCAAAAGATATTATTGATTCTCCTTTTGAGACAGACCTATTAAATACTGAAATAGTCCATAATGATATTACTAACTATAAACATATAAAAGCAGTTGAAGGTGGTTTATATGAGTGGTTTATCAAAGCAGGTGATAAATTTAAAGCTGGTGATGTAATAGGTCAATATATTCAAACCGCTACTATGACAAAGAAAGAACTAAAAATGCCTTATGGTGGAGTTGTAATTAGCATTCATAATACTGGAGCTGTCTGCCAAGGTAGCCAGCTTATTAACTTAGCTGTTCAGTAAAGGAAATTTTATGAAAAAGAATATTCTATTAATAAATGGTAAAAAAGAATTTGGTCATTCAAAAGGGGCACTAAATCAGTATCTAAGTGATTTATCAGAGAATCATCTGAAAAGCTTAGGTCACGAAGTAAAAGTAACCGCTATAGAGAATGGCTATAATATTGAAGAAGAAATACAGAAATGGCTTTGGGCTGATACTGTTATTCATCAGATGCCTGGTTGGTGGATGGGACCTCCTTGGATTGTAAAAAAATATCTTGATGAAGTTCTAACTATAGGTCATGGTAAGCTATATGCAAGTGATGGTAGATCTCGCCATGATGCTAATAAAAAATATGGTTCTGGAGGTTTGCTGCAAGGTAAAAATTATATGCTATCTTTAACGTGGAATGCACCAATGGAAGCTTTTATAGATAGAGAGCAATTTTTTGAAGGTGTTGGAGTAGATGGTGTATATTTGCATTTTCATAAGGCTCATCAGTTTTTAGGTATGTCTCCACTAAACACATTTATCTGTAATGATGTTATCAAAGATCCAAAAGTTGAAGAATATGCTATTAACTATAAAAAACACTTAAGTGAAGTTTTTGCGTAGTTTCGAACCTATCTTAATCTGAAAAAATATAATAAATCACTTAATATAAATGCGACTAAATATATTGTTTGTTAAAATATTTTCATTACCTATCTAATTTACTAACTTATAAATGATTAAAAAATACATAATTATAACTCTCTTAGTTTTTGTTTATTCAGCTTCTTTTGCCGAGATATATGAGTCAGATAATAATGGTGTGCCAACTTTTTCAAATGAAAAGATTAAAGGAGCAAAAAAGATGAATATAGAAAAGCCAGAAGTTATTAACTCATACCGAGAAATAACTGGTGATGCTGATAATAGTTATAAGCAAACTAATAATAAGGATAATAAACTCGTATGGAAAAACCATAATTCATCTGAGTATACAAAAAATAATTCAAATAGAGATTTAAAGAAATTGGAAGGATCTTTAGAGAGCGTAGCGGAAAATTATGTAAATAAACATAAATCTAGTATTTAAAATAGTGAGTCTTTAGGAAGCTATAGCAGAGAAAATTGAGACTCTTCTTTAACCTCTTTTTTTTCTTGAGAGTTGCGTCTAGCTTGGACAGCTTCTGCTAGCATCTCTAACATTTTTATAGTTTGATCAAAATCAACACATTTATCTGTAACACTTTGTCCATACTTTAACGGTTTAGAGTTGATGTCTTGATTACCTTCAACTAGGTTACTTTCAATCATTACACCAAAAATATCATCACCTATTTTAATTTGCTCACAGATATCTGCTAATACAGCTGTTTGCTTATTATGATCTTTTTGACTATTACCATGGCTACAGTCAATCATTACCTTTGTATCGATATCTGATTTTTTTAATTTAGCAACGCACTCATCAACATACTCTTTTGTAAAGTTTGGCCCAGTAGCACCACCTCGAAGAATTACATGACCATTCTTGTTGCCTTTTGTTTCAAAAATAGCAGTAGATCCTGATTTTGTTGTACTTAAAAAATGATGAGGGTATGTTGCTGATTTAATAGCATCTACAGCTACCTGAATATCACCATTAGTAGCATTTTTAAAACCAATAGAAGCAGATAATCCAGAAGCAAGTTCTCTATGCACTTGAGATTCTACAGTTCTCGCTCCAATAGCTCCCCAAGAGATAAGTTCAGCAAAATATTGTGGAGTGATTACATCTAAAAATTCTGTAGCACATGGCAGTCCCATGCTTGTAATATCTGAAAGTAGAGTACGAGCTAAACGTAGACCTTTGTTAATATTGAAAGAATCATCAAGATCAGGATCATTCACAAAACCTTTCCACCCAATAGTAGTACGAGGTTTTTCAAAATAAACTCTCATAACTATTATGATGTCTCTGTCAAATCTTTTTACTAATTCTTTTAATCTTGTAGCATACTCAATAGCAGCTTCTGGATCATGTATTGAACATGGACCAACAACAACGACCGCACGATCATCTTTACCATTAATAGCATTAGCTATTTCTTTACGTGATTGCTTGATTGTTTCATAAGAAGTTTTCAAAAGAGGTATTTCTTGAATTAGAACTTCAGCAGGAATCAAAACTTTTTCTTTTTTTATATTTATATTTGACACTTTATCGAAATTTTTATCACCTATCATTGAGTTGATATCCTTATTATTTCCTTTAATTATTTTTTACCAAAAAGTCCTGGCATATTTCCCATACCTTGCATTGCAGACATACGTTTCATCATGTTTGCCATACCGCCTTTTTTACCTACTACGCTTTTCATCATTTTTTTCATTTGAGTGTGTTGCTGAAGTAGTTTGTTTAGATCTTGAATAGTTGTTCCAGATCCTTTGATAATTCTTTGCTTTCTACTATGTTTGATAAGCTCTGGTTTTTTACGCTCTATAGGAGTCATAGAGTCAATCATAGCTTCAATTTTTTTAAACATTTCATCACCAACATTACCCGGCATGTTTGCAGGCATGTTAGGTAGCTTAGACATAATAGATCCAACACCACCCATTTTTTTCATTTGTTGGATTTGATTTTTGAAATCCTCTAAATCAAAGCTTTTACCACTTTTAAGCTTTTTAGTAAGTTTCTGTGCAGATTTTTTTTCTGTTTTTTGTTCGATATTCTCAATTAAACTAAGAACATCTCCCATTCCAAGAATCTTAGAAGCAACTCTATCTGGATGGAATGGCTCTAGTGCGTCAGTTTTTTCACCAACACCTAAGAATTTAATCGGTTTACCTGTGATTTCTCTAATTGATAGGGCAGCACCACCTCTAGCATCACCATCCGTCTTAGTTAAGATGACACCTGTTAGTTCTAGAGCATCATTAAATGCTTTAGCAGTTACGGCAGCATCTTGACCTGTCATACTATCAACGGTAAAGAATGTTTCTATCGGATTAGATATTTTATGGATTTGTTTAATTTCATCCATCATATCACTATCAATATGCAATCTACCTGCAGTATCTATAATAAGTACATCTGCAAGTTTTGTTTTTGCTGCTTTTATAGCTTCTGTAACAATATAATCAGGTTTCTGAGAGCCATCAGATTCAAAGAAGTCAACATTCAAACTATTTGCTAGAGTTCTTAGCTGATCAATAGCAGCAGGGCGATAGACATCGGCACTTACTACCATTACTTTTTTCTTATGTTGCTCTTTTAAATATTTTGCAAGCTTAGCTGTTGATGTTGTTTTACCAGCACCTTGTAAACCTGCCATCAAGATAACTGCCGGTGGCTGAGTTTTTAGGTTTATTGGAACTGCTTCTTCACCTAAAGCATTTTCTATTTCTTTTTTTACAAATGAAATAAATGTTTGATCAGGAGTTAAACTCTTTTTTACTTCTTCACCAATAGCTTTTTCTTTAATATTAGCTATAAATTTTTTAACTACAGGTAATGCAACATCAGCTTCTAAAAGAGATACTCTTATATCTCTTAGTGCTGACTGAATGTTTTCTTCAGTAAGAGAGGTTTGTCCTTGTATCTTCTTAAAAGATGATTGTAATTTATCTGATAAACTAGTAAACATATCTTTATAAGCTTTTAACTCTTAGGAGTATATTAAATAATAAGCAAAATATTAACATTTTTGAAAGCAATATACTATCTAGCTGATAATACTTATTGCTATTATTATAAATAAAGCTAAGCAAATAATAATATATGTATAGTTTTGTTCCTTTACAAAAAAGACTAATTCTAAGCAAATTCGTAATACTGGTGAGATTATAAGTAAAAGGAGTCCAGTATTCATAATTTCATTACTAATGCTATTGTTATATTCTAAAAAATGACATACACCACCAATGAGCATTGCAATAATAGCTATAAATAGATTTAGTCTTAAAACTTTATAAATAACATTCTCTTTCATATTATAGTAACCCTTTAAGTAACATTTGAAAGGCTCCAGCCATCACAACTATAAAAAATATTGCCCTAAGAACTTTTGTAGGTATGTAAGGCATAATTTTTGAACCAATAGTTGCTCCTAATAAGGTTCCAAGAGCTACAGGTACTGCTATAGTGCTATTTATATAACCAGCAAAATAGTATGCAGAGGTTGCAGCAAAGGCTGTGATACCCATAATAAAATTACTAGTTGAAGCGCTGACTCTAAATGGTATCTTCATGATTTTATCCATAGCAATAACTTTAAATATTCCCGCACCAATACCTAGTAAGCCACCAATAAATCCAGCTCCTCCCATGAAAATAAAACCTAAAATTGGATGAGAGACTTTATAATGTTGTAGTTTATTATTGACTAAAATACTATCATTAAGTTGAAGTTTTTCTGATATATGGGATGTGTTGTTTAAGCTGGATTCGCTTTTTGACGAATCTTTTCTTTTTATTATATTTAATAAAGCGACTATAACTAAAATTCCACCAAAAATTAGAAATAGGATTTTTGATTGTAGCATCAGAGCTACTTTTGCTCCAAAAATGGCTCCTATTGCTGTTGCTAAGGCAAGAAAAAGTCCAAGTTTTTCTTTTGTTAATCCATGAGATTTTAAAGAAACTAAAGAAGTAGCGGTTGATGTACATATAATAGCAATCATCGCAGCACCTAATATATAATGAAGAGGAATGTTTAATAATGTAGATAAAATAGGTGTGATAACTAAAGCACCTCCTAAACCAATAACAGCTCCAATACAGCCCCCTAGAACAGATACACTAAATATTATTAACTCAAAAAAAATATGGTTTTCCACGAATAATGATAAGTTTTTATACTTTATTACTTAAAATTATAACGTTTTAACAACTATTTTTTCAAAAGATTTGAGTTTTTGATTAAATACTTCTAAAATATAGGCTGTCTTATGTAATTATTCAAATTAACTAATAAATTGGAGAAGAGGCCAGTATGGCAAAAGAAGATTGTATAGAAATGGAAGGTGTTGTTTTAGAGGCGCTTCCAAACACAATGTTTAGAGTTGAGTTAGAAAATGGACATGTCGTTACTGCTCATATTTCAGGAAAAATGAGAAAAAATTATATTCGTATCTTAACGGGTGATAAGGTTGTAGTTGAGATTACTCCATATGATTTAACAAAAGGTCGTATTAAGTTCCGTAGCAAATAATTAGATAAATCTATATCTCTATTTAAAGAATTAAATTCTCTAGTACTAGTATCCCAGGAGTTAGAATCGTAAATATAAGTCCTACTGCTATTGCTAAAGGTACTATTTTTGTGCCGTAATTGTTCTTGATTACCGGTAGGCAGAAGTCCATGGCTGTATTTGCGGCATATCCAACTAGCTCTATAGATAAGTATCTTTTTAGTAAGGGAACTGTAGCAATAACAATTATTTCTCGTAGGAAATCAACCATAAAAGTTACCATTCCGTAATACTCGCCAATAAAACCTGTATTTAATACTACAGATAAAGAATACCAGCCAAATCCTGAGCAAATCATAATACTTTCTTTAAGTGGAATGTTTGTGATTAAGCTTATCAATATAGCAGAAGATATTGATGTTATAACTATAATTATAACTATAGTTATAGCAACTTTATTCTTAAATAGATCTTTTATAGGAATGTTTTCTAGACGTAGTAATATACCTATTATAAACATTAATCCAAACAGTAGAGCAAGTACTACATTATCGATAAAATGTGTCATATCAATGTTTATAATTTCACCTAGAATATAACCTATAATTAGGTATGTAAGGTATTTGCTTGCTTGTAAGACTAAAAGAAAAATATTCTGAGTTTGACTACTCGAACCAATTGAGACAAATTTAGATTTTAACTGACTTTTATAATAGCAATAAAGACAAACACCTAGAATATTTGCTATAAATAAAATACAAGAGTAAAGAAGGCTAGTGCTAATAACATCAAAAACTATCGTATTCGTATGTGTAAAAATACTAAAGTTATATCCTAATAAAAATATGATTAAAACAACTATTAGTTCTAGAGCTGTATTAATATATTTTATTGTTTGAGTACTTTTATTAAAGTTGAAAATATAGTATCCCATTAAAAGACATATAAAAAGAGCTATTGATTCGTACATTTTTAATATTAAAGAGTTTTTAGTTTAAATCTTCTATATATCATAAATATTATTACAGGAATAATTGATAATACAAAACAGATAGACAAAGTTTGTATAAACTCAAGAGGATTATCATATAAATTATCAGGAGGAACAAAACCTACAATTACGCAAATTACTGTACCTATTACACCTAATATACATGTAGATACCATACCAAACTTACCTCCAGGAATATGGAAATCTTCAGTGTTTTTAATAGCATCTTTGTTAGTGAGTTTAAGCTTAAGTGCCGCAAAAAACATCATTAAATACATCAAAGAATATATCTGTGTACTAAGAGCAGTAAGTAACCAATAATAAGCCTGAACAGAAGGAACCAGTTCTAAAAGTAAGCATATAATAGTCATAATTATAGCTTGTAGAATTAAAATACCACTAGGTACATCATGCTTATTTGTTTTGTCTAAAGCATCTGGAAGGAAATGGTCATCTGCAGCTTGTAATAAACCTCTAGCTGGAGATATCATCCAATTAATCATAGAACCTATTGAACCGACAACCACCATTAAACCAAGTAAATAGTAAAAAAATACAGGTATACCTAAATTATCTAGATATACTCTAAAAGTTTTAATCGTACCATGCACTACATCTATATCAGATTGAGGGAAGATTATTGCAACAGCTAAAGCGCCAAGAACCATTGTAAATATTATAAAAACAACAGAGATTAAAAGAGCTAGAGGAAATGTTTTTTTAGGATTTGTAACTTTTCTTATATGTACTGTTGCTAACTCAAGACCTAAGAATGAAGCAATAATTGCTGTTAAGCCCATCCATGATTCTGTTGACTCAAAGCTAGGTATTAGATTATGAGCTTGGAAATTAATATGAGTAAAACAGTTATGACAGCTTAACCATATTAGAGCAAATATAACCATTAATATCATAGGAATAACCATTCCTATAAAAGTACAAATACTTGCAAATATAGCGGATACTCTCAAACCTTTTAAATTTAGTATTGTTAGTGACCAAAAAACTATAGTTATAAATATAATTGTAAATTTAACATTTTGTGCAAAATCAGGGTTAAATAAGTAAGCTATAGTTCCTGCTAAAAATGTTAAGATGCTTGGGAACCATATAAGGGTATTAATCCACTGAAACCAGATTGCAAGCATTGCCACATTCGGACCAAAGGCTTTTTTTACCCAACCATACACTCCTTCTTCACCTTTTTTTGTATATGTTGCAGTCATTTCAGCTGAGACTAATGCTACAGGTGCTAAAAACAATACAACAGCAATAGCAAAAAAGAAAAATATATAAGTACCTGATGTAGCAGTAGAAGGGAGGTTACGTATGTTATCGATAGCCCCAGTCATCAGAAGTATTAGAAGGATTAAGCCAATTTTTTCTTTTCCAGAAGAGTTTGTCGTCATAACTTTATAAAATATAATTAAAATTTAAACACGTTAAAACATATAATACTTAACGGGTGCTGAATTAGCAATTATTTACGCTATGTATAAAGGCATAACTTGGAATAATTTTTCCAAGGTTTGTAGAGCTTTTTTATTTTCAACTTTAATTATCAATCTATTGCCATCTTCAATAGTTACATTGCTAGCAAAAAATAGTGGGATATTGTCATCACTTTTCATGATTGCAAGGATCTCTAATCCTTTAGGTAACTTAAGGCTTGAGATAGTTTTACCAATAACTGTTGACATATTTTCTTGGCCATGAACTTTTAATTCGACAAACATTTGCTCACTATCCTCAACCTCATACATTCTAACCATATCAACTTGAGTCAAAAATGCTTTAATAGTTGTATATGAAAAATTATGTGGAGAGATGGATATATCTATAAGTTTAAGGTCTCTAGTTATATCATAATATTCAGCACTATTAACCGTGGCTACTGTTTTTTTTGCTCCAAGTTTTTTGGCTAGTATGGATGACATAATATTTATCTCATCAGAGTTGGTTAATGCAAAAAACATATCTGCTTCATCAATACCTTCTGCTACGAGAAGGTTATTATTTACAGGGTTATAGTGAAGAATTGTTGATTTAGAAAGCTCATTTAATGCAAATTCACACTTTTTTGCACTAGGATCAATCATTTTTATGATATAACCTTTAGTTTCGAGGGATTTTGCTAGAGTAATACTTGCATGGTTAATACCCGCAATAAATATTTTTCTAATGTTTGTTTTCTTCGGTTGAAATATTGTTAATATTTGAGATGAGTAAGCTTTTTCTGAAAGATACATAACTCTATCACCAGGCTGAATTAAAGTTTCTATATCTTCTAGGTCAAGTTTTTCACTGCCTCTATGGGCAGATATTATATCTACTTTTATATCCTCTAAGCCTAAATAAATATCTTTGATTGCTAGGCCCACAAGAGGGGATTCTTCAGATACTTCTACACCAACGATCTGAACCTTTTTATCAAAAAAACTTGATATAAAATATGCTCCAGATAAAAATATTAGTTGCTCTAGTCTTTTTGTTGTTTCAAAGAAAGATTTTATTACTAAATCTATATTACTTAGAAGTTTTGGAAATCTATTATATTCCGTATCACGGATACGAGCGATTTTATAAGGAGTTTTATATAGCTTATAGGCCATATCACAGATAGCTATATTTATCGTATCATCAGATGTTACAGCTATAATCATATCTGTATCTTTAAAGTTTGCCTCCATCATAATGTTAGGCTTTGTGACATCTCCAATAATTGTTTGAACATCAAAAGCGGATGATATAAACCCAAGCCTCTCTTCATTTAGATCTATTACAGATACTTGGTGATCTAAACTTAATCTTTGAGTTAAATATACTCCTAATTGACCAGCACCTAAAATAGCTATTCTCATAATTAATTGATATAATAATTTGTATATTAATAGTATGTAAGTCTAGACATACTAATCTAAGGCAGTAAAATAATCAATTTTTTAATTTACTTTGAGCCTGTTAAATATTATTATATGTAACAAATGATACTAGATTAGTATAGATTGAAGGTAATTATGCTTAAAATAAGTAAGTTACTCGACTATGGTTTGTTAGTAGTCGTAACGATAGCGAAGAATAATTCTAACCCTCATAGTGCTGCTAAAGTTGCAGAAGCTACGGGGCTAAATATGCCAACTGTAAGAAAGTTACTTAATCAGCTATCCGTTGCTAATGTTGTAACTTCAAAGAGAGGTATTGATGGCGGCTATACATTAGTATGTGACCCTAAGGATATTACTGTATTAGATATTGTAAAAGCTGTTGAAAATGATGTAAATCTTACAGAATGTTGCGATCTTCAAAAAAAATGTAGTTTAGCAAACTGTACAGTTAGTAGCTATTGGAGAGTATTGAACAAACAGTTTTTGAATTTACTTTCAGATACTTCAATTTATGATATTGTCAACAACAGCGACAAGAGCTAAAAAATGAGTGAAAATTTAGATAAAATTATAGAGCAAGACTATGAACATGGTTTTGTTACACAAATAGAAGCCGAAACAATAGAGGCTGGATTAAACGAAGATGTAATTCGTTTGATATCAGCAAGAAAAAATGAGCCTGAGTTCTTATTGGAGTGGAGACTTAAAGCTTATCACAAATGGTTAGAGATGAAATCGCCAAGCTGGGCTGACTTAAATTATCCGCCGATTGATTTTAATGCTATAAGCTATTACTCTTCTCCTAAGTCAATGAAGGATCACCCAAAATCTCTTGATGAAGTAGATCCTGAGATTATTGAAACTTATAATAAGCTTGGTATTCCGCTACATGAGCAAGAAATGTTGGCAGGTGTTAAAAATATTGCGGTAGATGCAGTATTTGATTCAGTATCTGTTGTAACTACTTTTAAAGAAAAACTAGCAGAGGCTGGAGTAATATTTTGCCCAATCTCAGAAGCAGTTCAAAAATATCCTGATTTGGTTAAAAAATACTTAGGTTCAGTAGTTCCTCAAGGTGATAACTTTTTTGCAGCATTAAATTCAGCTGTATTTAGTGATGGCTCATTTGTATATATCCCAAAAGGTGTGACTTGCCCAATGGAGCTATCTACATACTTTAGAATAAATGCTATGAATACAGGGCAGTTTGAAAGAACTCTTATTGTCGCAGATGAGGGTAGTTATGTTAGTTACCTTGAAGGCTGTACTGCTCCTATGCGTGATGAGAATCAGCTTCATGCAGCAGTTGTAGAGTTGGTAGCTTTAGATGGGGCTGAAATCAAATATTCTACAGTACAGAACTGGTATCCTGGTGATAAAGAAGGTAAGGGTGGTATTTATAACTTTGTAACAAAAAGGGGTATGGCGCATAAAAACTCTAAGATCTCTTGGACACAGGTTGAAACAGGCTCAGCAATTACTTGGAAGTATCCTTCCGTAGTATTACGTGGTGATAACTCTATAGGTGAGTTTTATTCAGTTGCACTTACTCGTCATGCTCAACAAGCTGATACTGGTACGAAGATGATACATCTGGGAAAAAATACTAAAAGTACAATTATCTCTAAAGGCATCTCAGCAGGTAAAGCATCTCAAGCATATAGAGGCTTAGTTAGAATTTCTCCAAATGCTTCAAATGCTAGAAACTTTTCACAATGTGATTCATTATTAATTGGTCATAATTGTGGAGCTCATACATATCCGTATATTGAGAATAAGAGTAATTCATCTCAAGTGGAGCATGAAGCTACAACTTCAAAAATTTCTGATGATCAACTTTTCTATTGTAAACAAAGAGGTCTATCAGAAGAAGATGCTATTGCCATGATTGTAAATGGTTTTTGTAAAGAAGTATTTAAAAAACTTCCTCTTGAGTTTGCAGTTGAAGCTCAGAAACTTATGGAAGTTAGCTTAGAAGGCGCTGTTGGTTAAACTCTGAAATATATATTTTAAAAGGTTAAAAAATGTTATTAGAAATCAAAGATCTACATGTAAATGTTGGAGAACAAAAAAAACAAATTCTAAAAGGGCTAAACCTAACTATGAAGAAAGGTGAAGTTCATGCAATCATGGGCCCTAATGGTGCTGGTAAAAGTACGCTTAGTAATGTCTTAGCGGGTAAAGATGGTTATGAAATCACTCAAGGTTCTATTACATTTGATGGCAAAGATATAGATGATTTAAGTATTTCGGAAAGAGCTGCTGCTGGTATATTTTTAAGTTTACAATATCCAATTGAAATCCCTGGTGTTAGTAATGTTCAGTTTTTAAAAACTGCTGTAAATAGCATTAGAAAGCAAAAGGGTGAAGAAGAGATTAATGCAATTGATTTCATGAAAAAGCTTAAAGAAAATATGCAAATCTTAAAAATTGACCAAAAATATATGTCTCGTGGAGTTAATGAAGGTTTCTCAGGTGGTGAGAAAAAGCGTAATGAAATGCTTCAACTAATGATGTTAGAACCTAAATTAGCTATCTTAGATGAGACTGATTCTGGTTTGGATATTGATGCTCTTCAAGTTGTTTCAGAGGGTGCTAATAGAATGAGATCTGAAGAAAGAAGCTTCTTAGTTATTACACACTATCAAAGACTTTTAGATCATATTAAGCCTGACTTTGTACATGTTTTAGCAGATGGTCAAATTGTTAAAACTGGCGGTAAAGAGCTTGCTCTTGAGTTAGAAGAAAAAGGTTATTCTTGGTTAAACAGCTAAAGGTTAAATAATGTTAATTGATAATAAATCTCTACCTACTACCAAGCAAGAAAGCTGGAAATACACAAATATAGCATCGATCTATAATAAAAATAATATTTCAGAGATATTAAAAGAATCTCCACAAACAAAAAACTATCTTGAGGGTTTTAAGTTTGATACTCAAGAAAATGTTGTAATAATTTTAGATGGTGTATTGGCTATTGATTATAATAAAAAGTTAAATCATATTAGTGCATTAGAATTACATAAAGATAATAGAGATATGTCGCGTTTAGCGATAGAAAATTCTAAGCATTTTAGTATTGATATTCCTAAAGATACTAAAGACTATTTAAGTCTTATTTTTATCAATACAGATATGGCAAAAGATAAACTTACAAATATCTCTCTAAAGCTTGATGTTGATATGTTTGCTAGTCTAGATCTTGATGTTGATTTTGTAAATCTTACAGAAAGTTCAGCTATAAATTTGTATTTAGACATCAATGTTGCTGAATCAGCTAAAATAAATTTTACTAATAATGCAGATAATCCAAATAATACAAATTTAATCACGACAGCAAACTATTTAGTAAACCTTGATAGAGCTGCTGAATTTAATGGATTTAACTTATTGAATAAAGATGCTCTTTTGAGAAATGATTTTGTAGTAAATCTTAATAAAGAATACTCGAGATTTGATATTAGAGGGTTATATTTACTAAATGATAGTGCTATTGCAAATACTTGCTTTTTAGTAAATCATAATGCTTCACATACTTATAGTAATGTGAACTTTCGAGGAGTTGCTAATGGCAGCTCTAAAGCATGGTTTAATGCTAAGGCTATTGTGAATCATGGTATACAGAGTATTCAAGCATTCCAGAATAATAAAAATATTCAGCTAAGTAATAAAGCTGAAATCAATACAAAGCCAGAGCTAGAAATATACTCAGATGATGTTGTTTGTACTCATGGAGCAACTATTGGTGAGCTTGATAAAGAAGCGTTATTTTATTTACAATCTAGAGGATTAACTTTAGAAGCAGCCCAACATTTACTTTTAGAAAGCTTTGTTAAATCTCAATTAACATCTGATGATTTTCCTTTTGAAAATGAAATTAAAGAAGAAATTATTGAATCTTTAGATGAGATTCTAGCTTCTATTATCTAAGCATATTTGCTATTTCTCATTAATAATACTCACAATTTCTGCTAAACTGAATTTAGTTTAGTAAAATTTGTGAGTTACTTATGAAAAAGATTCTTCCAATTGCATTATTCGGTTGTTTAGCTACAAATGTTGCTTTAGCTGGTAGTGATAATGATTGCCCTAAATATAATACTATTACATATACTACACAAGCTGAAACAACAGTTAAAAGTGATAGTATATTAGTACAAGTTACAGGCTACGCAACTACAACACTTGAAGATCAAAACAGTATCCAAAAAGAAATTTCTGATGAGGTTAATAGTATTGTAAAAGCGGATTGGAAAGTAAAAAATCTCGAACAAGATAAATCTAGAAGCGGTGCTTTAAATGTAACATTACAACTAGAAGCTAGAATATCTCAGCAAGATCTTAATAACTTGCAAAAGGCTTTAGAAAATCAAAAAGCTTCTGGTAAAAAATTAGTAGCTCAAGTTCTTGACTACAACCCTCCTGCAAAAGATATTCAAGCTGCTAAACAAGATTTGATGGTTCAAATTTATAAAGATACTAAAGCATATCTAGATAATTTTAATAAAGAAACTCATAGTAATTATCTAATTCAATCAATTAAATATAATGATACAAATAGTTATAGACCAAGAAATACAGTTATGTTTATGAAAGCTGCTAATAATGAAATGGATGCTAGTAGTACCAACCCAAATCCTGTAGCAGTCTCACAAGATATAACAATTAATGCAAATGTAACTTTTATGGAGAGATAAAAATGGCATTAAGTAATGTAATAAAAACAGATGAAGCAAATTTTGATAAATTAATAAATAGTACAGACAAGCCAGTTCTAGTTGATTTTTATGCTGATTGGTGTGGACCTTGTAAAATGTTAGGCCCAATTTTAGATCAGCTATCAAAAGACTACAAAGGGGCAGTTATTGTCAAAGTTGATGTTGATAGTAATCAAAATTTAGCCACTAAGTTTGGCATTAGAAGTATTCCTACGATGATTATTTTCAAAGATGGTAAACAAGTTGAGACTCTAAATGGTGTCCAAACCGGGTCTCAACTAGAGCAAAAACTAAAGGCTTATGAATAAAGTTCAATCTCAAATGTGTGATTTGTATTTCAATACTCTTTTTGAAGTGCCTGTTAAACCTAATAAATATCCTACTCAATTTGCAATTATTACTGCATATAATCCAATGAATAAATCTCTAAGTGAAAGTGAGAATATTTCAAGAAATAAGATTCTAGAAAAAGAACTTAAGCAAAAATATGATTGGATATATCAAATAAATGGTTTTGATAAAGATACTAAGCATAAAGAAAATGGTTTTATGTTTAATGCTGAGTCTTTAGATGAAGCATGTAATTTAGGTGAAAAATATTCGCAAGATGCGATTTATTTTGTTATTGATAGTATTTTGTATGTTTCGAAATGCTCAAAAGATTTAAGAGAGTTCATTAAAGTAGGAGGTTTTTTAGCTAGGATCTGTTGATACAAAATTAACAATCCTTTTTAATTCTGCAACATAATCTAAAAATAATTTTTTACCCTTTTCAGTAAGTTTATAGGTTGTTTCTGGTTTACCAGCTTTAAATGTTTTCTTATTGGTAACATATCCATTTTTGATAAAAACTTTCATATGTGTACTCATATGACCATCTGTCAATTCTAATAAAGTTTTTATGTCTTTAAAAGTTGCTCCCTCCACAGAATAGAGATATGTAATTATCTTTGTCCTAATAGGTTGATGTAGTATATCATTTAGCATGTTTTTACCTACTTTTTTCTAAAATTTTACCCATTACTATATAGGTTAAACCTAAATATACCATCATAAGTTGCCACAATATATTATTATAATCTTTAACAAAGAATATTGAAATAATACCTATAACAATATAACTAATAGAAATTTTTCTAATAATTTCTAATGAAAACCTTCCAAATAAGTTATATACAAGCCCTAAGAATATATATACAAATGAAAATGCTATATTACCAAAGCCACATATAGACAATATTATAACTGTTACAAACATGGTTTTTAAAATAACATCGTGTAAATCTATTGCTTTTTCGACATATATATTAACAGAAGGGTGGTAGCGATGATTTTTAGTAGTCTTAGTTACTAAAAAAACTATCTTAAAAAGGGCAATATAAAATATCACATTTATAAAAATACCTATTTCAATATTATGATAAATATAGCTAATTTTCCAAAATGATATATTTATAAGATACTGAATAACTGGAATAAGAAGAAATATTATACCTGCTACAATTAGTTTTTTGCCATCAAATATATATCTTCCTGAAGCTTTTAATGTATCTTCAATATTATTAATTTGCTCTGCTAAATTTTGATAATCACTCATAACTTTTCACTCAATAGTTTATTTTATTTAATAGTACTATTAAATAAATAGTTTGTCAAAGCTTTATTTTACAATGTTTTTCTTTAGGTAATAAATCTTATATAAGATTGAAAATATAATTATCAAAATTACTCCTGAATAAACCACCATGCGTTGATCTGGATCCCATAACATCCCCAATATCACGCAAGAATTAAATAGAATACTTAGATAAGGGATCACAGGAAATGCCCATGCTTTAAATTTTAAATTAGCGATTTGCTCACTACTTAATGATTTTCTAAAATAAACATGACATAAACTAATAATAATCCATATCATACAGCCAACCATACCAGATGATGATACTACCAATATAAATAGCTTTTCAGCACCAACAAATTTTGTAATCAAGCAAAGACAGGAAAGTATAGCAACAAATAAAACACCATATATTGGAACTTGTTTTTTACTAACCTTTGCAAATATTTTAGGAGCCTGATTATCTGAAGCCATAGACCACATTAATCTTGCACAAGTATAAAAACATGAATTAACAGCAGATAAACTTGCTGTTAAAATCACTAATTGCATAATTGTATCCACATATTTGATATTTACTAATTGCAGTACTGTGATAAAAGGAGTATTTGCGACACCGGAGTCTTTGTATGGAATGATATAAGCAATTATAAAAGAAGAAAATACGAAAAATAAAAGTATACGAATAGCGACACTTTTAACTGCTTTACGAATATTTTTTTCAGGATCTTTTGTTTCACCTGCAGCAATACCAACTAGTTCAGCACCTTGAAAAGTACATACGATAATCACTAAACCAAATAAAAATGCTTTAAAGCCATTGGGAAATAATCCATCTGCATAGAAATTGACCAATCCTGATATTGGTTTGTTAGAATGTAAAACTCCTGTAATAATGCCTATACCAATTATTATAAATACAATAATTGTGATAATTTTTATTGCAGAAAGCCAAAATTCAATCTCTGCAAAGACTCTAACAGCACATAAATTGAGTAGGCTAACGATAACAATAATTGCTAAGCAGAATTGCCAAACGCTTATCTCCGGATAAAAATTATGACAAATAATACCAGCTGCTACTAAACCTCCGGCTGCAGCAGTTAACCAGTTAAGTAAATATAGCCAGCCAGTTAGAAATCCTGAATATGGAGATATAAATTTTGTAGCATAAGTTTGAAAAGAGCCACTTATTGGCATCGCTATAGACATCTCAGCAAGACTTATCATCACCAGCATCATTATTATGCCACCGAGAAAGAAGCCTAATACTGTACCAAATGCACCAACTGAATTTAAGATACTACCAACACCTAGGAAGAAACTAGCTGATATAGTTCCACCAAGAGAAATCATTACAATATGACGCGCAAGAATATCTCTTTTTAACTTGTTTTCATTACTCATGATTTATTTATTTGAGGATGTAGATATATTTTGATTATTCCATAATTTTTTCTTTAAAAGGAAATTTTTTAACTACAAAATAACTTTTTTGATATTATTGCTAACATCTTTTTGAAATCAATTTTAAGCTTATGAAAAAAATATTAGCACTAGCTATCTGTGCAAGTCTTGGAACATCTTGTTCATTTTTAGGAAAAACAAATAATACACAGGTTACAAACTCCTATACTGTAAATGAAGAAAAATATGAAGATCAAGCTGATAAGCTAATATCTCAAATGACATTAGAAGAAAAGCTAGGTCAATTAAATTTAGTTGATGCTGGTCAAGCAACTACTGGAATTAGCCAGCAAAGTAAATTTTATGATCTTATAAAAGCAGGAAAAGCTGGGGGCGTATTTAATCTTAAAGATCCAAAAGATATTGCTAAAGCACAAAAAATGGCCGTTGAAGATACTCGTTTACACATACCACTATTGGTTGGTATGGATATCATTCATGGATATAAAACTGCTTTCCCTATACCGCTAGGATTATCAACTAGTTGGGATTTAGGTATGATTGAAAAAACTGCTCGAGTCGCATCTATTGAAGCAAGTAGTGAAGGTATCAATTGGGCATTTTCTCCAATGGTTGATATTTCTCGTGATCCTCGATGGGGTAGAATAGCTGAAAGTAGTGGTGAAGATACTTATTTAGGTAGTCAAATTGCCAAGGCAATGGTAAAAGGTTATCAACTAGATGATTTATCAAAAGATGCAACGTTATTGGCAAGTGTAAAACATTTTGCATTATATGGTGCTGCAGAAGCAGGGCGTGATTATAATACTGTGGATATGAGTAAGGTTAGAATGTATAACGAATATCTTCCTCCATATAAAGCAGCTATTGATGCTGGTGTTGGCACGATTATGGCATCGTTTAATGAGATTAATGGAGTTCCAGCTACTGCAAATAAATGGTTACTAACTGATTTACTTCGTGATCAATGGGGATTTCAAGGAGTTGTGGTTTCTGATTATACAGGTATTCCTGAGATGATAAATCATGGTATTGGTAAAAATCTTCAAGCTGTTTCAGCAGCAGCTTTAAATGCTGGTACAGATATGGATATGGTTGGTAATGGTTACTTAACAACTCTAAAAAAATCTTTAGATGAGGGCAAAGTATCTATAGATGAGATAAACCAAGCAGTTAAAAGAATTCTAATAGCTAAATTTGAGTTAGGATTATTCGATAATCCATACAAGTATGGCAATCCTGAAATAGCAAAACAACAAGTTTTCTCTAAAGAGCATAGAGAATTTGCCCGTAAAGTTGGTGCAGAATCTATGGTACTACTAAAAAATCAAGAGCACTTGTTACCACTTAAAAAGTCTCAAACTATCGCATTAGTAGGACCTCTTGCCGATGCTGCTAATAATATGGCTGGAACTTGGAGTGTCACAGCGGATCAAGATAAATCAATATCACTATTAAAAGGGCTTAAAGAAGTAGTTGGTCAAAAAGGTAAAATATTATATGCAAAAGGCAGTAATCTATCTTATAGTAAAGCCTTTGAAAAAAATGCAACTATGTTTAATAAATCTCTTGGTAGAAATGATAAATCTTCTAAAGAATTATTAGATGAAGCTTTAAAAGTAGCGAATAAATCTGATGTAATCATAGCTGCATTAGGTGAATCTGCTGAAATGAGTGGTGAAAGCACAAGTAGAACAGATTTGAGAATTCCAAAAGCACAGAGAGATTTACTAAAAGCATTAGTTAAAACTGGTAAGCCTATTGTATTAGTACTTTTTAATGGTAGACCTCTTGTTTTAAATGAAGAGAAAAAAGAAGTTCCAGCAATATTAGATGTTTGGTTCCCTGGTAGTGAAGCTGGCTTATCAATTGCAGATGTACTATTTGGAGATGTAAATCCTTCAGGTAAATTAACAGCGTCATTCCCTAGAAATGTTGGTCAAATTCCTATTTATTATAGCCATAAAAATACAGGTAGGCCTTTGGAAAAAAATGACTGCAAATTTGAAAAATTCCATTCAAATTATATGGATACTTGTAACACACCATTATATCCATTTGGTTATGGTTTGAGTTATACAACTTTTAATATATCTAAACCAACACAAAACCATAAAGTAATAAAAGAGGGTGATAAGTTAATAATTAAAGTAAATATTACAAATACTGGTGATTATGATGGGGCTGATGTTTTACAACTGTATGTTCATCAAAAGGTTCGTTCAATAACTCCTCCAGTAAAAGAACTTAAGAAATTTAAAAAAGTATTCCTAAAAAAAGGTCAAACTAAAACGGTAACATTCAAGTTAGATATAAATGATCTTAAGTTTTATAATAATGATTTAAACTATGTATATGAGCCTGGTGAATTTGAATTTTTTGTGAATGATAGTTCAGATGGTAAATTTACTAATAAATTTACAGTAAAGTAATTAATTCTAGTATAAAATCTGAATCTACATTACATTAAATAACTTAAGTAAGAAATATGGATAACTCTGTATCTCCAGAGGCTCTTAGTTTAATTATTGAGCTATCTTTTGTAACTCTTATAATTGCTTCTTTTGCTGTTTCAGTGATGTTTATTTTATCACAACAGAGACTTGCTAGAATACTAGCCAAGCAGAATGGGAGTTATAAAATTCATGGGGCATGGCTTTGGACTCAATTGCTGCCTTTATGGTCATATATAGCTTTAGTTGTTGTCGCTGTAAAGTTAGATGATCAAATTAAGATATATCAGTCAAAACATAATCAAACTCTAAAGTTCAAAGGAGTTTTGGTTTATTGGTATGTTGGATTAACTATATTAAACTTAGTGCCTCTTATCAATATTGCAACAACGATTATAAGTTTAGTTTTATTTATCATAATTTGGTCAAATATTGCTAAAACAACTAAGCAATTACTAGAAAAAGATAATTTAGAAAATTAAAAACAATTTATAATAAGAAAATCTTAGAGTTAAGTATTTATATATAAGAAAAAATGATTTATAAATATGATTTTCTATGAAATTTTATCTAGCAATTGAAATTTCTTTTATTGGTATCATTCAAGATAAATAATCAGTTTTATAGATTTGTTACTTATATAAACTATATAATAAAAGGGTTTTGGTATTTTTAGAAAAATTTTTTATAATGCAATACTTTTTTCTATAAGAATTTCTTATAATTAAGAAAACTCATATTTTTCAATATAGAGAGTATTTTTTGGTGTTTTACAAGTCTATTTTTTATGACTTTTAGCAGATAATATAATTGTCAGTTCATTATTGTTTTATGAACTTGTACCATAAAGTCTCTTTACTGGTATTTTTTATATAAAGTTTTTTTGAAAAAAAGAGGTTAATAGATTAGTAATGAAAAGTGATTTTTTAGAAATTATATACAAAACTAAAGAATTTTTTGATCAGAGCTTATCTGTTATTTTTAATAACTTTATATACAGTAAGGAGAATCAATATGTCCAGAAAATATTGTGTAATAAAAGAAAATCAAGGAATGAGAACTTTATTATCAATAATAAAATCTAACTATTATTCTGATAATAAAGACTCATTACAAGAGGTAAATTTAGAGCATGTTTTAAACAGAATTTCTAATAATGATATTAAGAAATTAGTGAAAAATGCTTGGAAGGATTTAGAAACGCTAGCAGGTGGTCAAGAGATTAGGTTACTTGAAAATAATTGCAAAAAAAGTTTTATAAATCGGCTATATAAAAAATCCAAAGATATGAGTTTCATTATTAAAACTCAAAATCAAAAAGAAGTTTCTAATTTTGATATAAGTTCAAAGAATTCTTTAGAGTTAGAGCACAAGTACATAGAAATCTAATCTCATAATATATCTTTTAAGTCTTTTATATTCTAGTAAACAAGCTAAAAGCCTTTAAAATCAATGGTTTTAGAGTTGTACAATAATTTCCACACAAATATAAACATTCGCATAATACATATTATGTTAAATTGTGTAAATGTGAAGAAAGTTATTTTTCTGCTGTGGATAACCCTATTCTTTCGTGATTTTTTAAAGGTAATCTTTTTGAAGTTTCTTTATTATTTCTAAACTTGCTGGAAGAAATTTAAAATTATTTAACTCAGAAATATTTATAAGTTGTAATCTTTGATTTTCTTTTGGGTAAGGAATGCCCTTATAGGCTTCAACAATGAAAAAATTGAGACTAACGTGAATATTGTCCTTATTAATATGTTTTTTGCTTATATAAGGCTTTAAAACGCATTTTTCTATTCCTACCTCTTCGTATAGTTCTCTTTTAACACATTCATCAAAGGTTTCATTATTTTCAAGCTTACCACCAGGGAACTCCCAATAATTACTATAAGTCTGATGCTTTTGCCTTAGGCTGATATAGACTTTAGATTTATCTTCATTTAAAATGATTGCCACTGCGGCTTTTATTTGAGCCATTTTTATAAAAAAGAAGTTAATTTTTATTAAGATATATAATATGTTCCAAAACCATAAAAGTGAAATTTTATTAGCAACACCACTCATAAAAAATGATGCTATATTTACCAAATCTGTTATTTATTTATGTCAGAACGATAAACATGGGGCTATGGGGTTAATTATTAATAAACCTCTAGAGGATACTCTAAAAGATGTGTTTGAGGAGCTTGAAATACCTTGTAATAATACATTTGAAGAAATATTACATCACCCTCTTTACATGGGTGGTCCGATTAGTCCACATAAAATTTTAATACTTCATACAACAAATGGTAGAAACTATAGTTCTACTATTAAACTTGATGAGGGGTTAGCTATTACTGCATCTATAGATATTTTAGAAGATTTGGCTAACAATATTCTTCCTGAGTATTTTTTACCAGTCGTTGGTTATAGCTGCTGGACAAAAGACCAATTGACAAATGAAATTAAAGCTAATGATTGGATTGTTACTGATAAATTAAGTAAAAAGATACTCTTTAATTATGAGAATAAAACAAAGTGGCAATACCATCTTGAACATGCCGGATATAGTCTACAAAATCTAGATTCATTATTTAAAAATATAGGTAATGGCTAATGTTTCAATCTTTAATTGCTATTGATTTTGGTAAGGCTCGTATTGGTCTAGCTAGTGGTCAAATGATTACTAAAACTGCTACACCTATTGGTACAGTTGAAGCTTATGATGGTGTGCCTAATTGGATAGACCTAGATAAAATTATTAAAAGATGGAATCCTTCTGATATTGTTGTTGGCTTACCGCTAGATACTCAAGATTTTGAAACTGATATAACCAAAGCAGCTAAAGATTTTGCTAAATTGGTAAAAGAGCGCTACCAAAGAAATGTACACATGGTTAACGAAGCTTATTCAACGCGTGAAGCTCGCTGGCGTCTTGAGAGTGTAAAAAATAAAAAAGTATCACACTTAAAAGTTGATGCCTTAGCAGCATGTGTAATTCTCGAAACTTGGATGTCTGAGAACTAGATATTTTCTTCATTTTCAAATAAAATTGACCTATCAAATTTTTAAATCTAACTATTAACTGGAATAAATATCTCAATGAGCGAATATAACTTTACTCAAATTGAGCAAGATGCTCAAAAATATTGGCGTGACAATGAGTCTTTTAAGGCTGTAGAAGACAAAAATAAAGAAAAATTCTACTGTCTATCAATGCTACCATATCCAAGTGGTACTCTACACATGGGACATGTACGTAATTATACAATTGGTGATGTGATTGCCAGATATCAAAAAATGCAAGGCAAGAATGTTCTTCATCCAATGGGTTGGGATGCATTTGGTTTACCTGCTGAAAATGCTGCTATCAAGCATAAAAAATCACCTTATGAATGGACAAAAAGTAATATTGCTTATATGAGATCTCAGCTTGATTCGCTTGGTTTTAGTTTTGATTGGTCTAGAGAGGTTGCTACTTGTGACGAAAGTTATTATAAATGGGAACAATGGTTCTTTATTCAACTATACAAAAAAGGGTTAGCATATCGTAAAAACTCAGTTGTAAACTGGGACCCTATAGATCAGACAGTTCTTGCAAATGAGCAAGTTGTTGATGGTAGAGGTTGGAGATCTGGCGCTTTAGTAGAAAAAAAAGAAATCCCACAATGGTTTTTAAAAATAACAGATTATGCTGATGAACTTCTAAAAGATATAGATCAATTAGATGGTTGGCCAGATGCGGTTAAAACTATGCAAACAAACTGGATTGGTAAGTCAAAAGGCTTAACAGTTAAGTTTAAAATTGAAAACTCTGATCAAGAAATTGAAGTTTTTACAACTCGTCCAGATACTTTAATGGGTGTTAGCTATCTTGGTATAGCACCTGAACACCCTCTTGCTCTTGAAGAAGCAAAAACTAACCCTGAATTAGCAGCATTTATAGATGAGTGTAAAAAGCTATCTACGATGGAGGCTGATCTAGCAACTCAAGAGAAAAAAGGCTTTAAAACATCTATTAAAGTAACTCACCCTATTTCTGGAGAAACTGTAGATGTATGGGTAGCAAATTTTGTACTTATGGGATATGGCTCTGGAGCTGTGATGTCAGTTCCTGCACACGATCAAAGAGACTGGGAGTTTGCACAGAAGTATAGTATCCCACTTAAACAAGTAATTGAGTCAAATGATAAAAAATTAAAGATAGATTTAGAAAAAGAAGCATTTACTGAAAAAGGAATTTTAGTAAACTCTAGTGAACTTAATGGCTTAAATTTCAAAAAAGCTTATCAAGCAATCAAAAAATATCTTTTTGATAATGATAAAGGCTATGAAACTACAAATTTCAGAATTCATGACTGGGGTATTTCTCGTCAAAGATATTGGGGCTGTCCTATTCCTATGGTTCATTGTGATGATTGTGGAGTTGTCCCTGAAAAAGAAGAAAATCTGCCAGTTAAACTACCTACAGATGTAACTCTTACTGAAGCTGGTTCACCTTTAAAAGACATGCCAGAATTTTTAGACGTAGCATGTCCAAGATGTAGTAAACCAGCAAGAAGAGAAACTGACACATTTGATACATTCTTTGAATCATCTTGGTATTATGCAAGATACACATGCCCTACTGCTGATAGAATGCTAAGTGATGAAGCTAATTATTGGCTACCTGTTGATAAGTATATCGGCGGTATTGAGCATGCAATTATGCACTTACTTTATGCAAGATTTTTCCATAAGTTAATGCGTGATGAAGGTTTAGTAACATCTGATGAGCCGTTTAAAGATCTGCTTACCCAAGGAATGGTACTAAAAGATGGTGCTAAAATGTCCAAATCTAAAGGCAATACGGTAGATCCTCAAGAGCTAATAGATAAGTATGGTGCTGATACTGTTAGACTGTTTAGTATGTTTGCAGCCCCTCCTGAGCAATCGCTAGAATGGTCAGAAACTGGTGTTGATGGGGCTAATAAGTTTCTGCGTAAGGTTTATAACTATGCTTATACAAACAAAGAAATATTGACAAAAAATGTCACTATAGATACTAAAGTATTATCAAAAGATGATAAAAAAGCTCGTTACGAAATCCATGTAAACTTAAAACAAGCTATTTTTGACTTTGATAAAAGCCAGTTTAATACTGTTGTATCTGCGTGTATGAAGATTTTAAATACGCTTAATAATTATGATGATTTATCTAATAGTGTTAAAGCCGAAGGATTTGGTATCTTATTGAAAATATTATCACCTTTCACTCCTCATATCTGTCATCACTTATGGCAAGAGATTGGTTTAGGCGATGATATTCTACATACTCACTTCCCTACTGTTGATGATAATGCTCTTGAAAAAGATGAGTTTCTTTTAGTGGTACAAATCAACGGTAAGCTAAAAGCAAAATTAGAGCTTGATGCATCACTTTCAAAGGAGCAGATAGAAGAATCTGTATTAGCTGATGAAGGAGTTAAATCTTTCATAGTTGATAAACAAATTGTAAAAGTGATTTATGTACCACAAAAGTTAATGAATATAGTAGTTAAATAGAGGTTTATTATGAAAAAATATATAGCTTTAGTTCTGGCATTTTTATTAGCCTTAGCCTCATGTGGGTTTCATCCTAGGGGTGTTATAACAGGAGCTAATGCAGGTAATTTTAATAGTATTATAGGAAGTAAGTTTTATATTCAAGGTAATAACTTTAGTTCATTTGCTAATGATGTTAGAAGCAGCTTAAATGGCTATAAGGCTCAAATTGTAACTGATGAAAAGGCTGCTGATTATATTATAAATATTCAAAATGTTCAAAAGAGATCACAAATGACCAGTGTTGTTGGTGGAGCATCAAACAATACATATCAACTTATTTATACGGTGACATATAATGTAGTTAGACCTGATGAGAAAACACCTGTAATACCTAATAAATCTTTGAGTACACAACAATTCTGGCAATCAAATACAGGTACTCAGCTAGCTCAAAATAGTGAAGCTGATAGAATCTATACTTATCTCCAAGGGCAATTAGTTAATAATATGATTTCTCAAGTTGCAGCACTATTACCAAGTAAGGATAATTCACAGCAAAAATCTTCTACTAAAACTAAGAAAGAATCTGAAGCATAGTATAAAGTTAACTTTGAATAAAAAAGGATAATAAATAATGATGGAAATATTAAAAGGTTACTATATAAACCTAATAGGACATAGTCAAATATCTCTTATTTTAGCATTCTTAACTATTTTTTTAATAGTACTATTATTATCTCTATCGATAGGGTTTATAATCAATAGATATATACTTTCTGTAGTTAGAAGTATATTTTCAAAAAGTAATATTTTAGCGGCAAATTTATTAGCTGAGAATAAAGTTTTTACAAAATTATCACGTATTGCACCAGCTATATTTATTTATGTAGCAATTGGAGTTGCTAGCCATCCAGAAAATAGTTGGACTATAAGTATCGTTGGCTTTATAAAACTAATGGCTCAAGTATATATTACGATATACTTAATATGGTTTTTAATAGCTCTTGTAGATGCAATTTTTAATTACTTCCAAACTTTTTCATATTTTAAGCATCACTCATTGAGAAGCTATGCTCAAGTTGTAAAAATTATTCTGTTTATATTAGGCTTTATTTTAGTTGTCTCACTTCTTTTGAATAAGTCTCCAATAGCCTTTTTAACAGGTTTAGGGGCAATGTCTGCAGTATTAATGTTGGTATTTAAGGATACTATACTTGGCTTTGTGACAAATATTCAAGTTGCAGCATTAGATCTTGTTAGAGTTGGTGATTGGATCACTATTCCATCGGCAGGAGTTGATGGTGATGTTATGGAGGTTTCTATAAATACTGTTAAAATTCGCAATTTTGATAAAACCATATCAACGGTACCTACTTACACTCTTATAAATAATAGTGTGCAAAATTGGCGAGGAATGGTTGAAACCGGTGGTCGTAGAATTAAAAGATCTGTTAATATAGATATTGATACTATTAGATTTTGTGAGCCAGAATTGCTTGCTAAACTTCAAAATGAAGAGTATTTAAAAGAATTTATTGAAACTAAAAAGAATCAAAAAATAACGAATATAACTCTATTTAGAACGTATATTGAAAATTATTTACGTAATCACCCTCAGATACATCTAGGCTTAACTTTTTTAATTAGAGAATTACAACCAACAGAAACAGGCTTACCTGTGGAATTATATATATTTACAAATGATACAAATTGGGTAAATTATGAGAAAATACAAGCAGATATTTTTGATTATGTATTTGCTAGTTTACAAGTGTTTGATCTAAAAGCCTTTCAAGCTGTTACTGGTAGAATAACAAAATAAGTTAATTAGCACTTTGGTAAAGTAACACCAACCTGTCCTTGATATTTACCACCTTTATCTGCATATGAAGTCTCACACTCTTCATCTGATTGGAAGAATAACATTTGAGCAACCCCCTCATTTGCATAGATTCTAGCAGGTAAAGGAGTTGTATTTGAAAACTCTAAAGTAACATAACCTTCCCATTCTGGCTCAAGCGGAGTTACATTTACAATGATTCCACATCTAGCATAAGTTGATTTGCCTAAACATACAACTAGGGTATCTCTTGGAATCTTAAATTTCTCAACTGTACGAGCAAGTGCAAAAGAGTTTGGAGGAATAATACAAACATCACCTTTAAAATCGACAAAATTTTTATCATCAAAATGTTTAGGGTCAACAATTGACGAATTAATGTTTGTAAAAATTTTAAATTCATCAGCACACCGAACATCATAGCCATAGCTAGAGGTGCCATAAGAGACTATCTTTTCATTATTTGCTACTTTTACTTGTCCTGCCTCAAAAGGATCAATCATATTATGATCTTGAGACATTTTCTTTATCCATTTGTCAGACTTAATTGCCATAATTTCTCTCTTAGTTTTCTAATTTAACACCAATAGAATCTAAACTACTTGCCTTTGGTAGTTTTTCAATTTCATTTAATAAGTTCTCAGCTACAGTAATATAACTATGATTTATATTATCATCTTTTTCTAAGCTTATATATGGTTTACCATTATCTGAATTTTCACGAATTGCTTTATGAAGAGGTAAATTACCTAGAAACTCAATATTGTTTTTACCACATAACAGATGCGCCCCATCCTCTCCAAAAATATAATCATTATGACCGCATTTTGGACAGATGTAATAACTCATGTTCTCTATGGCTCCAAGGGTTTTTATATCAACCTTTTCAAACATTGTAACCGCCCTTTTTGCATCTATTAAAGATAAGTCTTGAGGGGTTGTAACTATAACAGCTCCTGTTACAGGTATATTTTTTGAGATTGTAAGTTGGATATCGCCTGTGCCTGGTGGTAAATCTAAAAATAAATAGTCAAGTTCACCCCAGTTGGTGTCATTTAAAAGTTGCATTAATGCTCTAGAAACTATCGGTCCTCTCCAAATGACAGCAGAGTCAGGATCGATAAGATTACCAATAGAAATCATTTTTACATCATATTTCTCTAAAGGGATGATTTTCTTTTTATCGGTAGTTTGTGGGTTATCTTTCAAATCAAACAACGTTGGCTGACTTGGGCCATATATATCAGCATCTAACACACCTACTTTTGCTCCCATTTTTGCAAAACTTACGGCTAAGTTTGCTGTAACAGTAGATTTACCAACACCACCTTTTCCTGAAGCTACAAGGATTATGTTTTTTATATTGGGAATTAACTTTTGTCCTTTTTGAACTTTTCTTTTAAGTGTATTTTCTATTTTTGTCATAAGTAAAAGTTAGCTTTTTAAATTTTATTAGCTATCATTGAAATAATTTGGATGTAATTATACTTAATTAAATATGCTTAAAAAAGAAGAATTTAAAACGATTTTATTGACTAGTATAGGCGGAATGCTAGAGTTTTATGACTTTGTAATATTCGGTATGTTTGCAATTATACTTGGTAAAACTTTTTTTCCTGCTGAAGGTTCGCAAGCTTTACAAGCATTATCAGCATTTACAGTTTTTGCTGTAGGATACTTCGCAAGACCTATTGGTGGAATTATATTTGGTCATATAGGTGATAAATATGGACGTAAAAAGTCCTTTATATTGACGATATTGCTCATGGGTCTGGCTTCTTTTCTAATCGCTCTTTTACCTTCTTATAAAGCTGTGGGGATTTTAGCAACCCTACTGTTTGTAATTCTAAGAATAGTCCAAGGAGCTGCTATAGGGGGTGAAATTCCAAGTGCTGTAGTTTTTGTTAAAGAATCATTATTGAAAAATGGTGGTTTGGCTTGTGGAATAATATTTTGTTTTATTAATTTTGGAATATTTTTTGCAGAAATTACTAAAATAGTTACTACATACCTTTTAACAGAAGAGTATGCTTGGAGAGTTGCTTTTATGCTTGGAGGTATTGCTGCTATAGTGAGCTATTTCTTCAGGAAAGAAATTCATGAAACAACTATATTTTTAAATAAAGAAAGCAATTATAAAGTACCTATTTTAAGCTTATTCAAAAAAGAAAAGAAAGCTATAGTTAAATCAATAGCTGCTATTTCAATATTCGCTATGGTCATAGGATTTTTCTCTCTCTATTTACCAACTTATTTTGAATTGAATCATATACAGGGTGGATCGACTCTTATATTAATAAACTTATTTGTTTTTTCTATAATATCTATACCAGCTGGATATATGGCAGATAAGTTTGGCCCTTTACTTATTTTATTGATAGGAGCATTTGGTTTATTAATTTTTGGTAGCATTTTTTATTATTGTATAGTTAAAAATTCAAGCTTTTTACTAGAGGTAATGCTTATAAATAATGTATTTATGGGATTAATAGTAGGTGTTGCTACGAATTATGCTAGCACCTTATTTACACCAGGAGTGAGAGCATCCGGTTTAGGTCTTAGTTATAATATTAGTTTTGCTATTTTTAATGGCGCATTTTTAGCACTAGCTAGTTTTGGAGTTGCTGAAGGTTTTATGTTTACTCCTTTAATGCTTATTTTAACTGTAGTGACTATTTCTATAATTACTCTATGTTTACTAAAAAATATTAAATAGCTGTTAGATATGTGGTTATCCGATATGTTAGAATTTTAAAATAAACCTATATTTTGCAATAAGTATGGATAACTTTTTTTCAAGCTTGATATATATTTTAGAAGCAAATATTGTTTTATTTATATGTCAAATTTTTACTATTTTTATAGTATTAAAGCTTATTGTTGACAAAAAGTCAGCATCAAATATTCTTGCTTGGCTTTTAGCTATACTGTTTATACCATATGTAGCAATTCCTTTTTTCTTTATATTTCAGCGTAAAGATAGACGTAAATTTTGGCAAAAAGGAGCTATGAATATCCATGATTCTTTATTGTTTGATGAATATTGCATAAATAATAAAAACTGCGAAAATTTACCCACTAGTGTAATAAGCACTTTTGAAAACTTAGAATTATCAACTCTTACTAGAAAAAACTCTTTTGATATATATACGGACGGTATTAAATCATTTGAAACTTTTATAAATGCAATAAAAGCTGCTAAAAAAAGTATCTATATTCAAACTTATATTATTAAAAGTGATAAAACATCTAAACTTGTTATAAAAGCTTTAGAAAAAAAAGCTGCTGAAGGTTTAGATATAAAGCTTATGATAGATTCTTTAGGTTCTTTTTATATTTATCGTCACAATAAGAGAATATTTAAAAATTTACGAAAATTAGGTGCTGAAGTAGTATTTTTTATGCCTGTAATATCCAATCCTATTCGTAATTACATTAACTATAGAAATCATCGTAAGATATTCATATTTGATAATGAAACTGTACTAAGTGGAGGAATGAATATAGGTGATGAATATATGTCACCTATTCATCATGATGGTATGTGGAATGATTTACTATTTAAAATTCAAGGAGAATCTATAGTTCATTTTTTAAAAGTCTTTTGCTCTGATTGGCATTTTGCTACAGATGAAGAATTAAGTTTTAAAATTCAAAATAATGTAAGAGAAGATTGTTTTGTTCAAGTGATTCCATCAGGTCCTGATATGCATAAAAATCAGCTATATGCAGGTTTGATAGCTGCTATTAATTCAGCTCAACGTAATATTTATATTCAAACATATGTTTTTAAGAATGATACTACATCAAAGTTAGTAATAAACGCATTAGAAAAGAAAGCTGCAGATGGAGTTGAAATAAAACTTTTAATAGATTCTTTAGGTTCATTTTATGTATATAGGCACCAACGAAAAATATTTAAAAAACTACGTAATTTAGGTGCTAAAGTTGTATTCTTTATGCCGGTAATATCCAATCCTCTACGTAATTATATAAATTTTAGGAACCATCGAAAAATTTATATTTTTGATAATCAGACAGTCTTTAGTGGAGGTATGAATATAGGCGATGAATATATGTCTCCTATGGAACATGAGGGTATGTGGGATGACTTACTTTTTAAAATTAACGGTGAGTCAATAGCTTATTTTCTAAAGATATTTTCTTCAGACTGGCATTTTGCTACAGGTGAAGAATTAGAGTTTGAAGCTCCTAAAGCAATAAAGCAAGAAGGTTTTGTTCAAGTTATTCCTTCAGGTCCTGATTTACAGCAAGATCAACTATATGCAGGCTTATTAACAGCTATTAACTCAGCTAAAGAAAAAATATGGATTATAACCCCTTACTTAATTCCATCAGCGGAGTTATATCAAACTATTATTTTAGCTAAGAGACGTGGAATAGATGTAAAGATAATAACACCAAAAAGCTCTAACCATAAGATTGTTGACAGAGCAAGAGCTAGTTACACCAGAGATTTTGTTGCTTGTGATATTGATGTTCATTTTACTGAGAATATGATGCATGCTAAAGCTGTATTAATAGATGATAATATTGCAATGTTAGGTTCTGTAAACCTTGATAATAGAAGTCTTTTCCTAAATTATGAGATAGCAACCTTTCTTTATAGTAAGCATCATGTACAAGAAGTTTATAACTGGGCAAATAAATTATTAGCAGATTCTACATTAAAAACGGACCATATGAGTAATAAGCGTAGTAGTCTTATTGTAGAAAGTATTTTGAAGATATTAACTCCATTAATGTAAACTTGATAGTTATTAATATAAAATATATCATCTTACAAAATAAAATTTCAATTTTCATTTTAAAGTGGAGATAAAATAAGATGAATCATTTTTTAAAAAAATTTCTAGTAAGCTCTATATTGTGTACAAGTGTTGCTTTTGCTTATGATAAAAAATCTATAGACAAAGAGCAATTTGTAGTAAACCTTGATGATCCGTATGCTTATTTTAGTAGAGAAAGCGATCAAACAGAATTTGACAGAGATTTTCTTGTAGTATATAACACAGATAAAGTTGTTGAAGGTGCTCTTATTAGTTCGACTGACTATACTCAAAAGCATATTGGTCTGCCCAAAGAACTTGCTTCTAAATCTGTAAAGATAGATCAGCTTGTGAATATTGGTTATAACAATATCTTAGTTTTAGTAACTAATGAAAAATCCAATTCAAATTTTGCTTATATCTATTCTATAGAAGACTTACTAAATGGCGATAAAAAAGATAAAGCTATAAAATTAAAGCTTCCTAATGGATATAACCCAACTATTACTTACAATAATGAAAATTGGTCTAACCATATTGCTCAATATTTCACTTATGCTGTAACTAGTGATAAAGATAAATCATCTCCTGTGAGTGCCTATCTTTTACAATCTAAAAAAATTAATGATGAATATCAAACATTTACACAAATTTCAGAATTTCAACTTCCATCAGATATTGATGCTGAACATATTGAATTAGCGACATTTAGCAAACCTAACCCAACTCCTGGACATGGTTATGATTTTCAATCAGCTTTAGTATATAAAAATGCAGATTTAGAATTTGTACAATCATGTATTTTAACTCCTGGACAGTTTAATAATGTCACTTGTGGAAGTATTAAAAATACTAATGATTTTGAAAATCCTGCTATTGCTAGTTTAATGCGTAATGAAAACATGGCGCTGTTTGCTAATGGTGTTGATAAAGATAACGTTTATGCTACTACATTCAATAAAAATAACTTAGATACTACTAATTTATCAAACATAAAAAATCAAGGCTATAATGTGGATATTGCTGCAATAGATACTTCACCAAATTTTGATGGTGTTACCGATAGAAACTATACTATTATAGAAACTCATAGATCAAAAGATAATTCTGTATGGGCAAATATCTATAGTTATACAGATAAAAATAAAGAGTTCTCTTTAGAGAAGTCTATAGTGATAGAATAGATTTTTTAGTCTAAATTCTATTCTGCAAATTTTATTATACGTTTATCTATCATGCATTCAAGCATATTTCTTGTGCTATCTGATAGATTCAATCTTTCATATAGAAATAATTTTAGTTATTTTGTGGTTTTATTTTGTATAATAAAACTTATTATCTTCAGCTTCTAAAATATTTCCTTTGATTGAAAGCGTTAAAAATTGAATTTTGCATCATGGGAAGTGAATTTCGTAGTAAAAAAACATAGTACTAAAGTTATCTAGCCCCTTTTTTTATACTAGTATTAAGTGTAGCTTTAAGTGCTTTCATTGTACCTCTAAACTCTAAAACAAAATATTGAGTAGACTCACCTTTATCATTGGTGCGTAAAAATGAATTTAGGTATGTATCATGCCTTGCTCCAATAGGTATACTACTTTTGTTTGTAGGTGATTTTAAGGATATTTTATCCTTTGTATTATTTCTTAATTCTATTCTATTATTTAATATTTCATTATTATGACTTATTTTCCTTCTAGGCGATTTAATCTCTTTTAAAATATTTAAGTTATTTATAAGGTTGTCTATAATTTGCTGATTATGTTCTTTAATCAATTTATATTCTTCAATGGAGGTATCGGAGGTGTAATTATTAAGAATTAGTAATTCTTTATTTTCCTTTATAAAATTAACTATTTTTTGAATCTCTTTTTCATTTAAAGTAACTACTAGACTTTCAAGTCCTATTTTTATCCATATATAGTTATAAGAATTTTTGATACTTGATAAACGTTTAGGTTTAGGAGTTTTCATATTATTAAGAAATTTAGTAGCATATTTGTATTGCAGAGATAAAATTGGAACTTCTAATAATTTTAGGAATATAATATTATATAAGGTATCTCTCTTCACATTTATCCCCATTAGAGAAAAAGTATTTTTAAAATTTCCCCAAAGTTTTTTATATTTATCTAATGGATTAATTTTCATATTATCCATGATCTTTTTCTTAAGTGACTCAGCTTGAGGTTTATATGCTATTCCTTTGCGGCGATTATATTTTTCTAACATTTCATCATCATGTTTTTTCATAATATAGTCAGAATAATCTGGATCTTTTTTAAAGAGGAAAGATATAAACTCTTCTTCTATAACATTAATTTTTTTAAAAAAATTTTCGAGTATAAAATGTTCTACATTAGAACTATCAAAGAAACGACTAATTTCATTTATACTACATGATAGATTTAAATGAGCTCCTTTGGTATTTAACTCAGTTGTGTCTTTAATATTATTCTCTAATAGTGATTTAGGTTCCTCTCTGTCTAATTCATAATAGTGAGCCATAGAAGACTCTTCAATACCATATGGTTCTTTAATAGAGTATTCCATACTAATATCTAATTCTTTTTCTATAAAACTCTTAATATCCACAAGATTTTCATTATGTAAATTTTGTTTTAAATATATTAAGAATCTTAAGCATATAATACTGCAAATCTTATATTTATCTTGTTCTTTGTCGAGATAGATATATAGCTTTGGGCTTACTAGTTCTAATTTTTGATTTGCATCAGTTTCTATTTTCCAACAGTTTTCGTCACCACCACTCTCTTCCAATAATATATTGTGTCCTTGAATAAGGCGTTTTGTCATATCACCTTTCTCTTTAATATCGTATCTTCCAAATTCAGACTCTAAACCAAATATTATTAATTTTGTGTTATATTCCTGCATCTTTAAAATATTTTTATTAGAGTTATTAAATTTTATAAGCTCAATAATTAAGATGATTAAATACTTATCTGACTTGAATGTCTTAGTAATGTCATCAACAACATCAATAGAATTAAATCCTTTTTTTTTGGATTCAATATAATTAAAGATTTGATTGGAAATACCTATAAGCTCTTGAATTGTTTCATTAGTTTCTTTATTAGCTTTTATTCTATATTCGTCATTTATTGAATTAAATCTTGGGGTGGTAATTGGTGGGGCTGAGAGATCTCTTTTATTATTACTATTTCCCAACTCGTTAATATTTTTATTAGGGCTATTTACTCTAGCAAACCTCGGCAAAATTCCTAGATTTTTATTTGTTATTATTCCAAGTATTGAGTTTGTAATGTGAACGGGTCTATAATGACGTTCGTCTTTAACCAAATAAATAGAGTTCTCTTCATTTAAGCTTTCTTCAAGTTCCTTTATGGAGTTTATTGACTTATACTCAAAATTTAGGTCATAACAACTGAGTCTAAATTTTCTATGATTGTAGTTGTATATATAATAATTATTATATAATGTAAATTTTTTTTCCTCTTCACTTTGAATAACTTCATTATCTTCTTGTGATTTATCTATATTATCATTAACAATACCTTCAAATAAGTATATTTTTTTTTCATAAAAATATATATATAGAAATAATATACCATTATCGGCATACATATTATATTCAAAGAATCTAATATAGTATTCTTTAACTTTTTCATCAATAAAGGAATGATAATTATATATATCAACCTCATCAATATCCAATTTCACCACACTATCAGAATAGTATTGCTCCTGTATAAGTGAGTTTATCATTATATTAAAAACTTCTTCTTCTCTTTTTGATATTTCTTTCAGATTTTTAGTATTTTCTAAAAAAGTAATAATTCTATAAAGAAAATCTTTCTTAAAATTAGAAGTCTTTTCTTCTAAATCTATCATTTCCTTTTCAAAATATCTTTGTTTTCTTATGTTTTTAGCTATATTTACACTCTTATAAACTGAATCAAAAAAGCAATTACCATCTCTTAAAGCTTTTAATACTCTAACATTTTTTCTATTAAACCAATCATATAATGTATATGTCTCTCTTTCATTAGTATCATTAATAGGAGAAGCGTTATCTTGATCTCTATCATAAGTAACATGATGATTAATATCTTTCTGATTATATTCTTTTAATCTTTTATTAACTATAATCAAAAATGGGTTATTTAAAATATCATGGGAAATATTATTTTGAGAATCCCTATCATCTCTATCTATTGATATGAATGTTTTTGAATTTTTTTTAATATTATGGTTGTCAAAAGTATTATTCAGCTTACCTTTAAATAACAATTTCCTTGTATTATTTTTAGATATAGTGCTATTAAAAATAGGATGGGAAGTATTATGTTTATATCTTATTTTGTTCAGATCTTTTGATAATGTGGATATTTTTAAATTTTCTTTAGTGTCACGGTTGTTAAAAGTATAATGATTTGTATTCAGCTTATCTTTAAATAAAGCTTTCCTTTGTAGTGAATTTTTTTGCGTATCTTTTTTTGTATTTCTTTGACGTATTTGAGTTCTTGATCTAGCGTTTTCTTTATAATCTAATGTTGATTCTTGTGTATTGCTTAGCTTTGGTAGTTTTAAATAAGTTCGTTGAGGCGGAGGTGTTTTTTGTTCCACTCTGTTTAGAGGTGTTTTTTGTTCCACTCTGTTTAGAGGTGTTTTTTGTTTCACTCTGTTTAGAGGTGTTTTTTCTCCTATAGTTTTTAGATTAATAGTAAATTTTTCTTTTTCAAGCAGATGAGTTTTTTGTTTCACTCTGCTTAGCTCTGGTAGATCTTGTTTTTGAGGCGGAGGAGTTTTTTTACGACTTTCAGGGTGTGTCATTTTTACTCCTGAGAATATAGCATAATTTCGTTTGTGTCTATTATTATTTATACATATTGAACAAAGGGATATTAAGCTATTTTTAAATAGCTCTTCACCACATTTCTTACACTTTGGCATGATTTATATATAAAATTTTTGATATTATTTTTAAATCTATCATTTTATTAAACCGACTAAAACACTTTATTTATAATTAAATTTAATATTTTTTCAGTAAATACCTCTAGCAATAACCTTTATTTACGAAAAATTTGGTTATTTAAAAAAATATATTCAGAGAAATAGTTTTGGTTATCAAAGATATTGATTTTTTAATGTAAAGCCTTTTTCTATACTCTTTGCTCAATATCAAACTTAGATTTTAATATTTCTAACACCTTTTCAGTACTTTCAACAATAACTTTATCTTCAAGAGTTTGAGCATTATCTTGGAAAAGCATACTTAAAGCGATACTCTTTCTTTCATTCTCTTGTGACTCATAAATATCAAATATACTAACATCTTTTAAGATATCTATATTTAAATCAGTTATTGCTTTTGTAATATCTCCAGCAAGTACAGATTTGTCTACTAAGAAAGATATATCTCTAGATACAGATGGGTATTTTGAGATTTTCTCAAAACTTGGTATTTCCTTCTTAGTTAAAACATCTAAATCTAATTCAAACACTATAGGTGCTTTTGCTTTGATTTGGAAAGTTTTTAGAACGCTAGGATGAATTACACCAATTACACCAATTTTTTTACCATCAGCTAAAACATAAGCTGACTGACCTGGATGAAGCCAATTAACATCATCACAAACTTCAAAGCTTAGATTAGTAATATCAGCACAAAGCCCTTCGATATCCGCTTTAACATCAAAGAAATCAACTTTTTTAGTATTTGACCAGTTAGGATTTAAAAGTTCACCATAAGCTAAGCCAGCAATTCTATCAAACTGTACCCTTTGATTGTTTTCTAATTTAAAACAAGCACCCTTCTCAAAAATTCTAATTCTATTTTGCTGACGCGCAGTATTTGCTTTGAAAGAGTTTATTAATCCCGGTATCAAGGATTGTCTCATTACAGATAAATCTTGTGAAATTGGGTTTTGGATAGCTATACCCTTTTCCTCAAAGAAAAACTCATCAAACTTAGGATCTATAAAGCTGTAGTTAATAGCTTCATGATAACCCCTATCAACTAATCTAGCATTTATAGTATCTAGAGATTGGTTTGTTTCAGAAATATTGATTTTTGAAGCATTATATTTAGGCATTGTTTCAGGCAAGTTTGAATAACCATATACGCGTGCAACTTCTTCAATTAAATCTTCAGAAATTTCCATATCAAAGCGATATGACGGTGGAATTACCTCTAAACAACATTCATCTGATTTTGCAACTTGCATGTGTAAGTTTGCAAGAACTTCAGCTACATATTCAATAGTAAACTGGGTTCCTAAAACTCTATTTAGTTTTTTAACACATAAATTTATAACTGTATTTTTTTCTATAGCTCCAGAATCTTCTGCACCTGATATAGGAGCAACTTCACCACCAGCAATTTCCACTATTAAATTAATAGCTATCTGCATAGCATCCTGAGGTAGCTTAGGATCCACGCCTCTTTCAAATCTATGAGAAGAGTCTGTATGTAGATTGTATTTACGTGCTTTACCAGCAATTTTTTCTGGTACAAAATGAGCACTTTCTAGAAAAATATTTGTAGTATTATCTGTAATCGATGAATCTAAGCCGCCCATAACACCAGCTATTGCAAGTGCTTTTTTCTCATCTGCAATTACTAGAGTATCAGACTGTAGTTTAACTTGAGTTTCATCTAAAAGAGTCAGCGCTTCATTATCATTTGCATAACGAACATTGATACCACCTTCTAACTTATCTAAATCAAAAGCATGCATCGGCTGACCTGTTAGTAACATTACATAATTTGTTACATCTACAAAAAATGAAATACTACCTACACCACTTCTTCTTAGCTTTTCAACCATCCATAGCGGAGTTTGAGCCTTATTATCTACATTCTTAATAATACAACCCAGATATGCCTTACAAGCATCATTAGCTGATATTTGCACATCTTTTGTATCTTCTAGAGAAATGTCAGAAGCTTTGATTTCAATATCTTTGAGTTGCGTTTTTGTAAGAGCAGATACTTCACGAGCAATACCATATACACTTAGGCAATCTGCTCTATTTGGTGTTAAATCAACCTCGATAATATTATCATCTAGGTTTAGGTATTCATTCATATCTGTACCTACAGGAGCATCTGCCGGTAAATCCATCAAACCATCTGCTTTTTCAGCTAAACCAAGTTCCTCTTCTGAGCACATCATACCAAAAGATTCTTGCCCTCTTAGCTTAGATTTTTTGATTTTAAAATTACCTGGTAAAACTGCACCGATTTTGGCAACAGGAGCTTTCATACCTTCATAGATATTTTTAGCACCACAAACTATAGTTAGAAGCTCATCTTCAGCGACATCTACACTACAGATATTTAGTTTATCTGCATCTGGATGTTTGTTGATAGTTTTGATTTGCCCTACTACGACACCTGTTACTTTTTCAGCAACTACTGGCTCGATTGCATCTACTTCTAGACCAGCTAAAGTTAGAGTATCTGCTAGATTTTGGCTATCTTGAGTATTACCTAGATATTCATTTAACCAATTATGTGAAAATTTCATTTATAAACCTCAATAACAAAAATTAAAACTGTTTCAAAAATCTTAGATCATTCTCAAAGAACATTCTTAAATCATCAATACCATATCTAAGCATCGCTAATCTCTCAACACCCATACCAAAAGCAAAACCTTGGTATTTATCAGTATCAACATTACCAGCTTTTAATACTTTTGGATGTACCATGCCACAGCCTAGCACTTCTAACCAGCCAGTGTGTTTACACACTCTACAACCTTTACCATCACACATTACACACTCCATATCTGCTTCTGCTGATGGCTCTGTGAAAGGGAAATATGATGGTCTAAATCTTACTTTTAGATCCTTTTCAAAGAATGAATTTAAAAATGCGTGTAAAAGACCTTTTAAATCAGCAAAAGAAACGTCCTTTTCAACCAATAGTCCTTCTACTTGATGAAACATTGGCGTATGAGTAATATCAGAATCACAACGATATACTCTGCCTGGAGCTATAATCCTAATAGGTGGCTCTTGCTTTTCCATCGTACGAATCTGCACACCTGATGTATGAGTTCTAAGTACATGAGTTTCATCAATATAAAATGTATCATGCATAGCTCTAGCTGGATGGTGAGATGGGATATTTAGAGTTTCAAAATTGTAGTAATCACTCTCAATCTCAGGACCAACCTCTACTGCAAAACCATTTTGTTTAAAGAAAGTTTCAATACGATTAAGAGTCTTGGTAACAGGATGAAGTGATCCTTGATTTTGACCAACACCTTTTAATGTAACATCTATTTTTTCACTAGCTAATTTTTCATTTAGCTCAGCTTCTTCAAACTTTGCTAGTTTTTCATTTATTGCATTTTGTAAAGCTTGTTTAGCTATATTTACAGCCTGACCTAACTTTGGCTTTTCCTCATTAGGTAGTGTAGCAATTAGCTTCATCATACCTGTTAATTCACCTTTTTTACCAAGGTATTTTACTCGAATATCATCTAAAGATTTTTTATCAGTAACAAGCTCTAGCTCTGCTAAGGCTTGATCTTTCATTTGATCAACGATTTGCATGTTAATTCCTATTTTAAAAGTTACGCAATATTATAGACAAAAATAAGGTTTATTAAAATGTTGAGAATGCTGTTTTATACATGATTTATATAAAAGATGTATATAAATATTACTCTTGAATCATTTTATTAAGCTTTTTACCAATTACAAAAGCAAATACGGCAACTACTATTGCAAATATACTAATATAAGCAAATAAGTGTTGATAGTTATGATAACTTTCAATAGCCATTTGAGTATCAAAACCTTTATTTGTATCATATTTTATACCAGTACTTACAAATCCAGCTAGCATAGTACCAAGCTTGATACCTATAGCTGAGGTTATAAACCATGTACCCATTGCAAAGCCCATTATTCTTTTTGGTAAGAGTTTTGCCATAAGAGCTAGTCCTAGTGCACTGATTAAAAGTTCAGATGATGCAAAAAATACTGTAATAGCAAGTACTTCCCACCATATACTAATTTTTGCAGTTGGTTGATTTAAAAAACATGCTAAAAACATAGTTCCATAAGCACAGCCACATAATAATAGCCCCATAGCAAATTTATGTGGTAAGCAAAGATCTTTATCTTTCAGTTTAGTATAAAGGATAGCTAATAGAGGAGAAAGTAACACAATGCCAGCAGTATTCAATACACCTGGGATTGATTGAGGATTAACATCCATACCTAAGAAATGTAAATTTACATGATGTAGATTAAATAGTAGAACTGTTGTAAATTTTTGTTGATATATAATATAGAAAACAACAGCATAGAACAAAAGGATAATAGCAACTATAATTTTCTTTCTAGCTAGTGAATCTTTCTCTATAAATATCTGTGATGCAAATATTGCAAATATAAATATAGCTCCCCCCCAAAGAACTATATTTGCTATTTCTCCATAGGCTAATACTACACTTAAGATAGCTACTGTAATAGCAACTCCTATGATAAATTGGATTAGTGTTTTTAGGCTAAGTCCAAGCTTTCCAACACTATTGTCAACATCATTTATACTAGAATAACTAATTAATGTATTTGCAATAGCTAAAACAAAACCAAATGAACATATAAAATATGTAAACATATATCCTAATCTAGCTGATAATACAGGAACAAGAAGTGAAGCAGTCAGAGATCCTAAATTTATTGACATATAAAACATCGTATATAAAGAATCAATCTTTGAATGATCAGTATAAATTCTTGAAATAAGATTTGTTGGAGCAGGTTTAAATAATGCTGCTCCAAGAATAACTGTGGCTACAGCAACATATAAAACCTCTTTTGTAGCTATTGCAGAGCCTATAGCTAGGGTTGCATAACCAAGCATTAGCATAATACCTCCAGCAAACATCGTGCGCTTAATACCAAGAACTCTATCTGCGATAAACCCTCCTATAGCATTAAACACATAGCTAAGAGCTGCAAATGCTCCAAATAATACAACAGCCTGACTTTCTGTAAAATTAAAGCCATAATTACTCATAAAGAATAAAATAGAAGTATAACTAAAACCGTAATACCCAAATCTTTCAAAATATTCAAAAAAACATAGAAGAAAGAAAGGGTTTTGTTTTCTAAAATTTATCATTAATTTTTTACTAATAGAATTGATATCAGCCTGATTATAACTTTATTTCACTCTTTTTTTAAGAAAAAGTTGAGTAGCAGATTTATAATATAATGTTTATAATAAAAATATATTATGCTATGTAACTTAATTTATGCTACTAAATAAAAAAGGATTTACTCTAGTTGAGTTGATGGTTGTTATTGCAATCATTGCAATCATTGCTGCAATAGCAATACCAGCCTACTCTAATCACATCTTAAAAACCCAACTTCAAGATGAAATCAACAAGATGGATAATTACCGCAAAGCAATTGCTGTATTTATTCAAGAAACTGGAGCAACAAGTGATGAAGAGTTCCAATCAAATATTGCTAATGTAAAAGATAATTACCTTGGTGATGCTAATGTTGCTATCATGAGTGAACTAAAGCAAAATAATGGTCGTTTACTAGCTCATCCTGTGATAAATGGTACTACTTACCAAATAGCCCTAACTCCGCGTATCAACGATAATGGCTCGCTAATTAACTGGGAGTGTAATATTACTGTAGAGGACGGCGGCTCATATTCCACACCACCATCATCAGCAATGCCTGGTAATTGTAATGCCTCTTCTGGAGATCTAAATGATGACCAACAGGCTTATATTAATACATTTAATGAAGAGTTAGTGAGTGTTAGAAATGCTGCTTTAACTCAAGCTAAAGATGAATGGGATGACTTATATGATCAAAAAGAACTAGAAGATGAGAATAGTGCTGAAGAAGGTACTTTAGGTGATTTAAATTCTAAAATTGAAGATGCTGAAGATATTATCGATCAGCAGCGAACTCTACAAGCGGATCCTCTTGATGTATTCAGAGATGCTGGTCTTGGTACACCTAATAGTGTTGCTGGCTTTGATAATGCATTTGATCAAAAAATTACTGATTTAACAAATAATGATAATGGCGTAACGCAACTTAATAGCGAGCTTTCAACACTAGAGGCTCAGCGAGATAGTTACGATGGAGATACCTCTGATCAAGCTTACCAAGATATACTATCTGATATTGCTGCAAAAGAAACAGAGATATCTAATGCAAGAGACGGCCAAGGTTTAAATCAACTTACAGCTTATAGAGATAGCCTTGATCAAAATGATCCAAATTATACAGCTGCTGCTCAAACTGTAACTAATAGACAAGACGAAATAGATACTCTTAATACTGCAAAAACAACTTATGATAATGCCCAAGATGAAATTGATAGTCAAAACCAAACTATTTCAGGGCTGAATCAAGATGTCATCGATAGAAAAGGGGTTTTAAACGATCAGGCAAGATCAGAATCTAGTTATGATTCAAAAGTTACCTCTGCAAACCAAAATTTTAACGATGGCTTAGATGAGCTAAATGCTAGTGATGCCTTTGGGCAAGATCATGTTACTACTAATACAACTAAAGTGGCTTTGGATAGCACATCATCAAGCCAAGAATTAGAGTGATAAAACATCTTTTATACTAAGGAAGAAAAATGCAAAAACTTAAAAAAATGATTACTTTTTCAACATTAGCGTTTAGCATATCCTCAACTAATGCAAATACTTCATCAAGTGTAGATATAAATGATCTACGAATTGCTGTAGATCTATCAAATGCTGTATTTTGTGAAGAAGATTACGGGGATAGTTGTATTAAAGAATATGGCTTTTTGGGAAGAAGTAAGTCACCAGAAAAAGTAAATGTATTTATTGGCAACAATGTTAAAAGCTCTATAGAGAGTAATAAAAAGATTATTGATGAAACACCAAAAGCCTCAGATCTATCTCCTCTTATGGGCGAGTTAAGAAAAATTGATAGATCTAAAGACCTCAAAGGTGCAAATGATTCATTCCAAGCTTTTGGTATTTATGATAGTACAACAAATACTGCATTTGTAACTATTCGTGGTTCTGTAAGTATTTTAAACTGGTTGATGGATGCTACTATTGTCTCAGAGCAGTTTAGAAATGATCCCAAAGTTAGAGTGCATAGTGGTTTTAATCATCATTTAAAATCAATGCTGGCAACAAAGGCTGTAGATATAACTACAGGAGAAAAGCAGCCTGAAACTTTACAGCAATGGTTAGACAGAATGAAATTAGAGCACGGTGATTTGCATTATGTATTTACAGGTCTAAGTTTAGGGGCTACTTCAGCAGTCCTTCTTGGAGCAACTATGATAGACCAAGGAGTATCTCCCGATCATATCAAAGTTATAACATTTGGCCAACCGGCTGTTGGTTTATGGGGGTTTGTAAGTAAGTATCAGCCTCTTCTTCAAGACAATTATATTCGTGTTAGAAATATTGGTAACCCTGAAAAAGTATTTGGTAGCTTTTACCCTGCTACTATTGGTGACCCGATAATCGTTTCTACGGGACCTTTTAATTATCATCATTTTGGCAAAGAGTTGATAGTTTCAGAAGACAAATATCATTACTTTGCTGATACTTTACCAGATTGGATACCTGAGCAGTTTAAATATCTATTATCTTTGCATAACAGAACGAACTATGCTGATTTTATCTGTAGTTGTAACCCCTTGAGGGAAACTTGCGATACTGTAACAGATGGCAACATGCTGTTTGACTTAACTAGATTTAAACCAAATTGTAAATTAGAATATTAATAACAGTGGCTTATTTACTCTTTTTTGTTTTAAATTAATCTTTAATGTTTTATATTTAATCAAATAAAATCTTTTTTATCAAAAATCATGTCTCAAAATAAACAAGTCAAATTAAAAAATATGATTGCCTATGGTTCAGGTGATTTTTTTGGTGGTGGTGCTTTTACCATTCTTGGTTTATGGTTAATGTATTTTTATACAAATATAGCAGGACTCTCAGCTGCTGAAGCTGGTCTAGTAGTTGCTATTGGTAGAGGTCTAGATGTATTTGCTGACCCAATTATGGGCTATATTTCAGATAACTGGCGAGGTCCTTTAGGTAGAAGAAGATTCTTCTTTGTTATAGGTGCCCCACTTGTCTCCGTATTTGCATTATTATGGATTCCTGGGTTTGGTTTTTGGTATTACTTATTTGGCTATATTGCCTTCAACTTTATCTTTACGATGATTCAAGTCCCTTATGAGACTTTAGCTGCTGAGATGACAGACAGCTATCATGTCAGATCTAAGATGACTGGAATTAGAATGGTTTTCTCACAAAGCTCGAATATAGTGGCAGGATTTTTACCAGCAGCTATTATGTATTTCTTTGCAGATGAAAAGACTTCTTTTGTTATTATGGGTGTGATTTGCGCTATTTTATTTATGCTTCCATGGTTTTTTGTTTATAAATTTACATGGGAAAGAGATGTTGAAGTTTCTAAAAAACAATATATGACTTTATTCAAAGAAATTAAATCAATTTTTGTAAATATCTTCTCAACTCTTCGAGTTAGAGCATTTAGACTTAATCTTCTGATGTATATTGGAGCATTTGTAGCTTTAGATGTGTTTGGTGCTAGCTTTGCATATTACTTTACATTTATTCTTGACTACAATGTTAGCTCTGCCTCTATCGTATATACTTGTTTCTCAGTGATTCAGGTTATTTCCGTACCTATCTTTGCATATTTATGTATAAAAATTGGCAGCGTAATGAGTTATAGAGTAGCTATTAGTTGTCTTCTTATTAGTATGCTTAGCTTTTTGATTATTCCAATATTTAGCCCTGCTATTGCTTTTGCTCTTTTTGTAATGATTATCTTTGTATTAGGCTTTGCAAGAGCTGGATGTTACTTCACACCATGGAATATATATAATTTTATCGCTGATATTGATGAAGCATTAACTACAAAAAGAAGAGAAGGTACTTTTGCGAGTACTATGACAGTTTCGCGTAAGTTAGTTCAAGCACTTGCATTTGCTATAGTAGGTTTTACATTATCAGTTTTTAGCTTCAAAGCTGGTGCTACGGTACAGTCTAGTTCTGCCCTACTTGGTATAAATATGTGTTTTATTGGTGGAACTGTATTATTTTGTATTATTGGAGCTATCGCTGCTTCAAGATTTAGATTAACACAAGCTAAACATTTAATTTTGGTGAGTGAGTTAGAGAGACTACGAGATGGTGGAGAATTAGAACAAGCTCCTGTGGAGGCTGTTAAAGTAGTTGAAGAATTAACGGGATGGCCACATGAAAAGACTTGGGGTCGTAATAACGCATTTTAGGATTAAAAATTATGCTAGATATTTGTAAATTTAAACTAAAAGATATCAAAACTGATCATGTCATATTTGAACTATTTGAAAAACAAATCTTTGCTCAAGTATTCATACTAGAAGAGAATATATTTAGAATTCTTTTCACAAAATCCTTAAAGCCAACTTTAAGTAAGACATGGTCAATAACGAAAGATGATATACCTTTTGAAGGCGTTGATAGATTAGATACATCTAGCTTTAGCTGTCCTAATTTTGAAACTTATGGTGATGAAGATAATGCTACTATAGAAACTAATAGCCTAAAATGTGAAATAGATCTTAACGGTTTTATAATTAACTGGTATAAAAAAGAGTCTGATAAATGGACTTTAGTATCACAAGATTTGCAAACACAAGCTTATAATTTAGACTTTTGGTCAGATAGAGGTGCATATCATGCTATCAAAAAAGAGCATAATTCTATGTACTTTGGATTGGGAGAAAAATCAGGTTCTCTTAACCGTGATAAAAAACGCTATGAGATGAAATCAATAGACCCAATGGGGTATGATTCAGAAAGCTCAGACCCTTTATATAAACATATTCCATTTTTTATATCTCATAATCCTACAAGCAAAACATCATTTGGTATTTTTTATGATAATTTAAGTGATAGTATTTTTAACTTTGGTAAAGAAATTGATAATTATCATGGTCCATATATTAGTTATGAAGCCAAAGCTGGAGATTTAGATTACTATTTCATTTTAGGGGATAAAATTGCTGATGTTACAGAAACTTTTAGCACTATAACTGGTAAAACAATACTACCACCCTATTGGAGCTTATATTACTCAGGCTCTACTATGACATATACAGATCTTCCAGATGCGCAAAAACAAATGGATAATTTTATAAATGATTGCCAAAAGTATGAAATTCAATGTGGCTCATTTCAGTTAAGCTCTGGATATACCTCTATTGGAGATAAGAGGTATGTATTTAATTGGAATCATACAAAATTTCCAGATATTGAAGAATTCACTAAAAAATATTTAGATAATGGCATTAGGTTATGTGCGAATATCAAACCTTGCCTACTCCAAGATCATCCTAAATTAGACGAAGTAGCTAGTTTTGGTGGGTTTATATATAACAAACAATATCAAAGACCTGAATTAGCACAGTTTTGGGATGAGCTAGGGTATTATCTTGATTTTACAAATCCAAAAACCATCTCATGGTGGCAAGATAATATTACAAAACAGCTATTAGAAAAAGGGATAGAATCAACTTGGAATGATAATAATGAATATGAGGTCTATAATGGTGAGGCTGTTTGTTATGGTTTTGATAAAGAAATAAAGGTTAAACATATCAAGCCAGTTCAGTCTTTGTTAATGACAAAAGCCAGTTTTGAAGCTCAAAAGAAATTTGACCCTAATAAACGCCCTTACCTTATCACAAGATCTGGATGTGCTGGTTTACAAAGATATGCTCAAACTTGGACTGGTGATAACTATACAGAATGGAAAACCCTAAAATATAATCTAGAAATGGCTAAAGGTCTATCTTTATCAGGAATTTATAATTTTGGTCATGATATTGGTGGCTTTAGTGGGCCAGCTCCAGATTCAGAATTATTAATTCGCTGGATTCAGCACGGTATATTTTATCCTAGATTTACAATTCACTCATGGAACGATGATAAATCAGTAAATACTCCTTGGATGTATCCAGAAGCTTTAGAGACTATTCAAAAAGCTTTTGATTTGCGTAATGAGATAACCCCATATATTTATCAGTTATGTTATCAAGCTCATGCTAATGCTAAACCTATTTTAAAGCCAACCTTTTATGATTTTGAAACTGATGAGAAAGCATTTCAAGAAAATGAAGATTTTATGATTGGGGATCTATTTATAGCAAACATACTTGAAAAAAATCAAAGAGTTAGAGAAATCTATTTACCTAAAGGTTCAAACTGGTATGACTACTATACTGGTGAAGTATATGATGGTGGAAAAATTATAAGTCTAAATATTGATATCAAAAGTATTCCTATATTTGTTAAAGAAGGAAGCATAATTGTTACAAATAAATGTAAGGCTAAATTTAATAATTTTGAGCAAGATATTGTTTATAAGGTTTATCCTTCTTTAAATGAGGAAACTACGCAACATCAAATATATCTAGATGATGGTGAAAGTACTAAATACTTAGATAATGAAAGTGGTTTCCTAAATATTCAAATTACCAACAGAAATGATAAACTAAATATTAATTGGCAATATGAGGGTCATGATAACTTCAAAGTGACTAACCCTCAGATAATCAATATGAATAAGGATTTAGAATATAATGCTTAATCTTCAAAGTTTACAGAATTGTAACTTACCCAAATATAATAGATCTGATTTTAAAGCTGGTATTTTACATATAGGTATTGGAGCTTTTCATCGAGCACATCAAGTTTTTTATATAGATAAATTACTTAATTTAGGCGATAAAGATGCTTTAAATTGGGGCTATATTAGTGGAACAATCAGAAGTAATAAAAAATTGATAGATGATCTTAAAAAAAATGATTGTTTATACACACTATCTACAAATAGTGAATCTGGAACAACTAATACCGTTATAGGCGCATTAAAAGATGTATATTTTGCTGGAAATGGACAAGTAGAAAATCTAATACAACAAATTGCTGACCCTAATATAAAAATAATTACCTACACAGTTACTGAAAAGGGTTATTATGTTGATTTATCAACTCAAAAGCTAGATTTTAAAAATGCTGATATTATTCATGATCTAGAAAATCTTAATTCTGCGAAAACAGCAATAGGGATTACTGTAGCTGGGCTATATAAGCGTTGGCAAGAAAATGCTAGTGCTATAACGCTACTTAGCTGTGATAATATGCCAAATAATGGCAGAATCCTTAAAAAGGCTATTTTAGAGTTTTCAAACAAAATAGATAAAAAGCTAAATATTTGGATATCAAAAAATGTAACTTTCCCAAGCTCAATGGTTGATCGAATTGTTCCTGCGGTTACAGAGCAGACTCTTGATAATATTGAAAATATGATAGGCCAAAGAGATATTTGTGCTGTAGCTACTGAAGAGTTTTCTCAATGGGTTATTGAGGATGATTTTGCAAATGGTCGCCCTGCTCTTGAAAGAGTTGGTGTAGAGTTTGTTGATAATATTGAGCCTTTTGAAAAGCTAAAACTTACTATGCTAAATGGTAGTCATAGCCTAATTGCATATTTAGGTGCTTATGCTGGTCTAAAAACTGTTGATGAAGTTATAGCAAAACCAGAATTTTTTAACTTCATTAAGAAGTATATGTTAGAGATTGCTGCACCTCTTGTTGAAGGTTTACCTAAGGATGTATCAACTTCTGATTATGCAGACAAATTATTATATAGATTTGCTAATCCACATCTAAAACATCGTACTGAGCAGATAGCTATGGATGGTTCTAAGAAAATTCCTCAAAGATGGCTTGGATCTTTAGAATACTTATTAGAAAATAATGAGAATTATGATATTTTAGCTATTGGTTTAGCTGGTTGGATATTATTTAATTCAGGTATAAATGAAGATGCTCAAAGCATTGAAATATCTGACCCTTTGCAGGATAACTACATAGTCATATATCAAAATAATAGCACTATTTATAAAATAGTTAAAGAGTTTCTAAGCTTAACAGAAATATTCTCAAAAGAGTTATCAGACAATAAAGAATTAATTGAAAAAGTTACACACTATGCTCAAGAAATAAAGGCAAAAAGTGTATTAAAAGTTATTAGTAATATTTAAGAATCAGAGGTGTAAAATGATAGAATCATGGCGTTGGTTTGGACCAAATGATCCTGTATGTATAGAAGATATTATGCAAACTGGGGTTACAGATATTGTAACTGCCCTTCACCATATTCCAAATGGTAAAGTATGGCCTGTAGAAGAAATTAAAAAAAGACAGCATGAGGTGGAAAACTCTTCTAAACTTGGTAAAACAAACTTAATTTGGTCTGTTGTAGAAAGTATTCCAGTTCATGAAGACATTAAAAGAGGTAAATCTACTCGCGATGAATATATCGATGCCTACTGTCAAAGTATCCGTAACCTAGCCCAATGTGGTATTAAACTGATTATTTATAACTTTATGCCCGTATTAGATTGGACTCGTACAGATCTTGGTAAGCAAACTGCAACAGGTGCTAAGACATTGTCTTTTGATGAAATAGCTTTTGCAGCTTTTGATATCCATATATTTAAGCGTAAAGATGCAGAAAAAGCTTATAAGACTGAAATAGTATCTCAAGCTAAAAAGTACTTTGACGATATGACTCAAGAAGAGATTGATAAACTTACTGGTAATATAATAGCTGGCCTTCCTGGTGCAGAAGAGAGTTTTTCATTAGAGCAGTTCCAAGCAGCGCTAGATGAATACAAAGATATCAATAAAGAAAAGCTACGAGAGAATCTAATCTATTTCTTGAAAAAAGTAATTCCTGTAGCTGAAGAAGTCGGAGCTAAAGTTGCTATTCACCCAGATGATCCTCCATTTGAGTTATTTGGATTACCTAGGATTATTAGTACTATTGAGGATTATGACTGGTTATTTGAAAATATACCTTCTATGGCAAATGGAATTACATTTTGTGCGGGTTCATTAGGTTCTAGATGGGATAATGACTTACCTCTTATGGCTAAAAAAATTGGCAGAAGAATATACTTTACTCACTTAAGAAATGTAGCTTTAGATCCGAATAATCGTAGCTTTTTTGAAGCTGAGCATTTATGTGGAAGTACGGATATGTACTCATTGGTTAAAGAAATTATGAAAATTGAAAAAGATTCTCAGCCAATATATATGCGACCAGATCACGGTCAACAAATGCTTTCTGATTTAGATAAAAAAACCAACCCTGGATACTCATGTATTGGGCGTATGAAAGGCCTTGCCGAAGTTCGTGGTGTCGCTTATGCTGTCAAAAGAGAACTAGAAAATGAGTCAAAATAAACTACTAGCAATTGGAGAATGTATGCTTGAGCTTAGTGGTCAAATTGAACTAGGTTCAAAAGCTAAACTAAGCTTTGGTGGAGATGTTTTAAATACAGCTCTATATTATGCAAGACTAAATGAAAATGTTTCATTTTTGACAGCTTTAGGTGATGATAATTTTTCTACTCAAATGATAAATCATTGGAATGATGAAAATATAGATACATCTACTGTCATAAAAATCAAAGATAAAGTTCCTGGTTTATATGCTATTCAAACAGATAGTTTAGGCGAAAGAAGCTTTTATTATTGGCGTAATGATGCTCCAGTTAAGGAGTTATTTAATAGTGTTTCCACAGAGCAGCTAGATAAATATACCCAAGAATACAAATACATTTATTTTTCAGGTATATCTTTATCTAGATGGGATGAGAAGCAGTTAAATATTTTTGCAAATTGGTTAAAAGATTTTAAGAATTCTGGCGAAGATAAAGAAATAATTTTTGATCTAAATTATCGCCCTAAATGTTGGCAATCTAAAGAGCAGACTAAATCCTATTTAGAAAAGATTCTAAAATATGTAACTATAGTCATAACAACTTTTGATGATGAAGAACTTTTATTTGATGATGTTAACTATCAGCAAACTCTTGATAGATATAATAAGTATGATATTCCTTTAGTTATTATAAAACATGGAAAAAATCCTACTGTATTACAAACTAAAGATAAGCTTGAACATATAAGTCCAACAAAAATAGTCTCTCCCATAGATACGACAGCTGCTGGAGATAGTTTTAATGCTGCATTTTTAGCAGCGTTTACAAATAATAATGTAGGTTTACAAAAAAGTATCGAGTTTGCACAAAACTTTGCTGCTGAAATTATACAACATCAAGGTGCTATAATAGATAAAAAATATACAGATCAGTATATAAATATTTTAAAGGAGTTATAAAAAGTGAATTTAGAGAATATTTTAGCAAAACACCCTCTTATTCCAGTTGTTGCAGCTGATGATATTCATGAGGCGAATAATATATTATTTAAACTTAGAAATAAAAATATAAATATAGTTGAATTTACATTAAGAACTCCAAATGCCTTAGAAGTTATAAAGGAAGTTATCAAAACTAATGATGATTTCGTAATAGGTATTGGTACTATTACAAGTCTTGAGTTATTAAGAAAAGTCATGCGACTTGGAGCTGATTTTTTAGTTTCTCCAGGAAGCACTGAAGAGATGTTAAGATTTGCTCAAGATCATAACTTACCATATTTACCAGGTGCTGTGACACCTTTTGAAATTATGACTATTTTAAGCTATAGATTTCATTTAATTAAATTTTTTCCTGCTGAAGCATCTGGTGGAATTAAGTTGTTAAAAAACTATAAAGCTGTTTTTCCTCAAGTTAAATTTTGTGTTACAGGAGGAATAAACTCTCAAAACCAACAAGAATATTTAGATCAAGAAAATATTATTGCTATAGGAAGCTCATCGTTAATATAGAAGGAGATAGAGAATATGTTAAACGATAATGTTTTAATGCCTGTAGATAAACAAACTAGAGATCTAGCTCTAGAGATTTATCATCATATAAAAGATCTATCCATTATAAGTCCTCATGGGCATACTGATCCAGCATGGTTTGATGAAAATAAGCCTTTTGAAAATCCTGTAGAGTTACTTATAAAACCTGATCACTATATTTTTAGAATGTTCTATTCTCAAGGTCTAAGGTTAGAAGACTTTGGTATTAGTAGAAAAGATGGCAAGCAAGTAGAAACAGATCCAAGAAAAATTTGGAAAAAAGTAGCTGAAAACTGGTACTTATTTCGAGGAACTCAAGTTGGACTTTGGTTTGATGCTCAACTAAAAGATGTTTTTGGTTATAATAAATCATTTACTCCTGAAACAGCTGATGAACTATATGAACATATAGATAACTGCTTGAAGCAAAAAGAGTTTCTACCTAGAGAAATTTGTGAAAGATTTAATATCAAAGCAATAGCAACAACAGATGACGTAGCCGATAATCTACAGCATCATAAAAATATTGCTAACTCTAGTTTTGACTGTAAAGTCCTGCCTACATTTAGACCAGATAGTGTTACAAATCCTGAGCTTCACCCTGTTCATAAAAATATCAAAAAGCTTGCTAAAAAATTAAATACTAAAATAGACTCTTATGAGGATTTTATAAAAGTACTTGCTGAGCGTAGAGAATATTTTAAGAAAAATGGAGCAACTGCTACAGATCATGGTGTAACTGTTCCAAATACTTATGATCTAAGCAAGTCAGAGCGTAGAGAGTTATTTAAAAAAATCGTATCAAATACCGCATCAAACCAAGAAAAAAGTATATTTAGTGGTCAAATGCTTACTGAAATGGCAAAAATGGCTACTGATGATGGTCTTGTTATGCAAATTCATGCTGGAGTATTTAGAAATCATAACTCTCGTATCCAAAGAAAATTTGGTAATGATAGAGGCTGTGATATTCCATTAAAATGTGATTATGTAAATGGTTTATATCCACTTCTAAATAAAGTTGGTAATAGTCGCAATTTTAAAACTGTGCTATTTACAATGGACGAGTCTACATACTCTCGCGAACTAGCGCCCCTTGCTGGACACTATCCAAGTGTTTTTTTAGGACCCCCATGGTGGTTCAATGATTCTGCTGAAGGTATGAAAAGATTTCGTCATGCAGTAACTGAGACAGCTGGATTCTATAACTGTTCTGGGTTTATAGACGATACTCGTGCCCTACTCTCTATACCGGTTAGACATGATATAGCACGTAGAGTTGATGCTATTTATTTAGCAGAGATGGTTCTTCAGGGAAGAATATCAAAAGAAGATGCTTTAAGTATTGCTTATGATATTACATATACTCGGTCTATTAAGATTTTTAATCTCAGCTTATAAAAATCTTTAAAGTATTTTTTTATTATTTTCCTAAACAGAGTTTAACTCTATAAGTCTTATGAAAATATTTTCATAGCTACATTATAAGAACTTGGACCATAGGGAGCGAATGAACAGAAAGTTACGGTTTGGATTCATTTTTAATGTTGATGGTTGTTTGAATGATTTTGTAAAACCTCTACATTTTTTATAACCCCAATTGAGTGACGATATACTAACTCAGCTCCTAAATAACCTGTAAATAGTGCTAAACATACAGGTATTATAAAACCCATCATGAAGAAAGCTGATGGAAATTTCTTTTTCCTTGAAAGAATCACAGCCCAAATAATAAATATAAATATTGAGAAGGTAAATATTAACGCTATATTTCTATGCAATACCATAGCTTTATGTGCTATCATATTATGAAAATTCACAGTATAAAAAGCATAGAATCCTGCGAAGATAGTTAATATTATAAATATTCCTAACATATATAAAATCATTTCAGCAGAATCAAAACATTTTTTTGATATTCTATCTAACTTTAAAAAACTAAAACCATAACCTAAATTTAAAAGAATAAAACATACTATAGTGAGAGCAATTGAAAAATGCACTAAAAAGGGATGTATATTAGGTATAATCTCTATCATTTTTTATCTCCTTTTAATTCCCATTTAATTAACAGATACTGATAATATAAAGCAGGCAATAATATTAGAGAAAGTATTAAAGTACTAAGCATACCGCCTACCATAGGGGTAGCTATTCTTTTCATTACCTCAGATCCTGCACCTGAACTTAAAACTATTGGTATTAACCCTGATATAACAGCTACAACAGTCATAGTTATGGCTCTCACTCTTAAAGTTGCACCATCTATTATGGCATTATTTATATAATGTAGTTTCGTTAATTGATTATTTTTAAGAGATTGTTTTATGTAAACTAACATTAAAACATTAATCTCAATAGCTACGCCAGCTAAAGCTATAAAGCCTACTCCTATTGCAACCGAAAAACTATATCCAAGCAAATATGTAAGCCAAATTCCACCAACTATAGCTAATGGTAAGGTTAATACTATGATGATGACATCAAAAATATTATTTAAACTCATATATAAAAGTAAAACTATAATTATTATAGTAAAAGGTATAACTTTGAGTAGTTGTTGGTTAGCACGTTGCATATATTCATATTGTCCTGAAAATGTAATTGAGTATCCAGTTGGAAGTTTCAGGTTTTTTTTAAACTCCGATTTCACTTGAGAAATATAATTACCAATATCTACATTAGAATCAACATCTACAAGAACTAAACTAGTCAAGCGACCATTCTCACTTTTTATAATAGGGGGTCCATTGTCAATGTATACTTTTGCAACATCATCAAGGGGAATTTCGGCACCTGTTGGTGTAATAATAGGAAGAAGTTTTAATTTTTCAATAGAATCTCTTTCATACTGAGGAAATCTGAGATTAATAGGATAGCGTTCTAAACCTTCTATAGATTCAGAAATATTAATTCCTCCTATTGCAATTGAAACTAAAGATTGAATATCAGCTATTGATAATCCGTAGTTTGCTGCTTTTACACGGTCAATATCTACATTGATATACCTTCCCCCTTCAGCTTTATCTGCATATACTGACGATGTGCTAGGAATTTTTTTTAGCAAATTCTCTATATTTGTACCAATATCCTGAAGTTTAGTTAAATTAGACCCAGATATTTTTATACCAATTGGTGTTTTAATTCCTGTAGCAAGCATATCAATTCGTGTTCGAATAGGCATAACCCACGCGTTAGTTACTCCAGGTAGCTTAACAGTTGAATTGAGTATTTCTTTTACTTTATTAAATGTCATACCCTTGCGCCATTCTGATTTAGGCTTAAATTGTATAATAGTTTCAATCATTGTTAGCGGAGCAGGATCTGTTGCTGTCTGAGCCCTACCAATTTTTCCAAAAACTGTTTTTACTTCAGGCACAGATTTTATTAATCTATCAGTTTGTTGAAGAATTTGTCTAGCTTTCCCTATAGAAACTCCTGGCATTAATGTTGGCATATACATAAGATCACCTTCATTCATTTCGGGCATAAATTCATTACCAATCTTTTTTATAGGGTATATAGTTATAAAAACAATAATTATTGATATCAGAATAGTAGTTTTTGAATATTTTAAAATTTTGGCTAATATAGGTTTGTAAATGACTATAAGTAACTTATTTATAGGATTTTTATGCTCCGGCACGATCCTACCTCTAACTAAATACCCCATTAATACTGGTACTAAAGTTATAGATAATCCTGCAGATACTGCCATAGCATATGTTTTAGTATAAACTAAAGGAGAGAAAAGTTTACCTTCTTGGGCTTGTAAAGCAAAAACAGGCATGAAACTTAAAGTAATTATTAATAAAGAAAAGAAAATAGGTGGCCCTACTTCAGATGTAGCAGATGCAATAATATTCCACCGGTTTTCTTTAGTTACTTCATTTTTTTCAAAGTGCTTATGAAGATTTTCTATCATTACGATAGCCGCATCTACCATAGCTCCAATAGCTATTGCAATTCCTCCTAATGACATTATATTTGCATTAATACCTTGAAGCCTCATGATTATAAATGCACACAATATACCTATAGGTAAACTTATTAATATTACTAAAGATGAACGAATATGAAATAAAAATACTAAACAAACTAAAAGTACAATCAAAAACTCTTCGACGAGTTTAGAACTCAAATTATCAATAGCATTATTTATAAGGCTAGAACGATCATATGTTTCGATGATTTTAACGCCATCAGGAAGACTTGATTTTAAAGATTTTAATTTATCTTTCACTGCATTAATCGTTTTGAGAGCGTTCTCTCCTGTTCTCATTACTATAATCCCGCCTACAGTATCACCTTGACCATTTAAGTCAACAACTCCGCGCCTCATTTCAGGTCCAACTTTAATAGTTGCCACATTTTTAAGTAATACAGGGGTTCCGTTATTTTCTATTCCAACAGGTATATTTTCTATAGATTTAATATCTTTTAAATAACCATTTGTTCTAACCATATACTCAGCTTCAGCTAACTCTATAACAGACCCTCCGACCTCCTGATTTGAATTAGTTATTGCTGTTTTAATTTGTTTAATACTCAACTTATAAGCTCTCATTGCATTGAGATTAAGTTCTATTTGATACTGTTTTACCATTCCTCCTACAGTTGCTACTTCAGAAACCCCTGAAATAGTTTGTAATTCATATTTTAAGAACCAATTCTGTAGACTAGTTAATTTTGAAATATCTAAGGTGTGTGATGTATCAATTAACGCATACTCGTAAATCCACCCGACTCCAGTTGCATCTGGTCCTAAAGACATTTTAGCTGATTTAGGCAATTCAGATGATATTTGATTTAAAACCTCTAAAACTCGAGATCTAGCCCAATACATATCTGTATTTTCATTAAAAATAATATATACATAGGAGTCACCAAAGAAAGAATATCCTCTTACTGTTTGTGCTCCTGGAACTGTTAATAATGCAGAAGATAACGGATAAGTAATCTGATCCTCTACTACTTGTGGTGCTTGACCTGGATAACTTGTTTTTACTATAACCTGTACATCTGATAGGTCAGGTATAGCATCAACAGGAGTATTTTTAACTGAATAAATACCCACACCTAAGAGAAAAAACATAGCAACCAATACTAAGAATCTATTTTTAATCGACCAGTTAACTACTTTGGTAATCATTTTTATGATCCTTTTGATTCTTTTAAGCTAATAGAAATAATAATATTATTTGGAGCATTTTTTATATATTCAAACTTAATAGATTCACCTAATTTAAGGTCATTAATATCTATATTTTTCTCGAGTTTGAAGCTCATATCCATATTCATTTTTTGATGGAATACAGTTATTTCACTACTGACCTTATTAATCCTTTTAATAATTCCTTGAGCTGAAAAAACATTATTTTGTTTACTATTATTAGTAGAATCTGAAAGAGTTAATCTTTTTAAACTTTCTTGAATATTAGACTCTGAATCAATTAGAAAATGCGAAGAAATAACAACTTCATCATTTGCTTGTAATCCTTGTAAGATCTGAGTATATCCTTGAGCTGTTTGACCTATTTTTACTTTTTTAGCAAAAAAATCATTACCATTTTTTACAATCACATAATCAAGATCTTTACGTCTTATTATAGCAGAAGTGGGTATAGTTAACTGTCTAGTTAAATTGTGTTCTATAGATATATCCGTATATAAGTTAGGCCTTAACAAATATTTTTCATTATTAAGTGTAGCTCTAACTGAAATAGTTCTTGTAGTGGGACTGATTTTAGGAGAAATAAAGTCTATTTTCCCAGTTATATTTGCATTAATTTTATCATTTTTGATTATTAGCTTATCACCAACTTTAATATCTTTAGCTTGACCAGGAAATAATTCAGCACTTATCCATACGTTATCAAGATTAGCAATTGTTAAAATATTTGTATTATTTTCAACATACATGCCTTCCCGGGTTTCAATATTTGAAACAAAGCCAGAAATTGGTGCTACTATATCTATTAATAAATCAGGTTTTCTATTTTTCTCTATACGTTTAATTTGTTCCTCAGAAACTCCAAGAGATAGAAGCCTACTCTTTGAATTTAAAGCATAATCTTTACCCCTAAATATTCCATTTAAATAATCTTGCTCATCTACATATAATTCAGGTGAATATACTTTTGCTATTACCTGACCTTTTTCAACTCTATCACCAACCTCACTTACATATAGCTCTTTAATCCAAGCTTTTCTATATAGATGAATATGTTCTATATTATTCTTATTTTCTTTTATTATCCCAAGAGTATTTATGCTTTCTGTAAGACTTCTACTTTTAGCTTTAGCAATTTCAATACCAATATTATTAATTACTTTGGGAGAGATAGTAACTCCAAGAGAATCAGACTTTTCTGCATAAACAGGTATTAGCTCCATACCCATTGGAGACTTGCCTGGTTTGTCACTTTTATAGTTAGGATCCATAGGAGCTACCCAATATAAAGGATTATCAGATAGTTCGTTCTCTAATTTATTAGTTTTCTCTATATAAACAAAATGATATAAACTCAATCCCATTATTACTCCGGTGAGTAATAAGAGTATGATTTTAAAAACTTTATGAATTTTTTTTATCATAAGAATTCCTATTTTTAACAGAGTTTATTTTTTTGTTTCTATAAATGTCATCATTCCAGAATGCATGTGATATAGCATATGACAATGTATAAACCATTTACCTTTAGCGTCTGCTTTTAAAGCAATTGTCACACTTGATTTAGGCTCAACATATATAGTGTCACGTATAACACCATCTTTGAGTGGTTTTCCATTTATATCAACTACTTTAAAAACATGTCCATGTATATGTATTGGGTGAGACATACCAGTATTATTTTCAATCTTAAATAGATAAGTTTTTCCATAGTTTAACTCTATTGGAGATATATTTGGCCAGGTTTGCCCATTAATCTGCCAAACATAACTTTGCATATCACCACTTAATTTCAAATCTATAGTTTTTTCAATATCAGAGGTATCTATATCATCATTTTTAGCATGAAGCCTTCTTAATTGATCATAGCTAAATGCTTTAGAATCAGTTTTAGACAGTTTCTCTATAGTTAGTTTTTTAACACTTTTTTTAGTCTCAGTAGTTAAGATAATACCAGTTTGATCTTTCTCTCCCTCAACTTGACCTAATATAGGAAAAACACCTGAGGCTGGAATTGTAATTTCTACATCCATCCTTTGAGCTATAGCTAATTGGAAAGTACTATCTTTATAAGATTTAACATTAACTCCATCGACAGCGATAACCTTACCTTTTAATTTACCTAGATTTATCCAAAAATTTGTTGATGACGAACCATTGATAAATCTTAAACGATATTTTTCTCCTGGTATTACTTGTTTTATTTCAGGATTATCAACACTTTTATAATTTGTCAAAAATGCATCATATGAAACATCATTTAAATCTGGCTTCATATCATTATCCATTGCCATACCCATGTTGTGCATAGCATGCATATGATGATTAGTGTTATCACTATGTTTAAGATCTTTTATGATCTTTTCTGGTTTTTTAAAACTAAAGTCTTGAAACATAATTACTATATCATTTTTAGGATTATATCCCTTTGGATAAATTATAAGAGGTGCCTCTACATATGTTTGCTCCTGAAAACCATAATGTGAGTGCATCCAGAATGTACCACTCTGCTTTAGTTTAAAATTATAATTATAAGACTCTCCAGGCTTTATATATGGTTGTGTAAGTTCAGTACCATCAGCTTTATTTGGTAATAATAATCCATGCCAGTGTAGTACGGTCGGCTCTTTTAAACCATTTTTAACTGTAACATTAAAGTTATCACCTTCGGTTCCATAGTAACCCCAGGTCCCATCTGGTTGAACTACTGTATTTACAACAACATTTTTACCATCAACTTGTATAGTTTTATTAGTTACTAATAGTTCTACACCATCCTTATTTTTAGGATAAAAAAATACAGCTAATAAAATTATTACTACTACTAATAATAAAACAAACAAAAGTTTCTTTAATTTTTTCATTTTAGACCTTAACCATTTACTATATACATAGCACCCATACACCCATAATTATCATCATTATATTTTCAGTTAATGATAAAAAACCAAGAGGCACTTTACTATTGCCACCAACACAAGCACACTTAAGTTCACGCTTTTGGATATATACAGCATAATATACTGAGACAGCTCCTATAGAACCGATAATTATCGCGATCACAGCTATTATTGAAGTAAATATACTTGCCACGATCCCTATACCAACAACTGCTTCTGCAAATGGATAAATATATGCATAATGTAGCCATCTCATAGCTAATAAATCATATGTGATAAATTGATTTAAAAATTTCTCGATATCCTGGAGTTTTAACATAGCTAATATAGATATGCTAAAGCCCATAAATAATTTAATGATAGATAAAAAACCTAAGCCATATGTATAACTAGTTGCACTAGCTAATAAAAAGGCTATAGCAAAAACAGCTATAACAGGAGTATATGATTTTTCTTTTTTAGGTTTATCCTCTCCAAAAAATACTAGAAGATCATCGTAACCACCGATTCGCTTACCATCTATAAAAGTTTGTGGAGTAGTCTTTACACTATGCTCTTCTTTAAATTTATCAGTCTCTTCTCTAGTTTTTAGATGATTATCTTCAACTTCATAACCTTTTTTTTTCAAAAGATCTTTAGCTTTTATACCATATGGACAAATATGCTTATCTGTAACCATTCGATAAAGAACAGCTTTTTTTACTATGTTTTGCTGATTATCACTCATAATGACTCCTTCAATTTACTCGTACTTTTTTAGTAGAGCCATAATCTCTGAGATTTTTTCCTCTCGAGCATCTTGATCATTATGACACTCCTCCAAACAAGACTTCATATGTGTTTCTAAAACTGCTAGTTCTACAGCTTTTAAAGCACTTCTTGCTGCCTTTATTTGAGTCATGATATCTACACAGTATCTATTCTCATTGATCATCTTTTTTATAGCCTCAACTTGACCAGCTACTCTGTTTAACTTGCTTAAATGTTTCGAATGACAAGGATGCATATTTGTAAATTTATTTAATAAACACTAATTTTATTATATACCCTATGGCGGTATATTGTAAATAATTTTATCTTGTTTAGTACTTTTAGGAGCGAATTAACAGAAAATTACGGTTTCAAACGAATTTTTAGATATTTCTACTATTCAAACCGTAACTTTCTGTAAGAAATTCCACAAACACAGGATATGCTACTCTGTTTCAATGAAATATGTACCATTTGGCAATACATGCTTGAATGGTAGCAGTGATATATGAGATAGAGTTTCTTTACTAACCTTTATATTCTGTTTTTCTAATGATTTTATTATTTCGTCTATTTTTATAGTGTTCCACATCAATATGGCATTTGAAACCAAGCTTAGACTACTAGCTTTATTCATTATCTCTTCATAATCACCAGTAGTAAATTCTCCTTGATTAGCAAAGAATATCCAGCGAGGGAGCTTATGTCTATATTCTCCTTTATTAAGCTGAGTTTGAACCGTTTGTCTTAGATCTTTATCGGTTAGATATTGAAGTATATATTTGGTTTTTACAATCCTACCAAGATTTATAAAAGCTCGTGTTAATCTATCAGCTGGGCCACTACTGGTTAAACGTTGAACAACAATGTTTGCTTGAACAGTTTTTCTTTTCAGCGATATCGCTATTCTTAATATATTATCCCATTGTTCTTGGATTATATCTAAGTCAACTATCTTTGTAAGTAATGACTCAAAAGCCCCATATGAATAATTTCTATCAACTTTATACAACTGCTGATCTTTTAAATCCTTAATTCTAGGCATAAAGAAAAAATCTAATATATAAAACATCGCAAAGACTATTTCTGTATATCCATGAGTATCAGTAGTGTGAGCTTTAATACCTAGGACAGTATTATTTTCTAATAATCCATCTAAAACATATAGTGCTTCACGAGGTCCACAAGATATAGCTTTAGTATGATAAACAGAAAGTTGATCAGAGACATGTGTATATATTCCTATAGCTTTCTCATAATAGCCATAGTATCTTGGATAGTGAGAAGCCATTAAAGAGCTTGCTCTTATTTTAAACCTCTGTAAATCTGAAGATGAGATTTTTCCATCACCTTGTATAGAGCTTAAAGGATGATTATGATGATGCTTTACTATTTCAGCACTTGCTTGATTAATATTTTCCTCATTTATATAAGTTCCAATAACATGTCTAAGCATATCAACAGTTATTCCAGGAACACTTGCACTAGTTGCTTGGATACCTAAATTTGTAGCTTGAGATATAATGGCTGCTATTAAAGTTTTATAAAAATTATTTGGTCTAGATTTGTGTCCTTGAATAGGTGTAAAGTACTTACTAAAACCTGTGACTTTATCTATATCTATAAGTAATTGCTCTATACGTATTGGAGATAGTCCTGACTCTATTAACTTTTGTATTTTTTCAACCTCGTCAGAGACGATTAGTTTATCTTTTCTTTTAAGCTTTAGCTGGCCATTAATAATAGTTGCAAAATCATCTTTATTCCAGGCTTTCACATACTCTGCAAGTTCATTGTTAAAACCATTTACTAACTCAGATTTTATAATATATTGTGATGATAAGCCTAGCTCATTAGGCGCTTGCTGTCTTACATTCTCCCATGTTAGATCATCAATCATCATATTCCAAAATGGTATATGCTGTCTACTTTCAGCAAGATAGAGATCTCCAGATCGTAATTTTTCACGCATTTCTATAGCTACACTAAGTTCCCAAGCATTTCTATTAACCTTATTATTATCTTTTAACCTAGAGGATAAATCTTTAGTAGCAAAATCATGTGGTGCATTTGAAGGAAGTGTTTTTATTTTACTAGCATCTAAATCTCTTATTATATTTATGCATTCGAGTAAGTACTCACTGCCACTCTCAACTTTAAAAGGTAAATTAATAAAATTGGCAAAGTATTTTCTGAAATTTGGATATCTACGTAAAATTGTGTCACTTAACCCTTTCTCATCTAATAGTTTGTAAGCTTTTAGATTATTTTTATGTTCAAGTAATTTTGAGTCTTGTATTTGATCAAATAATGACTCAATACTAATATTGTCATCCTTTTTAGCATTTAAAATAAGTTCACTAAATTCAATCATATAATCTACATCTTTTCCATGAGATCTACGATTCTGTTTGAACTTTTTTTCATAAGCATTTTTACAGCTGCGTAACATTTCCTGTATAAATTGATCATGCATTTTGATTAAGTTATCTAGCAAATACTTTTTACTTTCAATAAGAAAACAAATCATTAATGCATATCGTTTATGTCCATTAAACCTTTTGATATCTCTAGAATTATAGTTTTTAGTTAGCTTAAAAATATAGGCTAAGAATTTTGAATTTATAAAATTGCTATTAATTCTTTCAAGATTAAAAGAACTTAGCTTTTCATATAATTGCAAATATGTGTTTATAGAAGAAGCAGTTGAATATGGGGGATATTGTTTTAGCTGACTAAAATATGATTTAGAGTCATTGGATGAATCTAATGCTTCATCTATCTGTTCTTTAAGATCAATAGGCAAGCTATTATAAATCTTTTCAAATATTTCACTATGAACTTTATTACAAATACTTGTTATAGTTCTGTCTAATACTGATTTACCTGGAATGACTATTTTATTTTTAAGTAGAAATGCTTGAGCTTCATTATTTAACTCATTTGGCAACATACCTTGTCTAGCCTCTGACTCTATCCATGCTTCAAAGCCTAAAATAATTAAGCCTTCATATTTTTCAAATTCTAAATATGATAATAATTTTTGGCGATGTTCTGTAATAGTTGCTTTACGAGATGGCTCATTAACTATCAAAGTAGGTGGCAATTTTAACTGCTTACTTAAGTAGTTAATGATATCAGCAGGAATATCATTACAATATTGAATAAATTTACCATTGTTTCGTAAAGAGCATAGTTGTATGGATAAATATAATCTGAATTCAGCTTTTACGCTTTTAACTTCGTTTTTATCATCTTCTGATAATGTCCAATTTTTAATAATAAGTTCTTGAGATAATTTCTTTTCCATAATTTTGTCCATTTAGAGTATAGTCTAATCTGACTGTCAGGTCAGTATATAATATGTGTCAGTTATAGGTATGTATTTTACTTTATTGACAAAAACCATTCAAACTTATAGAATCTAATCTGACACTATTTTATGCGAATCTAAAATGACTGGTAAAAAAATTGGTTATATCCGAGTAAGTACTTTAGCTCAAAATCATGAGAGACAATTACATGGCTTAAAATTGAATAAGATATTTATAGATAAAGTATCTGGTAAAAATATCAATAGACCTGAGCTAATGAATCTTTTAGAGTATGCGAGAGATGATGATATTGTTTATATCCATAGTATGGATAGACTAGCAAGAAATCTAGAAGACTTACGTAAAATTGTGACTCAATTAACATCAAATAATGTCGTAGTTAAATTTGTTAAAGAGGGTTTAACATTTTCAAGTGAAGATAATCCTATGTCTATTTTATTACTGTCTGTTATGGGAGCTTTTGCTGAGTTTGAACGCTCTTTGATTAAGGAACGACAACTTGAGGGTATAGCCCTTGCTAAAAATAAAGGTATTTATAAAGGAAGAAAACCTACCTTAGACAAAAATAAAATATTAGAATTGAAAGAGCGTGTGAGCAATGGAGAGAAAAAGACGCATTTAGCTAAAGAGTTTGGTATAAGTAGGGAAACTTTGTACCAGTATTTACGACAATAATTCCAAACCGTAACTTTCTGTTCATTCGCTCCCTAAGGTCCAACTTATCAAAAGTCTACGATATTAATTACTGTCTTTTCATCTACAGATACTTTAAATAAGTATAACATAAGGTGTTGAAATATAATTTATTTGGCAATTTATACAAGTGCATTTTGTTGTTGACTAAGATTATCAGGAATTTTTAACTTAAAGTGATTATACGCTAATAAAGTAGCTATTCGCCCTCTTGCTGTACGCATTATATAGCCTTGCTGGATTAGATAAGGCTCAATTACGTCTTCTATTGTTCCTTTTTCTTCACTTAAGGCTGCTGCTATCGTATCAAGACCGACAGGGCCACCAGCAAATTTTTCTATCAATGTGAGTAGATATTTATGATCCATATGATCAAACCCTACTGGATCAACTTTTAACATTGTAAGAGCTTTATCTGCTATTTCATAGTTAATCTCACCAGTACCTTTTACTTGAGCATAATCTCTAACTCGACGAAGAAGTCTATTTGCTATCCTTGGTGTACCACGAGAGCGTTTTGCAATCTCAGTAGCACCATCATCAGTAATATCTAAATCAAGAAGTTGAGCTGAACGATATACAATTTTAGAAAGATCTTCTATCGAATAAAATTCTAATCGCTGGATAATACCAAACCTATCACGTAATGGAGATGTTAGAAGTCCTGCTCGAGTAGTTGCTCCTACTAATGTAAATGGAGGTAAATCTATTTTGATAGATCTAGCGGCTGGACCCTCACCTATCATAATATCAAGTTGATAATCTTCCATAGCAGGATATAGAATCTCTTCAATAACAGGACTTAAGCGGTGAATCTCATCTATAAATAGAACATCATTTTCTTCAAGGTTTGTAAGAAGTGCTGCTAAGTCCCCTGCTTTTTCTAAAACTGGACCACTAGTTTGTTTAAGTTCAACACCCATTTCATTAGCTATAATATTTGAGAGTGTAGTTTTACCTAAACCAGGAGGACCAAAAATCAAAGTATGATCAAGAGCATCGCCACGAGATTTAGCTGCTTGAATAAATATCTCCATTTGTTCACGAACTACTGGTTGCCCCTCGTATTCAGCAAGAGTTTTAGGTCTTATTGCCCTATCTATAGCATTTTCATCATTAGTTTTGATTGTATTTGCGGATATTATTCTATCTGTTTCAATCATATTTATATTTCATAAAATAAGTTAGCTTGATTATAGCATCATTAGCCTTGACTATCGAGCTGTATAACCTCCATCAATAGGAACTAAACTACCAGTCATGAATCTACTTTTTTCACTTAATAAAAACATCACTAAATCAGCTATATCTTGTGGTTGAGCAATAGTGTTTAGTGGAAACTCTTGACATTCTTGTTTATGTGCTTGCTCAAAAGAGATACCAACATTATCAGCATATTTTTGGATTAAATCTCTATAAAGATCAGTATCTACAGTACCTGGACAAACTGCATTCACTCTAATTTGATATTTAGCCAAATCTATAGCTAATGATTTAGTCATTTGAGCAATAGCTCCTTTACTCATTGTATAAGCAAAACTATCTGGTTTAGCGACAAAACATTGATCAGAGCCATTAATAACTATAGATGCACCATTATTAATACTATGTTTTAGTCCTTTAATAATATGAATAATGGACCAAACATTTATATCAAGAACTTTTTTAATATCTTCTATGCTAATATCAAATACAGATCCTTTAACTAGTATACCAGCATTAAAGAAAATACCATCAAACTGAATATCTTTTATTTGAGATATAGCATCAGATATCTCTAACTGATTAATTAAATCTGCTTTTATATAAGTAAGATTTTTTTTGTTATTACTATCAGTAATATCTATATTAAAAACATTATTATTTTTATCCTGTAAAAGTAAGTCAATAGCCGCTTGACCTATACCTTTTGATCCACCTGTAACTAAATAGTTTTTCATGCTTTATCAATCAATCTATATAATGATATAAATAATAGCTGATAAGCTTTGAAAAAGACAAATATTTTGTCTAAACTTTAGATATCAATTCCACATTTTATAGGAGAATCTAGTGGATCTAAAAGACTTTAAAAAAATAGAACTTTCTCATTTTACGGATATGAAACAAATTGGCTATCTAAATGATGAAATAAATAAATTACTATATTTAAATAGTCCTGCATTACGTGTATTCAGAGATTTCAAAAAGCATAAGGCCCTAGTTGTCAGAGGAGACACAAATATAAAAGATGTTAAAACTAAGCTAATAGATAATCATAAAGATTTTATTTTAGTAACAAATGCTGATGATAAAGTCATAGGAACTATTTCTCTTCATTATATAGAGGGACAAGCTTTACAAGAAAGAGCTAGAAGCTTAGATGTAAAACCTGCTGATTTAACAGCTAATGATGCTAAAATTTCTCTTTCTATGGTAAATGTTGCTTCATATCCTATAATAGAAAGTTCAAAAGTTGGACATATTTTAAATACTCTAATTAACTCTGAATATCATCATATTGTTGTTCATGATAAAGATGAAAATGGTGAAAAATATATTAGAGGCTACTTCTCTTTACCTTTTATTAGAAAAAAATTAGGTTTGGATTTAACACATTCTGATTATAGAATGAACACTTTAAAAAAAGATCTATAAATAATTTTTAAGGACATTATTAAACATAGTTGCCACAATTGTATATCCCTTAGCATTTGGATGTACCCTATCAACCATTAAATCACTATGTCCAAATAAACCATCTAAAATATTTGGCACAAGTAAGCAACCATTATCTTTTGCAAATTTAATATAATCATCAGCATAATCTTTACTATAGTAAGGAAAGTCAATTCCGCCTATTACAACTAGCGCCCCATGATCTTGTAGTTTATCTACAATTTCTTTTAAGTTATAAAAAGCTTCACTAGCAGGAGTATTTTTCTTTAAATCATTTCCTCCAAGAGTTATCAATACTATTTTTGGATCCTGAGCTATTACAGAATTCACTCTCTGTAGTGCTTGAGCTGTAGTTTCTCCCGAAATTCCCATATTTATGACAGGTTGATTAATCATTTTAGAAAGCAGAGCTGGATAGTTTTCTGCTTTGTCAACACCATACCCTGCTGTTAGGCTATCCCCAAAAGCTACAATAGTCTGACCTTGTGGTTTGCTATTGACTATATTCCAATTGTTTATGTTTGATCCAAATAGTGTGTTATACCCAAAATATAAAACTAATACAGTAAAAAAAACCACTATTATCTTTTTCATTCTTCTTTATACCCGTTAAGATAAAAATTAATAATTTAAGATTACCATTAATATCGTTAAATATGCAACAAAGCATTCATATGATATTTGATATTATTATATTAAGTTTATCTTCATAGACTTAGAAAGATATTAGTAAGAATATTCTTGTAAAGAATAAATAGGTTATTATTTTAACTTTTTATATAAAAAAAGAACTTTACCAGAAACTAAAGCAAATATATCTATTCTTCAAAATAGTTACAAACTTTATCATTTGTGTTACCAGTCTCTTTAAGAACTGAATGATTTTTTTATTATCACTTATCTTTACTATATTAGTTTATCAATCTCTTTAGATATTTTTTCAACAGAAATATTACTATAATCTAATAATAAATCTTTTGTACCATGGTTTAAAAATTCATCCTGAAGACCAAAGTTTTTAACAGTAATTTTTTTAGTTAAATCTTTTGCTATTAGATATTCGTTAACGGCAGATCCAGCACCACCAGCTATAGAGTTTTCCTCCAGAGTTACTAAAATATCATGTGACTTACAAATCTCATTTATGATATTTTCATCAAGAGGTTTTACAAATCTCATATCAATAACTGTAGCATTATATTTATCAGCAACTTGCTTTGCGATTGGAAGTAAAGTTCCAAAATTTAAAATTGCAATCTTAGATCCTTTTCTAATAGCTTTTGCTTTACCTAATTCAAGATCTAAGCTATCGGTAATCTTAACACCAGTACCAGTTCCACGAGGATAACGAACCATCGCAGGACCTTTATATTCGTATCCTAGCTCAAGCATGTGATGAGTTTCATTCTCATTACTTGGAGTCATAATCACATGATTAGGAATACAACGCATAAATGATAAATCAAAACTACCATCATGAGTAGCTCCATCTGCACCAACAAGCCCTGCTCTATCAATTGCATACAGAACATCTAAATTTTGTAATGCCACATCATGTATGACTTGATCATAAGCTCGTTGTAAAAATGTTGAATATATCGCAACTACTGGTTTAAGTCCTTGACAAGCCAAACCTCCGGCAAATGTCACAGCATGTTGTTCTGCAATTGCCACATCAAAGTACCTATCAGGATATTCTTCAGCAAATCTTATTAGATCGGAGCCTTCTTTCATAGCTGGCGTAATTCCAACAAGTTTTTTATCTTTACCAGCTTTTTGGCAAATCCAATCACCAAATATATTTGAATACGTAGGTTTAGATGCTTTTGTTGCCTCTTCACCTGTATGAAAACTAGGTGCTACATGATGAAATTTAATAGGATCAGATTCAGCCTTTGTATATCCTTTGCCTTTTTTAGTAATAATATGTAGAAGCTTAGGCCCTTTATGATCTTTCAGAATTCTTAAAGTCTTAACTAACTCTTTTACATCATGACCATCTACAGGCCCAACATAATAAAATCCTAAGTCTTCAAAAAAATTAGCAGGAACAAACATTCCTTTTGTTTGAGTTTCTACTTTCTTAACTAAATCAAACATCGGAGGGATATTTTTTAAAACTTCCTTACCTTTTTCACGTAAAGCATTATAAAAGCCACCCGAAATAATTTTACTAAAATGTGCAGAAAGTCCACCTACATTATCTGAAATAGACATTTCATTATCATTCAATACGACAAGAATATCTTCTTTCATACCTCCGGCATGATTTAGTGCTTCAAAAGCCATACCACCTGTAATAGCACCATCACCAATTACAGCTACTGTTTTTGAAAACTTTTTCTGTAATCTATCAGCTGATGCCATACCAAGAGCAGCACTTATAGAAGTACTAGAATGACCTACCCCAAATGTATCATACTCACTTTCTGCTCGCTTTGGAAAACCAGAGATACCACCGTCTTTTTTGATAGTAACAAGTTTATCTTTTCTACCAGTGATAATTTTGTGAATATAAGTTTGGTGTCCAACATCCCAAACAATATTATCATGTGGTGCATTATAAATATAATGTAAAGCAACTGTAAGCTCCGTAGCTCCAAGACTACTTGCAAAGTGTCCGCCACTTACATCTAAAGTATCTACCAAAAAACCTCTTAATTCATTGCATAGTTCTTTAAGCTGCTCTTCATCAAGTAATTTAAGATCATCTGGATTATTTATTTCATCTAAAATATTATAATTTGCCATAGCATAAAATCTTATTAATCTATAGAGTAAAACTCTAACTAGTAATTTTGAATTATTACATTTTATCTAAATGCTCAAAATCACATTTAAAACCTATAACTTATTTTACTAGGTTATTTATTCCCACTCAATAGTTCCTGGCGGTTTGCCTGTAACATCATATACTACACGAGAGACTTGTTTTACTTCATTAACAATTCTGTTAGATACTAATGATAAAAAGTCATGTGGTAAATCAGCCCAAGTAGCTGTCATAAAATCAATACTAACAACTGCCCTTAAAGCGATTACATACTCATATCTACGCTGATCACCAACAACACCTACAGACTTAACTGGCAAGAAAACACCAAAAGCTTGTGAGATATCATGGTATAAATTATGTTTATAAAGCTCTTCTGTAAAAATCGCGTCTGCTTTTTGAAGAGTCTCAACATATTCTTTTTTGATTTCACCTAATATACGTACCCCTAAACCAGGCCCTGGGAACGGATGTCTATACAGCATATGAGCAGGCAAACCTAATCCTACACCTAACCTACGCACTTCATCTTTAAAAAGCTCTCTTAAAGGTTCAAGAAGTTTCAGTTTCATTTCTTTTGGTAGACCACCAACATTATGGTGAGACTTAATAACGTGAGCTTTTGATTTATCATTGCCTGCAGACTCAATTACATCACTATATATAGTTCCTTGAGCTAGCCATTTAGCATTTTCAATTTTAGCAGCCTCTTCATCAAATATTTCAACAAAAAGTTTACCAATAATCTTACGCTTAACTTCAGGATCATTTTCACCTTTCAAAGCATCTAAAAATCTATTTTTTGCATTAACACGAATTACATTAATGTCCATATGTTCTGCAAAAACCTTCATCACTTGATCGCCTTCATTTAAACGAAGTAATCCAGTATCAACAAATATACAAGTTAATTGATCTCCGATTGCTTCATGAAGTATTGCTGCCACCACAGATGAATCAACTCCTCCTGATAACCCTAAAATAACTTTATCAGAACCAACTTGTTCTTTAATCTCTTTAATATCATTTTCAATAATATTTTCAATATTCCAAAGAGCATCACATTTACATATTTTTAATGCAAAGTTCTCAACAATCTGTTTACCATTTTCAGTATGAGTCGTTTCTGGGTGGAACTGCACTCCAAAGAAAGGTTTAGTCTTATGTTGCACTGCTGCAACAGGAGCATTTACAGAAGCTGCAATAACTTCAAAATATTCACCTGTATTAGTAACTTTATCACTATGACTCATCCATACTAGCTGTTCATGCTCTAGATCAGCAAATATATTATTAGCAGAATGAGAAATATTTATAATAGCCTTACCAAACTCACTCTGATCAGAACCTTTGACTTCTCCGCCATGTTGCATAACCATTGTCTGCATACCATAGCAAATACCAAGTACAGGTACGCCTAATTCAAAGACTATTTCAGGAGCTTTAGCATCAGAATCATAAACAGACTCGGGACCACCTGAAAGGATTATTCCTTTTGCTTGATAATTTTTGATAAAGTCAGCATCTATATCATGAGGGAAGATTTCACAAAAAACACCAACTTCTCTAACTCTACGAGCTATAAGCTGCGTATATTGTGAACCAAAATCTAAAATCAAAATTTTATGATTATGTATATCTGTCATCTTGTAAAAATTTGAAGAAATGATTAATACGATATTTTATCCTAAAAGAGCCTAATTGTAATTAGCTTTTGGCAATAAAATACTATTTATACCAATCGCTAATATAAATTGGTATTTTTATTACAAAGCAGTTTGTATCTAATTTAAGTTTTGATATATAAGCAATAATTGAGTTTATTGGCAAATATGTATTAACTACTTTTTAAATTTTTGACCTCAAGTAAAACATCTTTGATATTTTCTTGGATCTCAGTAGTTGGTGCTTGAGTAACTACAAATATCTTTAAGAATATAGCACTAGCCACAGCAACTATAAGATTATCATAAGGAAAAGCAACTAATCGCAACTCATGAGCATAAGATATTGCCCATAAAGATATAATATAAGCACAAACAAACCAAGTCTGCTTAAATACTAGCCCAAACTCTGATCGCATAAATACAAACCAATATAAAACACAAACTACAGCTACTAATACAACCAAACATAGTAAGTTAAAAGTGCCTGACCAATAGATAAAATATGAACAAGATATAAAACCTATATAACCAAAAAACTTATAAAATGGTAATTTAAATCTTCTTTCTAACTCTGGAAATTTATTTCTAAAAATTATCAAAACTACAGGTCCTGAAAGACAACTAAATAACACTAAGGAAGATAAAAAATTAACCAAAGCTGTCCATGTTGGAAATTGAAATAAAAATATTAACCCTACAAAAAAATTAATCCAAATGCAGTAAATTGGCACATGATTTTTATTAAGTTTTGTTAGTACTGACTTTTTAAAAAATTCTAAGCCGAAAGCTTGTAAAACTCTACCTGTAACAGCAGTATATACATTCCCTGTACCAAGTGGAGCCACCATTGCATCTATGAATAGAATTGTATAAATAATATGTAAACTAAATAAACTTAACAGTCCCAAAAGAGGAGCAACTCCAGCATTAAAGCCAGCTACTGATTCAGGTACACAAAACATAAACAATAATGATAATGATATGTACATTGTTAAACCAACAACTACTGGCGCTATTAAAGATAGAGGAATTGCTAATTTAGGGTTCTCTGCTGAGTTTGCAACTATCAAACCATTTTGGAAACCTGAAAAAGCAAAGGCTAATCCAGATCCTGTGATTGCCAATAAAATATGCTCAAAATTTACAGTTATATGAGCAGTATTTGCATGATAATTCTTAAATGATCCATAAACAGCTAACATCCCAACAGCAATAGCTATTGGTAAAAATATCTTCCAAATACTAACTATTGAGTTTATTTTAGCAACATTTTTTAGTTGATATGTATTGAGGTAAGTTAAACCTAACATTATTAAAAATGCTATCATAACTCCATAATATGATAAAAATACTCCTTTTGAGCCAGAATCAACTAAATTTGGAAACCAAAATCCAAGATATTGCACTACTGACTGAGCTTCTAATGGCAAATAAACTAGATAGCTAATCCATCCCAGAGCTACAAATAAAAACCCCAAAGTTCTAGAATGGGTAATTCTTAGAAACCTCATTGCTCCAGAAACTATTGGTAACATTGAGGCAACTTCTGCGAAACATAATGCTACAAGCAAAGTTAAAAATGCAGTTATAAACCAGGAGATAATAACCCCCTGCCCTGCTGTCTGGAATCCATAATATGGAGAGAATAGCCAACCACTACCAATCATCCCGCCAGTTGAGATGAATATTACAGCCATTGTAGATAGTTTTTTCATAAATTTGTTTATGTTTTTTGTATCTATTTACTAGTATACATTTATTAAATTCAAAAAAGTAAGTCATTCTACAACTTGATCGTAGAATCCAAGGATCATGTTTTATTATTTATTGTAGTGACAGCATAGTATGCTGTCTTAATCTGATTACTGACAGATCAATGATCTATCACTACTATAAAATTAGTAAATATACTAACAAAACAAGCTTGTTACAGGTCTTATAAAATTAAACTCTGGATACTTGACACCAACAAAGTACAAACCATGTGCTTTTGCCGTTTCAGCTGCTTGGGTTCTGTCTTTCGCTTGTAAAAGTTCTGCTATCCATGTAGGTTGTTTAATCTCAAGTCCAACTTTTAGTAATGAACCTACTAAGTTTCTAATCATATGATGTAAAAAAGCATTGCCAATAACTTCAAAAATTATAAAGTTACCTTGTCTAACAAACTCTGCCTTTTGAATATATCTAAATGGTGTATTTGACTGACATTGCGATGATCTAAAAGATGTAAAATCTTGCTCCCCTATTAGATATTTACAAGCTTGATTCATCTTATCAATATTAAGAAGACGATTCTCCCATAAGCAATGTTCTGAAAATATTGGAGAACTAGTCGCAGAATTGTAGATGATATAATTGTAGGTTCTATTTATCGCTGTAAACCTAGAATTAAAATCATTATCAACTTCTTTGATATCTAGTAGCTTAATATCTTTGGGTAATAGAGCATTTGCTCCTCTTATCCAAGAACTAAGAGATCTGTCAGCATTTGAATGAAAATTAACGACTTGGGAAGTTGCATGAACTCCAGTATCAGTACGCCCTGCACAAGTAACCTCTACAGGCTGATTTGCAATTTTTGAAAGTGCTTGTTCAAGCTCTTCTTGAACACTTGGAGAATGAGTTTGTCTTTGCCAACCGCAATAATCTTTGCCAAAGTATTCGATTTGTAGTAAATAGTTTTTCATATTAGCCTAAAAATTTCATAACTCTAGAGTGTAAAACATCCATCTCTTTTGGAATCAATTTTGAGAAATTAATAAAACCATGAACCAAACTATCAAAATGATAGTGCTGAACTTCAACCTCATGTCTTATAAGCCTCTCAGCAAAAAGTAATCCTTCGTCTTTTAGAGGATCATAACCCGCTGTCATAACTAGAGTTCTTGGCATATTTGCTAGATTCTTAATATAAAAAGGAGATATTTCAGGAGAACTCTTATCCACACTTTCTGAAACATAAAGTTCTGAATACCACATAGTTTTTGCTTTAGTTAAGATATAACCACTCTCAAAATCACTCAAAGATTTAGTTGGCATATGTGATAAATCAACAGATGGATACAAGATAATATTGTTAGCAACTTTAACTTCACCTTTTTGCAATAGATTATATGTTGCAAGTACCGTTAAATTAGCACCAGCACTATCACCCATTAATGTAAATTTTTTCTTAGATATAGCAAATTTTTTAGAATTTTTATAAACATACTCAGCAACAAATTCAACATCATTTAATCCTGCTGGGAATTTATGTTCAGGTGCTAGTCTATAATCAACAGAGAATACTACTCTGTTTGTAGTCTGTGCTAACTTACGGCAAAAAGCATCAAATGACTCTAGCGTACCAGAAACAAAACCGCCCCCATGGGAAAAAACTATAGCCTTTAGTTTCTCTTGGCTGTTTGGATTATAAACTCTCACAGGTATATTATGTCCATCATCATGAGTAATTTGTAGCTCTTGCACCTTTTCCAGATCAACTTTAGGATAGCTGTATAGATTAAGTGATGCTGCAGCTTTTCTTGTAGCTTCTAAATCTCTTCTACTACCCTCACGATCAAACTTACCAATAAATGTAAGTAGATCTTGCAGTTTGGCTGGTATGGTTTTGATACCTCCATATAGATCTGGTACTTTCTTAAGTACTTCCGCTTCAAGAGCTTTTTCATGCTTCGAGTTATCACTACCTATAACTTTTAACCAAGCTTTTTTGTTTGGTGCTAGTGATTCAATCGGTGTAGATAAATATCTTGCAATACCTAGTTCATGGCAATCATTTTCAGCATAGAAAGGTAAATTATGAACCAACCATTTAACTATTTTCTCAGCTTTATGATTATTAGTTTCACGAATTTCTAATACATTGTAAAGATTTTTCACATCATATGACCAAGGTACATAATCTACTATGAAATTACAGCTTATATAGTTAAGCCCTGCCTCTCTAGCAAGCGCAAACTCTGGAAAAGCCGTCATACCAATCACGCCACCACCCATGCTTTGGAAACATTTAGCATCCATTATTGTTGGAAATTGTGGGCCTTCGATACATACATAGCTTTGTTTAAAATGTATATCAAAATCAAATTCACTCTTCTTCTGACGGATTTCTTCGGCAATGCTTTCTGTAATTGGTTTTGATAAAGATACATAATTCAAAAGCCCCTGCTCACAATATGTAAACTCACGCAAAGACTTTGTTCTATCAATAAATTGATATGGAATCACCATATCTCCAGGTTTTAGCTCATCTCTTAGACTCCTAACAGAAGATAAAGCGATAATTGATGTAGCACCATATTTTTTTAAAGCATAGATGTTAGCTTTGTAGTTTATTTGATGTGGCAATATTGATTGACCTAAGCCAGTACGATTAAGAAATAATGCTTCTTGACCATCAACTTTGATTTTAAACAATCCATTTGAACATAACCCAAATGGAGTTTCTCTTGGTAATTCCTCTAAAATCTCAAAATCATCAAAAGATTCAAAACCACTACTACCAACTATTGCCCACATATTTTAACCTTAAAAGTTTGCTTCTAAAATTTTATCATCTTGCAAGAAAAGCTCTATTCTAAACTTATCGCCACGATTAACTATACCAACACCTTTTGGTGTACCTGTCATTAATAAATCATTTTCACATATAGAAATTTCACTTTCGTTCAAAAAATTTATGATCTCATTTGGTTTATACATCATTAAATTATAATCAGCATGTTGAATTAGTTCATTATTTTTATATGCTTTAAAATTTAAATAAGAGATTTCATTCTCAGTAATCTCTACAAAATCGCTTATCACAGCACTGTTATCAAATGATTTTGCTAGTTCCCACGGTAAACCTTTTGCTTTAAGTTTTGATTGTAAAGCTCTATCAGTCAGATCTAAACCAAGCCCTACTGCTTTGATTTTAGAGTCTTTATCAAATGCAAATATTATTTCACATTCATAGTGAGTTTCTCTTTTATCTGATAATTCTAAAGTTTTAGAAATACTAGAATTAGGTTTAATGAAAATTACTGGGCTTTCTGGAGTTTCATTATTTAACTCTTGGATATGCTCGATATAATTTCTACCAACACATATTACTTTTGATTTTGATGTATCTATTTGCATTTTTTTCCTAAATAAACTATACAATATAGTTGATAATGAATAAGTTTATGTAGTGACAGATCATCGATCTGTCAGTTAAATTAACATAATATGAATGTTGTACTTCATATAATTAATTATTATTGAGGTTACAGCTTAAAATCTTCACCAAGATATACTTTGCGCACAGTTTCATCTTCAAGGACTTCTGCGGGAGTGCCCGAAGCAAGCATATTACCTGCATTTACAATATATGCTCGTTCACAAATATCTAGAGTCTCACGTACATTATGGTCGGTAATAAGAACTCCAATACCTCTATCTTTAAGATGGCGAACTACTTCTTTAATCTCAATAACAGAAACTGGGTCAACCCCTGCAAAAGGCTCATCTAGAAGAATAAATTTAGGGTCCATTGCAAGTGCTCTAGCGATCTCAACCCTTCTACGCTCACCACCAGATAAACTCATTCCCAAACTTTTACGAATATGTTGAATACTAAACTCATCCAATAGATTATTTAACTTCTGATCTATATCAGCCTTAGATAGATCTTTACGAGTCTCTAAAATTGCTACAATATTATCTTCAACACTAAGCTTTCTAAAAACAGATGCCTCCTGAGGTAGATATCCTAACCCTCTTCTAGCTCGCAAGTGAATAGGCATTTTTGTAACATCCTCATTACCCATACGAACTTTCCCGCGAGTAGCTGCAACAAGTCCAACAATCATATAGAAAGAAGTTGTCTTACCAGCACCATTAGGACCAAGTAAACCAACAATTTCTCCTGTTGTAACCTTCATAGAAACATTATTTACAACCCATCGAGAACCGTATTTCTTACCTAATCTTTTTGCTTCTAAAGTATATTTTTCCATTTTTATTTAAACCTACATTATTTCATTCTGTGGCTGAGTTGGATCCGTATTTGAATTGTTATCAAATGCCATTGTACTACCACTATTAGCATCTTTATGGTATTCACTAATTGGAGTTAGGCCTACATCTATCTTAGTTTGTTCAGCGACTCCATCCAAAACAATAGTTGATCGTTTATGTCTACTACCAGGAATAGATATTAAGTCATGATTCATATCATAGTTAACCTTTTCACCTTTATATCTATTTCCATTCTGTGTAACTACTGCTTTTTTATTTAATTCTAAATCTTTTTTTGCAACATTATAAATAATTTTCTTTGAAACTCCTTCAACAGGGCCTTTTGTTACTTCTTTACTTTTTGAGAAGTCTGGATTTGCATCTGTTGGGTAGTTATAAAGTTGAGAATTTTCTTCCCCTTTAGATTCCATCTCTAAAGTTTTAACTTCCTTATCTTTACCTAATTGCATAAGTAATTTCTGTCCAGATATGAAATTACACTCTTTTTCTTTAGAGCATAATTTTTTTACATGCTTAAACCATTTCTTTTGTAACTCATTAAAAGGTATTTTATTATCTCTTACAAAATAAGTAGTTCCTTTTTTTATACTAGTTTTGGGCTTCTTACATAAAATATGCATATTATGAATTTGGATAACAAAAACATTATCATAATATGTCAATGTTTTCTTATCATCATCATATACCGCTCTATCTGCACATATAGTTATAGGCCCATAATCTTTTAAAACATTATTAGCAGAATTATCTTCTTTCTCACTATCAGCAACCTTATCCTCTTTCATAGATGTATTATATTTAGAAGAATTATAGTTTATATTTTCTGCATCTTTATCTAGTGATATTCCATATGAAAAACTTAGGCACAGAGCTGCTAGCATTAAGTATTTAGCTTGACGCATAGTAACTCCTCACATTTTTTTTAAGATTAATAACTTTTGACTCAGAATTACCCTTAACCCCAATAGCTGTAGTATTATTGCCAGTATTTGGATCATACATTCTAACAAATCTGTCGTTATAAAAGTCTTTAGAATCATTGTTATAATACATCTCTGATGTCTTTATATAAATCTTATTTGGTGAATATTTACTAGAAGAATTACCATCTGCAGGCTTATTATTATCATCTTTTGATTTATTATCTTTTGAATACATTATAGCATTAACACCATCGTATAAACGTATTAAGTCATCACCTTTTGATTTACTAGAAAAGCCATGCTTTGATTTTACTTCTAAACTTTTTTTACCAGTTTCTTTATCATAGCTTGTTTCAAAAAGATCTGTCATTCTGACATCCTCGTTAACAAATCTTTCAAGTTTATCAGTAACGAAATTAAGAGTTAAATCACCATCTTTGTCATACTTATTATAATGAAAATTAAAAGCTGTCAGCTCCACTTTATCTTTAGGAGAAAATTTTTCAGGATCTCCTCCTCCTTGAAGAGCTTTATAACTTATATACAAAATAGCGATTACTATAACCACAATAGAAAAAATATTAGCGAATAAGGAATATTTTGTGAAAAACCTCATACTTATATTTTATTTCACTCCACCATAATTAACAAAATCATCAATAACTTTATCATATAAGCCTAGTTGCTCTATAATATAATCACAGAATTCTCTAGCAGCCCCATCGCCACCTCTACTTTTACATATATAGTTAGAGTATTTTTTTACAATACTTATAGAATCTACAGGAGTTGCTGATAAACCAACCTTATTCATCAAAATAAGATCTGGTAAATCATCTCCCATATAAGCAATATTTTGATCTTGTAAGCTATACTTTACTTTCAGGCTTTCATAAGCTTTAAGCTTATTTTTTTGCCCTTGGAATATATCTTCAGGATCTACACCAAGCTTTGTAAGTCGATCTTGTACTATTTTAGATTCTTTACCAGTTATAATTGCTATCTTAATTCCTAATTTTTGAACAAGAACTAAGCCTAGACCATCTTTAACATTGAAGTTTTTAAATTCATTACCATCATTAGAGATAATAATCTTACTATCAGTCAAAACGCCATCAATATCAAAAATTAGAAGTTTAATATCTTTTAAATTATTTGTTTTCATTACTAGTACTTAAAAAGAATTGTTAAATTCAACTAGAAATATTATCACAAAAGAGAGAGAGACTAAAATTATTAAAGATAAAAGAGAAAGAATTATTTATAGTTTTTTACAGATTTCTCAATTTCTTGACGAGCAAAAGCGGCATTATCCCAGCCATCAACTTTTACCCACTTGCCAGAATCTAAATCTTTATAATGTGTAAAGAAATGTTCTATCTTTTGAGTAAGATGCTTTGGCAAGTCTTCAATATCATTGATATGATCATATTCTTTAGTTAATTTTGAACTAGGCACAGCGATAATTTTAGCATCAACGCCTCCGTCATCTTCCATCTTGAAAACACCGACTGCTCTACAATTAATCACACAACCTACAGCTAAAGGATATGGAGATAATACTAATACATCTATTGGATCACCATCATCATATAGAGTGTTTGGCACAAAACCATAGTTAGCAGGATATCTCATAGTAGAAGACATAAACCTATCTACAACTATCATATTACTATCCTTATCAAATTCATATTTGATAGGATCACTATCTTGAGGTATTTCAATAACTACATTGAAATCATTTGGAACATCTTTTCCACAAGGTATATTTTTTAGCATAACAATTTCTCCTATATTTTTGCTAAAGTATAAACACCTGATACACTAGCACAGAGTCTATCATAAAAACCTTTGTATTTATAATACATAAATATTAAAATACCCAAAGTATGACTTCAAAATTAGCACTTTTATAAAATTAAAAGAGGAAAAGTATGAAACTTAAGAAAATAGCTTTATTAACAGCTAGTTTGACAGCTGGTATAGCTGTTGCTGCTCCAAATATATCTGCAAGTTCTGATCCATATTTCAATGGTGGTAATAGCGTAAAACAAAAAGATATAATTGTAAAACCTGTAAATATACAATTAGATGCTCCAGCTTGGGTTGCAATGAACTATCGCACAGGCGATATAGTTAGCCAGAAAAATATGGATGTAAGAAGAGCTCCTGCAAGCTTAACAAAAATGATGACATCATATATTGTTGCTAGTGAAATAAAAGCAGGAAATCTTAAGTGGGATACAATGGTTCCAATTAGTGGAAAGGCTGCTAGTACAGGTGGGTCTAAAATGTATGTTAAAGCTGGGGCTAGAGTTTCAGTTAAAAATTTAGTTACAGGTATGGATGTGGTTTCTGGAAATGATGCTACTATTGCTCTTGCTGAGTATATTGGTGGCACTACAGAAGCATTTACTGACCTTATGAACCAAACCGCAAGAGCAATAGGTATGAACAATACTCACTTTGCTAATCCAGACGGTTTACCAGGTGGTACACAATATACTACAGCACATGATATGGCTCTACTTGCAAGATCATATATATATAACTTCCCTGAAGCATATAAAGTATATGATAATAAAGGTTTAGTTTGGAATGCCACAAAACAAGATTCTGTAAGTATTGCAGATCGTAAACAGTGTTTACCTAAATTTGATCGTTCAACAGGGGACGTATTACAAAGCTATTCAGCAAAAGATTTAGACGATGCTACAAAAGATAAATGTTCTAAGCTATTCCCTAAACGTGATAATTTTGTACTTCAAAACAACAGAAATAGACTACTTTTCACATTTGATGGTGCTGATGGTATGAAAACAGGTCATACAGATGAAGCAGGATACTGCTTAGTCTCTTCAGCAAAACAAGATGGGGAAAGGTTTATATCAGTAGTTCTTGGTACGAGTAGTTCTGCAAAAAGAGATAATGAATCAGCTAAATTGTTAAGATATGCGTTAACTAAATATCAAAACATGTTGCTATACAAAGCAAATTCACCAGTAAGCTTAAGTGCAGATAATATTCCCAATGCTAAACCAGGTCAAAAGATTACGGTAGTATCTAATCAGAATATTTACAAAACCGTACCAAAAACTTATATTCCTCACTTAAAACAAGGGATTGAATTTAACCGCGGAGTTAAAGCACCTATTAGAAAAGGACAAGCTATAGGTAACTTAGTAATAACTGTTGGCGATACAAAAGAAAAAATCGCAAGCGTACCAGTAATTGCACAAAATGATATTGCTAAAAAAGGCTGGTGGTAATAAAAACTATAAGTAAGGATCTGAAATGTCTGATAAAGCTAATGATAAACAGCAAGAAACTTTTTTTGAGTTTCCTTGTGAATTCCCTATCAAGATTATGGCAAACCCTCAAAAAGAAACTGTTGAAGCTATACTAAATGTCTTTGAGAAGCATGTTCCTAATCATGATAAAATTGACTTTAAAACTAAAGAAAGTAAAACAGGTAAATATATATCTATAACAGCTATCTTTACTGCTGACAGTAAAGAACAATTAGATAATATTTACAAAGAAATCTCGAGTCATCCTGAAGTTCATATGGTTTTATAAGCTATAGTTAAATGAATATTCTAATTAAAAAACTTGGTTTACAAGACTATAGCTCTATATATCAACAAATGGTTAATTTCACAGCTAATCGAACAGAGCAGACCTCTGATGAGATTTGGTGTGTTGAGCACCCTGCTGTCTTCACTCAAGGCAAGCATGGCAAGCCTGAACATATTCTTAATTTAAATAATATCCCAATAGTAGAAACAGACCGTGGAGGCCAAGTTACCTATCATGGACCTGGGCAAGCTATTATATATTTTTTACTTGATGTAAAGAGAAGTAAGCTTGGTGCTAAAAAATTAGTTACTAATGTAGAGAAAGCTTGCTTAAATATGTTTGAAAAATATTATGGCTTAAAGGCACATACTATAGAAGGTGCTCATGGAATATATATTAATGATAAAAAAATTGCTTCACTTGGACTAAGAATTAAACAAGGTAGAAGTTATCACGGTATAGCTATTAATACAGATATGAATTTAACACCATTTAGTTATATTAATCCTTGTGGATATAGTGGCTTAGAAATGTGCCAAATTACTGATTTTAAAAAGTCTAATGTTCAGATGATCCAAGAACAATATGTTAAAGAATTTATTACTCTGCTAGAAAATTAATAATTCTGATGTAAATCATCTTCTACATCTTGCAATAACTCTTGAGATCTAACTTTATCACCAAAAATATCATATTTAATTTCTAAAGTTGATGAAGTCGGAGTAATCTCGCTAATTGTAATCTCAAATGTACCTTTATATCTTCTTGAATCAACCTTACCATTAATTCGTGATTTTTCATTAGTAAGAGTTTTCTCAGTTAATGTGATATTTTGATTATGTCTAAACTGATCTAATACTGCTTGAGCAACTGATTTAGCAGGATAGTTAAAATTTTCAGAATATGTCGCTTCTTGGTCAATTGCATAAGGTACAAAAAGTATACAACTATTTAATACTCCTAATAAAAGAAGTAGTACACCAACTCTTCTTAAGAAATTAAACACTTTACTGCTCTTCTCAAGCTATTATCATAAATACTTTAATAGTTTATAGCATATTTATGATTATAAAAGCTATTCCTCACAGCACAATTATAAATAATAAACTAGAATTCAACCAGTAGGCAAGTTTGCATTTTTAACCACTAGGCTCAATAAAAATAAAGATGGACTTACATAGCTCCAAATAACTTATATAATTTCAGATGATACCTCCTTGCATATATCTGAAATAAAACGCATTTTTTCATTTTCAGGTAAGTTCATGAGATATTTCTGAATTTTTTTAAATATTTTTCTCTCTACATCCTTAGTTAAATTCTGTATTACCTTTCCTGTAAATCCAGGTTCCATACAAATTATAAGCCCATCAAATTCATTTTTATCACTTTGTATTTTAAGATAGTTGCCTAAAATATTTGCAAAGTCCTTTTTCTCTGCTTCATGAGGGCTGGTTGATGGCTCATATACATTAAAGCTCCCCCTATTCGACATATGTCCACCTGGCTTATCTGTCATTAGCTCACTATCTTTAAGCTTGCTCTCTAGGTGTGATAACTTATCTACTAGCTTAACAGGAGGGTGAAATTCATCAACAGAGTCGTTTGAATTATTAATACAATAAATTTCTGCAGTAGCTGAATCAGCTATAATTAACCATTTTTTCATATTATCTCCTTATGAAAATCTAATTTAAATATATAAATATTATTTTTTATACCAATTACCAGTTTCTTCATCTTTATAGTACTGCTGCTCTACAGCTGACCATGCTACTTTATGGGCAATAGTTTCTAAGTCCTCATTAGTTTTTCTTTTACCCTTATCTTTATATTCTGTACAAGCATTATTAAAAGCTGACTGATAAATATTTTGAGCATGTTTAGGCAGTACATTTTGTACTCCTTTTGGCAGCTCAGCTATCTTATTATAAGGCATACTGTTCTCCTCCGCTTTTAACCATTTACTATTTCCCCACCATTTGGATGTAATACTTGCCCTATAAAGTACTTACTTTCTATTTCATTAGCTAAAAATACATATGCTGGAGCTATATCAGCTGGATGTGCAGGTTCTCCCAATAGACATGCTTTACCAAAATCTTCTACTTTTTCTTTTTCAAAACTTGAGGGAATCAACGGTGTCCAAACAGGTCCAGGTGCTACTGCATTGACTCTTATTCCCTTATCAATAATATTTTTAGCTAGTGATCTAGTAAAAGCTACAATGGCTCCTTTGGTAGAGGAATAGTCGATCAAATCAGGTTTTCCTTTATATGAAGTTACAGAAGCTGTATTTATAATACAATCACCCTTTTGCATATACTCTAATGCTGCTTTTGTAGTATAAAAACAATGGTAAAAGTTAGTTTCAAATGTCGTTTTTAACTGATTATCTGATATTTCTTTAAAGTCATTCTTTGGAAATTGGACCGCAGCATTATTCACTAATATATTTATTTTTCCAAAGTGCTTGTACACTTTACTAATAAAACTCTTACACTGCTGAATATCTCTAACATCTACTTCAAATGCTATAATATTAGCTTTATTATCAGTAAGTTTGTACAATTCGTTTAAAGTCTCTTCTGCATCTTTTTCTTCTCTTTTGTGGTAAGTAAAACCAACCTTAGCACCTTCTTTTACATAGTGAAGAGCGACTGCCTTACCTATACCGCTGTCTCCCCCTGTTATTATAGCAACCTTATCCTTTAACTTATTTGCAGAGCTATAATCTTTGTACATATGTATAGGTTTAACCCTCATATGCTCAGTTAGACCAGGTTGCTGTTGAGGTTTTTCTGATGCTATTTTCATGATCTCCTCCTCTTTTAATTGAAATAAAATTAGATTATCTCTTTTTTGCATTGGCTAAAAAAAGAGATAATTTGATTTTTATTAGCTCCAATATTCTGAGGCAGTACTTGGCCAATTATTTTTATCAAACCCAGGAGCTTTTTCGAACGCTTCTAACATATTATGCAAAACTAACGTATCTTTATATGATTTTTGCTTTGAATTGTACCCCTTTTTTCTTGAGTTAAAAGTCTACTCATATTACACATTTTCTTATTATGTGTTTTATTTTCAACTTCGACAGCTAGATTAACTGACATTATCTCCTGCTTCTTCTACGGAGTCTGAAGCTTCTTCTAACTTATCAGTTGCAGCAGATTTAGTATCCTCAGCTGCATCTTCAACCTTATCGGAAGCATCTGGAGTTACAGCATCTTTTGCACTGTAATATGCATTTTTAGTAGATGTCGCTACTGCATCACCTGCATCATTGAGTTTCTCGCCGGCTTGATTCATCAATGAATCACTATTATCAGTTGCTGCGTATCCAGTTGCTATACTTGACGCTGCTAATACTGCTGTAGTTAAAATAGTAATTTTTTTCATTGCTTTCTCTCCTCTTTTTATGAGTTAAAGTCACGTTCTAATTCTTTTGCTTGCTCTTCAGCTTTTTCTTTACTGATACCATATTTTTCTTGTAGCTTACCAGCTAGTTTTTCTGTGCCAGCTTCAATCTTTTTTAAATCATCATCAGTAAGTTCAGCATACTTACTTTTTACTTTAGCCTTAAACTGTTCCCACTTGCCTTTTGCTTCATGTTTATTCATATTTGCACCTCCTTTTTGTTTATGTGCACCTTTACACTAACATCCATATCAAATAGCAGTAAACCTTTTTACGATTGAGTTTAGTTATAAGAAAATTATGATAAATAGCCTTAGCTTATAGGTAAATAAGAATTTGGATAGCCATATAAGCTCGCATATATGTGGGAGAGAGATGGAGTTGATAGAGTAGGAAGAACTATGGTTATATAAAAAAATGATTATTTTTTCTTTTTTTTAGTTTTTATAAATTCAATAGAGCCTATTCTTTTGAAAAGATAATAGGTCAGCCAATTAAAACCAACTACAAATTTATTCCTTATACTTATTAGAAAAGTTATATGTACACCGCCCCAAATAAACCAACCAAGTTTCCCCTTAAATTTCAAGCCAAAAATATTAGCTATAGCCTCATGTTTCTTAATAATTGCCATACTACCAAGATCTTTATACTTAAAAGGTTTTAATTTTCTGCTTTTTTCTTTTCTCACTATATTACTAGCAATATATTTACCTTGTTGCTTTGCAACAGAGGCTAAGCCTGGTAAGGGATTATTTTCTATATATGAAATATCGCCTGCCAAATATATATTTTGAAAATCTGGATGAGTTAAATCATCTGAAACTTTAATCTTACCTTGATTATTAAGTTGATTACTCATCCATTCACCTAAGCCTTCTCCTTTTAATATAGTACTCCATATAATTGTAGCACCATTATAGGTATTTTTTTCAGTGGTTACCAAACCCTCAGAAATATTTGTCACGGGTTCTTTAAGTTGAATATTAACATTTCGATACTTCAAAGAAGTATATGCATGATTTGATAAATCTTCGGGGAATACCGAAAGAATAGATTTGCTTGCCTCAATTAATATAATAGAGATATCAGCCACTGAGAAATTATTATAAGTTTTTAGAAAATCAGTATGTAATAAGTCTAATATGGCTCCTGTTATTTCAACACCTGTAGCTCCTCCTCCTATAATTATGAAAGTTAAATAATAGTCTCTTTCTGATTTTGATTGAGCAATTTCAGCTAGCTCAAATTGTTCAAGTATATGTGATTTAATATTTTGTGCATCTTGTGCTGTTTTTAAAGAAAGAGTGTACTTTTCCCAGTTTGAGTTACCAAAAAAATCATACCTAACTCCTGTTGCAATAATTAGGTAATCGTAATAATACAAGGTATTATGAATAGTCCTTATTGATTGTTTATTAGGTAATATATCAATAACTTCTTCCATTTTAAATTTAATATTTTTTTGATTAAATAGTTTCCTTATAGGATAGACAACGTTATTTAAAGGAATAAAAGCCGTTGCTGCTTGATATAACATTGGCTGAAAGACATGATGATTATTTTTATCAAACAAAGTAATATCATATTCTCTACTCTTTTGCTTTACTATTTTGTTAAGGAAATTAACTCCAACAAAACCTGCTCCAATAACTATTATCTTTTTCATGTTTATACTCCTATATATCTGGCGAGTATAACAAAATTAATAACTATAGATAAAGACTATAAAGAAAGAAACTAGCAGAAATGTGAAGTATTAAAGATTTTATAAGAATGTCTTTAAGAATGAAGATCTAGATGGATGTTTAAGTTTTCTAAGAGCTTTTGCCTCAATCTGTCTAATACGCTCCCTAGTAACATTAAACTGTTTACCAACTTCCTCTAAAGTATGATCGGTATTCATACCAATACCAAAACGCATCATTAGAACTTTTGCTTCTCTTTCTGTAAGACCTGTCTCGATAAGCTCTTTTATAGCTTCTCTTAAGTTCTCTAAATTAGCAGCCTCTATTGGGGAGTAATTATTTTTATCTTCAATAAAGTCACCAACTGTTGAGTCTTCATCATCACCAATTGGACTTTCCATAGATATTGGCGTATGAGAAATATTAAGAATCTTCTTCAGCTTATCTTTAGTCATATTTGGTGTATGTTCAATAATCTCTTCTTCAGTAGCCTCACGCCCCTTTTCTTGTAGGATTTGACGCTTGATTCTATTTACCTTATTTATAGTTTCAATCATATGTACAGGGACACGGATTGTTCTAGCTTGATCGGCAATTGAACGAGTTATTGCCTGACGAATCCACCAAGTAGCATAAGTAGAGAACTTAAATCCTTTGCGATAGTCAAACTTATCTACAGCTTTCATTAGACCGATATTACCTTCCTGGATAATATCTAAGAAATGTAAACCTCTATTTGTATATTTTTTAGCTTCCGAAACTACCAATCTTAAGTTAGCTTCAATCATCTCTTTTTTTGCTTGAGTAATTTTTGCTTCACTCTTAGAGATTTCAAGATTTACCTTTTTAAGCTCTTCAATATCCATCATCATTAGATCTTGGAATTGATTAATTTGCTTAGTAAGGTTTTCAATCTCACGAATTGTATTATCTGTAAACCTATACTTTTTAATTAATGGTTTAAGCCACTCAGTAGACCCTATAGTATAAATTTCAATAAATTCTTGTCTTGGTGTTTTTGCTCTTTCAACACATAGTCTTAGAATTTTTCTCTCGAACTCTTTAACTCTTGCATAAGGTAAACGAATATAGTCTACTAATTTTTGTAAATGAGATGTTGATAGTCTTAAACATTCAAACTCTTTAACAATATTTGCATATTGTTTTTTAGTTGGTTTTGCTTGATACTCTTCAAACATTTTTTCAAGATTTACAAAAAACTCATACGCTCTTTGTGTGTCAATCTTTTCATCATGATCATCTTCTGCTACTTTTTCTTCAGAAACTTGTTCATCACTAAAACCAGCCATAATTTCATTAAAACGAACATACTTTGCAACAGGCTCTTCTTCAATGTCCTGAGAAGCCATATAGTCTATCGCTTTTTCTTCAACTTCGCGAAAACGCTCAATATATGTTTTGATTACAATTGGATAACTTAGAATTGTGCTAAATACTTCTGTAGTACCTTCTTCAATTCTTACCGCGATTTCTGTTTCACCTTTTTTATCCAAAAGATCTACAATTCCCATCTCACGCATATACATACGTATAGGATCAGAAGTTTTTCCTTTTAAATCATCAAGATTAGCTTCACTAACCTTTCTCTCATCAACCTCTTCTATTTGAGGTGTTCTATCATAAACATCAATACCATTATCAACAAGTATAGCTTCTATTTCTTCATATACTTTTGGATCTTCAGAAACATCACCAGGTAAGGCATCCAAGATATCGGCTCTAGTTAGATATCCTCTTTCTTTACCATCGACTATCAAGTCTTTTAAATCTGAGAGTAAATCTTCTCTTGTCATCTAATACTCCAAAATAGATATTTTTATTTTAAATGTTTATAGCTTTGCTACTAGGTACTTACGCTCCATTTCTTGAACATCAGTTCTAAAAGGTAATGTACCTAGATATTTTAGCCTTTTTTTTACACTAGAGTTTTCAACTCTTTTTAGCATTTCTTTCATCTGTTCTTGATACTTACCATCAGCATATTTTTTCAAAGTATTTTGAATTCCATAGCTTAACAATTCAAAGAAATACTCTCTATAGTCAGGATAGTCCTCTGTCAATAACTGTATAAGTATAACAGCTTCAATTTCATTAGATGAGTCTTCTTTAAGAATTTTCAAGCTTTTTGCCAAAATATCAAGGTTTTTTGATGCGCTAAATATTTCAAAATCATTATGTTCTTGTAAGATTTTAAAATCTGTTAAATTAACTAACAATTCGGCTAACACTGTTTCCTCAAGCAAAAGAGTTTTTGAAAGCCTTTTTTGTGTTAGATTACTATAATTATCTTGCCTATTAATACTGTTATTAGGAGAACTTTTTTTCTTTAATAATTTTTTTACTTGTTCTGTCTTTAGACCTATTTTATCTGCTACAGCTGCTATAATGCTTTCTGAATAAATATTTTCTTGAACATCATAGACAAAACTCTTCAAATTTTCTAAAACCTCTGCTTTAGATTCTGCTTTACTAAGGTCTTTATCATCAGTGAAATTATCAATTAAATAATCTGATACTACTACCGACTTATTTAAAGCCATATTAAAAGCTTCTAAACCATTCTCTTTTATATAATCATCTGGATCCTTGCTATCTGCAAGAGTTAAAATCTTTAATTTTTTATTACCATCAAGTATTGGCAAAATTATTTTAATTGTTCTAATAACTGCATTTTGTCCTGCACTATCACCATCAAAGCATAAGACAACAGAGTTAGTTTCTCTAAAAAGAATCTTTGCATGATTTTGAGAAAAAGCAGTCCCTAAAGTTGCTACAGCTCCATAAAAGCCATGTTGTGCCAATCCAACAACATCCATATACCCTTCAACAACAACTAAGTTTTGTGAAACAGTATTTTGATTTTCTTTCTTTTTTTGTCTGTACTCATATAGACCATATAAAATATGACTCTTTTGGAAAACTATAGTTTCTGGTGAATTAATATATTTGACACCATCGTTATCATCTATAACTCTACCACCATATGCAATAACATTACCCTGAATATTTCTGATGGGAAACATTATTCGACCACGAAAACGATCATAAATATTTCCTTTATCATTTTTAACCACAAGCCCAGTCTCAATAAGTACTTCATTATTGATCTTTATTGATCTTGCCAACTGGGTAATATTGTTCCAACCTTCTGATGAGTAACCAATCCCAAAAAATTTTGCAAGATTGCTATCTATTCCTCTTTTTTTAAGATAATTTATAGCTTTATCTTTCATCGTAGAATTCCCAAGATTCCAACGATAGTACTTTTGTGTAGTTTCTAAAAAGCTAATACATTTATTATAAAGTTGCTCTTTTTGAATGTCTTCTTGTGAGTAGTTCTCATACTCAATCAGTTTACCAACAGTTTCTGCAAGATTTTTTACAGCATCAATAAATTCAAGATTATTAATTTTTTTTATAAAAGTAAGAGCATCGCCAGATTCTTGACAACCAAAACAATGAAAAAAATTTTTATCTGGTGCTACAAAAAATGAAGGAGTCTTTTCATTATGAAAAGGACAACACCCTTTATAGTTTTTGCCTGATTTTTTAAGATTTACATATCTAGATACAACATCAACAATATCAGCAGTAGCAACTAACTCTTTTATAAATGCATTTGAGATTCTTTTTGCCATACTGATATTAAGTTAATTATGCTAAATTTGATTTTACAATGGCACTAACTTTGCTCATATCTGTTCTACCAGCAAGCTCTTTTTTGACACTTGCCATAATTTTGCCCATTTCTTTCATAGATGTAGCACCAACAGATTCTATAGCTTTTTGTACAATTGCGACAACCTCTTCATCACTTAACTGCTTAGGCATATATTTTGTTAAAATTTCGATTTCTTTCTTTTCACCTTCAGCAAGCTCTGCTCTATCAGCTTGGATGTATTGATTGTATGAATCTTGTCTTTGCTTAATCATTTTTGTAATTATAGCTATTACGATTTCATCTGTAATATCAACTTTTTCATCTATCTGTTTTTGCTTAACGGCAGACATAGCCATACGAATAGTTGTTAATTTATTTTTATCTTTATTTTTCATTGACTCTTTCATATCAAGAGTCAGCTGATCAAAAATTTGTGACATTTAATAAGAATTCCTAGTGAAAAATGAGAGCTATATGCTCTCATTAGGAGGTGGATTAAATAATTAAAACTACCTTCTAGCCATCATATTGCTTTTATAAGCTCTTTTAACAGCAGCAGCTTTCTTTCTTTTGCGTGCCCAAGTTGGCTTCTCAAAGTACTCTCTACGGCGTACTTCTGATACGATTCCAGCTTTCTCACAAGATCTTTTGAATCTTCTAAGAGCAACGTCAAAAGGCTCTCTTTCTTTAACTCTAACGCTTGGCATACTTTCTCACCTCACTTAAAATGCCAGTTTATTAGTTTACTAAAATTAGGGAACTAACCCCGTTACAGTTTTATAGGCGGATATTTTAACAATATAGAAAAATAATTGCAAGCATGCGGTATTGATGAATATTCTTTCCCGACAACCACTGTTAAATTAAGTATATCAACTATATTTATAAGGCATAAAATGCTATTATTTACAGTTATAAATTTTAAAGATAATACTACTGGTATAAGTTTTGATAAAGAAAACTAAATTTCTAATAACTTTTTGTTTTTTTACATTTAGTATCCATAGTGGTTTTAGTGCAAGTGCACGCAGTGATATTCAATACTTAGTAAAAAAATATGGCTTAGGAGATGCAAAAATAGCCATTGCGGCTCAGAGAACTCAAACAGGCAATAATTTATACTCCTATGCTCAAAACAGATCTATGAAACCTGCTAGTAATAATAAAGTTTTCACAATGGTTGGAGCTTTATTTTCAATTCCTAGTGATTTTAGATTTACAACATCTGTTAACTACCCATCAAGCAAGGTGAAAAATCACGTCTTGTATGGCGATATGTATATAAAATTCACAGGTAATCCCGCTCTTACAGGCAGTCAATTAGCTTCTCTTATTAGGAAAATTAAAACACAAAAAGGAATATCACAAATAACAGGAGATGTTTACTTAGTTGGTGTTTTTTCTGGGCCATATATTCCAGAAGGCTGGTCTAAGGAAGATAGTACATTCTGCTATGGTGCTCCAGCATCCAGCTTTACATTAAATAGAAATTGTACTGTAATAAAACTTGCAAAAAATGCTAATAGCTTAACAACTAGAGTTATAAAATTAAGTAATGCTAGCAATATTCATATAAATAATTCTGCAAAATATACTAGCGCATCTCAAGCAACTATTATATCAATGGATGATGAAAACGAGTTATATATCAGGGGGTATTTATCTAGAGCTGCAGAAAAAATGTTTAAATTAGCAATAAGAAACCCAGCCCTTAAAACGGTTGATACAGTTAATGATTTCTTGAGTGCTAATGGCATAAAGCATGGAGATGTTACTATTAGTAGTAATATACCCGCAGGATACACTCAACAAATAGCTACTAATTCAGCGACTATTGGTCACTTTATAGATCAAACATTAAAACATTCTGATAATCTATATGCTGAAACAATATTAAATACCATAGGACTTAAACAAAAAGGCATTGGTTCAACAAAAGTTGGTACAGATGCTGTAGAAAGTATTTTATATTCAAAACTTCACTTAGATACATCTGCTCTAACTATGTATGATGGTTCTGGCTTATCGCACTTAGATAGAGTATCTCCTCAGTTTATGGTTAACTTTTTAACCAAATCATTTAATAGTAAAATAGGTCGAAAATTCTATAATTATTTACCGGCTTCTGGAATGAGTGGCACTATAGCATATAGAATGGGCGGCAAGTTACTTGGAAAAGTGCATGCCAAGACAGGAACTTTGTCCGGAGTATCTACACTATCAGGTTATGTATTAACGGCAAAAGACCATCGTGTAAGTTTCTCTATTATGCTTAATGATCTTAACAGATCTCAACGCTATAATGCTCGTAGATTCCAAGATAAGGTTGTAGATGTCTTTTATAGGTACTTATAAATATGAAAAAAATAATTAGATTAACTACATCAATTGCTTCAGTAATCATTCTTGGCTCTTGCTCAACAAAACCTCCAAAAAATATAAACAATGCCTGTAGTATAATTCACCAATATCCTGACTGGTATTACGATATGGTTGAATCATATGACCGCTGGGGTGTACCTTTAAATGTGCAAATGGCATTTGTACGTCAAGAATCTTCTTTTAGAGCTGAAGCAAAACCTTCAATGAAATATTATTTTGGATTTATTCCAAAGGGTCGTGCTTCTAGTGCTTATGGCTATGCTCAAGCTTTAGATGGTACATGGAAACATTATAAAAGAGAAACTAAACAATCTTTTGTATCTAGGTCAAACTATGCAGATGCTGTTGATTTTATAGGCTGGTATCTAAACAATGTTCATAACAAAACAGGCATAAGCAAAACAAATACCTACGATTTATACTTAGCATACCATGAAGGAATTGGTGGATATAAAAGAAGGAGTCATAAAAACAACTCCTTTTTAAAAAACTATGCTCGTAAAACTTCAGATGTTGCTCAAAAATACGCTACTCAGCTTGAAAGTTGTGAAGTACCACGTAAACCACTATTATCTTATATTTTTTAGGGATAAATGTAATGGAGACTTATAAATATATTACAAATATTCGATTTTCAGATACTGATAAAAATGGTCATGTAAATAATGCTAGATATTTTGACTATTTTGAAGAAGCTCGTACTACATGGGCTTATGAAAATACAAATATTATGGAATGGGGAGAGGAAAGCTCTATTCATTTTGTAATAGTTGAACAGAGTTGTAAGTATATACACCCTCTTCTTCACCCTAATAAAATTGAAATTACTCAAAGAATCCTTAAATATAGTGCTGCTAGTATTGAATTTAGCTTTGAGCTGAGAATATTAGGTAGTTCAAAAATTTATACCACAGCAAGTGTAAAAGTAGCCTGCTTTAACTCTAAAAAAAATAAGCTAGAACGTATTCCTAATGATATTAAACAATTAATTATAAAAAATAATGACTAATATAAATAAACAAACTCTTAAAAAGCTTGAAAAACAAATTCTAAGAAAAACCGCTCAAGCGATTAATCAATATAATATGATTGAAGATGGTGACAAAATTATGATCTGCCTTTCCGGCGGTAAAGATTCATATTGCCTACTTGAAATGCTAATGCTATTACAGAAAAAAGCTCCTATTAGATTTGATCTAGTAGCTGTTAACTTAGATCAAAAACAACCAGGATTTCCTGAAGAAGTATTACCTGACTATTTACAAAGCAAAGAAGTAGATTTTCATATTATTGAAAGAGATACATATAGCGTTGTTAAAAGAGTTATTCCAGAAGGTAAAACCACCTGTGGACTCTGCTCAAGAATGCGCCGAGGTATTTTATATGACTTTGCAGAAGAAAATTCAGTTACAAAAATAGCTTTAGGACATCATCGCGATGATATAATTGAAACATTCTTTTTAAACTTATTTTATAATGGGTCTCTAAAAGCTATGCCTCCAAAACTTTTAAGTGACGATAAGCGAAATATTGTAATTCGCCCTCTTGCTTTTGTAACTGAAAAAGAAACTTTGGAATACTCGCAATTAAAAGATTTCCCTATTATTCCATGTAACTTATGTGGCTCACAAGACAATTTGCAAAGAGTCTTTATAAAGGATATGCTTAACAGCTGGGAAGAAAAGAATCCGGAAAGGAAAAATGTAATTTTCAAAGCTCTTTCTAATATATCTCCATCACAGATGTTAGACAAAGAGCTTTTTAATTTTTTTGATATTTTAAAAGATGATATACAAAGATAAGGAGAAAATATGAAACTAAAAAAAGTAGCAGCTATTGTATCATGCACAATACTAGGTATAGCAATTAGCTCATGTTCTGCTGAAAAAGCAGATAATGATACTACAAGTGTTCAAAATATGAATACTAAAGCAAGTACTGAGCAGCAATCACAATCTACTAGTACACAACAAGTAGAAAAAAACCAAACAACTCAATCAGAACAAGCTAAAGATCTAGTTGCAAATACTACAGATACGGATGATTTAAAATTAAAGATGAATGCTGATGCTAGTTATGTGGTTGGTTATCAAGTTGGTTCTGGTATAGCTAAGCAAAATTTCGGTTTAAATAATGATCAAACAATTGCTGGCTTTGAAGATGCTGTTAAAAGCAATCAACCAAAGATTTCAGAATCTCAAATTAGAAGAAATATGGAATCTTTAAAAGATAAAATGATCAAGAAACAATTAGAGGTTTCTGATAATAATAAAACTAAGTCAAAAGAGTTCATATCAAAAGTAGCTGGGCTAGATGGCGTAGTAAAGGTTGATGATGGTGTATATTATCAAACGATCAAACAAGGCGATGGTAAAAAACCTAATGCAGATAGTCAAGTAACTATCTCATATAAAGGTACTACACCAGTTGTTGCTTATGACGCAGATAGTTCAAAATTTGATGATGTAAAAGATGGAAAGTTAATTGGGCCTAGCTTTGACTCAAGTGATGGAGTGACTTTTCCTCTTACAAATCTAATCCAATGTTGGAAAGATGCCCTTCCTCAAATTCAGAAAGGATCTACAGTTATTTTATATTGCTCTCCTGATAAAGCTTATGGTACTAGAGCCCCTGCAAGCATTGGTCCAAATCAAGCTTTAGCTTTTGAAATAACTTTAAAAGATTTTAAGTAAATCCTAGGCTTTTTAAAGCTTCTAAAAATTTATTAGTTATTGTAATTAGAGATACTAATATTTTTTACATACCTTAAGTTCAATAACTATTTATGTTTCTAGCTTTTCCTTTTAACAGCTAAATCACATAATAAAATCATAGCTTGTTTATATTCTGACTCAGGTAAGAAACCTATAGACTTTTTTGCTTTGTCAGCATATTGACAGGCAACTTTATAAGAATATTCAACGGCACCACTATCTTTAACAATAGTTACAATTTCATCTATATTGTACTCGCCTTTTTCTATAGCATTTTTAAGAGTTTGCTGTTTATTAGTATCTACATTAGCTAAAGCATAAATAGTAGGTAAAGTCATTTTACCCTCATCAAGATCATCGCCAATATTTTTTCCTAGACTTTCAGCATCTGAAACATAGTCCAAAACATCATCTGCGATCTGAAAAGCATTACCTAAATAAACTCCATAATTTTTAATATTATCCTGATATTGTAAATACTGTTCTTTACTCAAGCTAATAACGCCTGCTAATTCACAAGCAGCCTCAAAGAGTTTTGCTGTTTTGCAATATATTACATTAGTATAATCTTTTTCTGTGAGTTCAGAATTTCTGGCATTCAAAAGTTGTAACACCTCTCCTTCCGATATTTTATTAGTAGCATCTGCTAATATTTGCATAATTTGCATACTATCTAGGCTCACCATCATCTGAAAAGCCCTTGAGTAAAGAAAATCTCCTGTAAGCACACTCGCAGCATTACCAAATACATTATTGGCTGTCTCCTTGCCTCTACGCAGCTGTGAATTATCAACCACATCATCATGTAAAAGAGTTGCAGTATGGATAAATTCAATAATAGCAGCACACGCTAAGTGATCTTTACCATCATAGCTCAAAGCCCTAGAAAATAGCATTACCAAAAGAGGGCGCAACCTTTTACCTCCACTATTAATTATATAGTGACTAATTTGGTTAATTAAAACTACTTCAGAAGAAAGAGAATCTATAATAAACTGGTTATTATCTTTCATATCTTTTTCAATGAGACTTTGGATATCTTTTAGCTTTTGCATAGCCTATTAAAATAATAGTAGGTAATTAAGAATAAAGAATAAAGGAGCAAAATATATTAATCAATATTTATTATTAAATATGCTGACTTAATTATCTTCATCCTCATTATAAATCTTAAAATGTTTCAAAATTTGCTTATCTTGAGTACTTAGCTCCACTTCTTTTGCATCTGCTGCTTTATTAAACCCTTCTACAAAACTTTTTGAATTTTCTTCATTAATTGTAATCATTTTTTTTAACTTTGACTTATATTGAGCTGCTATAATCATACCAACTTCATATGAATCTTTATCAGATACCTTATTAACATCAGGTTTTTGGTTTAATATGGTATTATCAAATCCTGCTATAAAGTCTTTTTTGCGTAACTCTTGATCCATCGCTTTAAAACTCTTATGAGATACTTTTCCTAATGCTTGACCTATATTATAGGCTGTATATGTATTATCTACAGCAAAAGCACTTCCACAAAACATAATCATTACTAGTAATGCTAAAAATTTATTAAAAAATCTCATTAGTTCAAACAACTTTTCACTATATTTTATTGTTCATCATTTTATCACAAAGCTCTGGTAAGTTTATAGCTAGTTTATATGTGATCGTATTGAAACTAAATTTTTATAAAAAATATACTGAAATATTTGGATTAATACTAAAATTGATAAACAACTTGAAACAACTACAGAAACTAAAGGCCAGCCTAAAAATATAGCACTATTTATATCACATAAAATACTAATCAATGAAAACCCTAAGTAAAATATACTAAACCCCTCTGCTTCTTTTTGACGAAAATTTTTATAAATTTGAGGAAGCCAATAAATGTTATAAATAACTCCACTTATAGAGCCACTCCAAAGCAAAGCATTTTCATTTAGTTTAGTTAAGAAAGTCACTAAAGCTATTATTGCTAAAAAGAAAAATATAAATAATGTATGAATAAAAAAGTATTTTTCTCGTCTATCATTTAAAATCTGAAGCTGCTGTATACTTAAAAAACTCAATAAAATAACATCTACTAAAATATACTGCCATTGCATATTAAATCCAACTGCATAAACCAAATCTAACGCATTAGCAAAAATCATTAATGAATGAGTCCAGAGACTAATCTCAAAAGTCTTATGCTTAAATTGATTATGTATAGTTTGTGGTAAAAAATGAATGAAGTAAATTACTAGTGATATATTTAAAGTTAAATAGCCGAAATTTTCCAATGTTTATCTCCTATTACTTAAACAAAATAATAAGAGTCTGAATGATGGTTCTTATAAAAGAGATATCAAACAAACTCCCTACGCTAATATTAATTAGATCAGGTACAAAGGGTAATTCTCAGCCATTTCTTTCATGAAATTAGCACCCCTGTTGTTGTCACTCACTATAACATAATTTATTCTAGTTTCATATTTTTAGCTGGTAAATTAACGCATCACTATATTTACCATTAGCTTTTTTATAATAGTTTTTACGTTTTGAAATTTCTCTAAAATTAAGCTTATTATAAAGCTTTATAGCACTTTGATTATTAACATCTACTTCCAAAAATATATTCTCAACTTCGGACTTTTTAGAAAACTCATTTAATGATTTCTGTAAAATCTGATAGCCTAAACCTTTTTTCTGATTACTAGCCAATACACAAATATATAAGAGCTCTACTGTTTCAAAAATCTTACTAAAAATAGCTACAGCTAAAAGCTCTTGATTATCATTAATTAAACCAAAAACCATATCATCTGTTAAAGAATCTATAACCTGTTTATCAGACCAGCTAAAATCTTTATCTGATACTCTTATTAAATTTACTACTTCTTTAGAAAAAGATTTATTTAACTGCGAAATCTGCATATTCATAAAGCTTAGAAAGAATATTTTTTTTGCTTTGGATACTAAGCAAGTCTGTATCTTTAATGATAAGATCTTTCTCTAAAATATTAATACCTTTATATTTATCTAATACAGGATCAATTTCTGAATGAAAAATGTTAATCTGTGAATTAAAAAATAAATTAGCAGCAATATTTTTATAGAGATTTATGTTTAATGTGTCTGATATGAAAAAATTTATAAGTTTGGAGCTATTTTTTTCATTCGAGTAAAGAAGTTGAGGTTCTATAACAGCCTCTTCATTTTGTGTTTCTTTTTGTTCTTCAGCGACTACTAAAGATTCAGACTTACAAGGTTTATATTGCTCTTTAAGCTCCCAAAGATCAATATCAAAAACTTCTTGTAACTGATTTTCAAAATTCATTATTTTTTCTCTAATCTATCTACCAGTTTCTTAGGAAAAGAATATTCTTTAAGTTTAACAGACTTTCTAAGTCTATTAACCTCAGAAGGGTTAAGTTCTAGAGTCTTACCTCTTGATATAAACTTGGGTAGAATAATGTCTCCAAACCTAACTCGAGTAAGTCTACTAACAGTAGCACCTATTGCCTCAAACATTCTTCTAACTTCTCTATTTCGTCCTTCAGAAAGAGTTACATAATACCAGAGATTAGCACCTTCTCCACCAGAGAATTTTACATTGTTAAATTTAGCAATACCATCCTCCAGCTCAACCCCTTCTTTAAGTTTTGCGATAGTCTCTTCTGATAATTGTTCACCAAATACACGTACTGCATATTCTCTCTCTATTTCATAAGATGGATGCATCAATCTATTTGCAAGATCACCATCTGTTGTAAATAATAAAAGCCCCGTAGTATTTATATCTAAGCGCCCTACCATTATCCAACGAGATTTAGCCAGCTTTGGTAACGAATCAAAAACCGTTTTTCTACCTTGTTCATCTTTACTAGTACAAACTTCACCCTCTCTCTTATGATATATAATCACTCTAGGTCTAGTCATTGGTTGACCATATAAGTGCAAAGCTTTTCCATCAAAACTAATTTTATCTTTCTCTGTAGCTTTATCACCTATAGTAGCTACCTTACCATTAACTCTAACTCTACCTTGCTGAATAAATTCTTCAATTTTTCTTCTTGAGCCAATACCATATTTAGCTAATATCTTTTGCAATCTTTCAGGCGTTGCTTGGTTAAACTGTGTTGTTCTACGCATCTTTAGAAGTATCTCCTTGCGTTGTTACTTTAGAGAAGAATTTCTCCATATCCTCATCGTTATAATTATTTGATGATAAAATTAATCTTACTGCTGCTGCTTCATTTCTATTATGGGCATATTCAGCTAGCTTCAGTCTTAAGTCTAAAATTCTCTTATTGTTAAAAAATGCTCTATCACCTTTCATACTATAGATAGTTTTATAACAAGCTTTATAATTTTTTGCTTCAAAATACATTTCTGCTAGTCTTAACTTAGCAGCTCTATAATCTTTTCTAAACTGATCTGCTCTTTTCATAAAGTCTAATGCATCTTTTTTTCTTCCTTGCTTATATAAGCATTCAGAATAAAGAAATAAAGTTTGAGCCATATCATTGTTTGATGACATATACATAGATTTTTCAAACAATTCTTGAGCTTTTTTGAAGTCATATTTTTGACTGCATAAATATTGAGCATAAAAATTCATAGCTTCAAAATCTTTAGGATGATAATAAACAGCATTATCATAATATTTTTCTGCTATAGAATTTGCACCAATCATTTGGTAGTAGTATCCTGCTGCATAATCTACTATAGCTAAATTATAACCATGTTCTTTTGCTAGATTCTGTGCCTTTATGAGCCTATCCTTTGCTCTATCTAAATATCCTTCTGTAGTATAAGCAATAACTAATTCTGCTGTTAGTTCAGTAGCTTTTCTATAGTCTGCTTTCTGTTCAAGCTCAGGCTCAGCTGATACTGTATATTTCGCAACATTACCCTCCACCACTTCATTATTCTTATTTTGATTCTGTTGTGAACTGGTTGGTTTTTGTTGATTTGACGGTGTCATACAGGCTGACAAGCCACTAGATAAAATAGTTATAGCTATAATCTTTTTTAAATTAATTGGCATCACTATCCCCAATATTCTTTAGGTATCTTTGCTTTCTATTTGTTTTATCCATTACATCTCCAGCAAGCTGTCCACAAGCAGCATCAATATCATCACCACGCGTCTTTCTGACAGTAGTAACAAACCCTTTATGTTGAAGATATTCTTTAAATTTATGAATTCTATTACCACTAGGCTTTTTATAAGGTGTACCTGGATATGGATTAAATGGTATAAGATTAATTTTAGCAGGAACTTCACGAGATTTTAATAATTCTACCAGAGCTTCAGCATCTGATAAGTTATCATTAACTTCTTGCATAAGAGTATATTCAAAAGTTATATGCTTATGAGGTCCCTTTTCTGCATATAATTTACATGCATCTAAGAGTTCATCAATATTATATTTTTTATTAATTGGAACAATTTCATTACGCAAAGCATCTGTTGGGGCATGAAGTGATACTGCTAAAGATACTCCAGATTGCTCTAGTAAGTCATAGATTCGAGGAACTACTCCTGAAGTGCTAAGTGTTACTTTTCTTCTTGATAAACCATAAGCTAAATCATCCATCATGATATCCATAGCTGGAACCACATTTTCAAAATTCATTAGTGGCTCACCCATTCCCATCATTACAATATTTGTAACTGTGAAATCATGTTCACCATTTTCTTTTGATAGTGTTCTAGCGGCTATCCAAAGTTGAGAGATAACTTCAGCTGATGATAAGTTTCTATTAAAGCCTTGTTTACCAGTAGAGCAAAAACTACAGTTTAGAGTACACCCTACTTGTGAAGATACACATAAGGTTCCACGTCCTTCCTCTGGAATAAATACAGTTTCAACCGCACTGCCACCAACATCAATAAGCCATTTATGAGTACCATCTTTAGATGCTTTACTAAAAACAACTTTTGGTATATTTATTTCTGCTTGCTCTTTTAATTTAGCACGCAAATTTTTACCAAGGTCAGTCATGAAATCAAAATCTATAACACCTTTTTTATGAATCCATTTAAAAACCTGTCTAGCATGAAATTTTTTCTCACCAATACTTAAAAAAAACTCTTCTATTGCTTTTTGATTTAACCCAAGTAAATTTACTTTATTTTGTTGCATAAAAATCTCTTTTCATAAAAATTATTCGTTATAACCCATATCACCAGGTAAAATATTATCATTCTCATTTGTTAAATTCGCAAAACTAACAAACTGACCATCAAAGCGCACATGCACTGTACCAATAGGGCCGTTACGTTGCTTACCTATTATTATTTCACCTAGATTTTTATTATCTTCGCTATCTTTATTATAAACTTCATCTCGATAAATAAACATAATCAAATCAGCATCTTGTTCAATTGCACCAGACTCTCTTAAATCTGACATCATTGGTCGTTTATCTTTACGATCATCTACAGCACGATTTAATTGTGATAAGGCTATAACAGGTATATCAAGTTCTTTAGCCAAAGCTTTTAATGATCTTGATATCTCTGATACCTCAAGCGTTCTGTTTGTTTCATAGCCAGGTATTTTCATAAGTTGAAGATAATCTATCAGAATCATTGATAAACCATCATGTTCATTATATAGCCTACGAGCTCTTGAACGCATCTCAGCAGGAGTTAGTCCTGATGTATCGTCAATATACAACGGCATATCACTAAGATCTTTCATAGCTTTTGTAATCTTAACCCAGTGAGCATCATTTAGACGATTACATTCTTTAAGAAGATTCATCTCAACTCGAGCTTGGGAAGCTAGCATCCTTGTAACAATATCTTCTGATGGCATCTCCAAACTAAATACAAGCACTGGTTTATTTGCAGATTTTGCGACGTTTTGAGCGATGTTTATACCTAATACAGTTTTACCCATAGAAGGACGAGCTGCAATAATCCCCATATTAGCTCTTTGTAAACCAGATGTCATTTTATCTAAATCTATAAACCCTGTAGATGTACCCGTCAAACCTGTACCAGCATCAACTATAGCGCTCATTCTATCAACAAGTTTAGGTATCACAGTCTTTATTGACTCTGGACCTTTTGTCATAGTTTCGCGCTCTTTAGTTATATCTAAGATTCTACTTTCAGCATAATCAATTACATCATCTGGATTTTTTGAATCAGCAGAATAAATTTTCTGAACAATATCATTAATACTATTCTGAAGGCTTCTAAGCTTGGCTTTATCCTTGACTATATTTGCATATGTTTTAATGTTTGAAATAGATGGGGTATTTGTAGCTAGATCGACTATATAAGCCTCACCACCAGCCTCTTCTAAAAGTCCTTCAGTTGCAAGATACTCACTTAGAATTAAAACATCAAAAGGCGTGTTAGCTTGGTTCAAAGCAAATATCTGCTTATAAATAATCTTATGCTTTTTATCAAAGAAATCATCTTCAAGGAGCATATCCTCTACAAGTTCAATATTTTGATTATGTAGAAGTATATTTCCTAAAATAGCTTTTTCGGCCTCAAGAGAATAAGTAGTTTCAGCCAGCTTAAAGTGATAATCTGTAGACATCAAAAACCCTTATTTTAAATACAAAAAAACCATGCCTAACACATGGTTTTAATATTTATACAGAATGTGTTAGTTTATATATTATAAAACTAACCTTCAGAAGCTACAACATTTACTTTGATGTCAGCGTCAACATCTGTGTAAACATGTACAGTAAGCTCGAATTCACCAGTAGTTCTAATAACACCTTCTGGCATACGAACTTGGCTTTTCTCGATTTCTTTACCAGATTCTTTAGTGATAGCTTCAGCAACTTCCGCAGTACCAACAGAACCAAATAGCTTACCACCGTCACCAGCTTGAGCTGCAACTGTGTAAGTTTTATCTTTGATAATATCTGCAACGGCAACTGCAGCATCAAATCTAGCTTTTTCTGCTTTTTCTAACTCAGCTTTTTGAGCTTCGAAAGTTTCGATGTTAGCTTTAGTAGCTTGAACAGCCTTGCCAAAAGGGATAAGGAAGTTTCTAGCATATCCTGGTTTTACGTTTACTACATCACCTAATACACCAAGGTTTTCAACTTTTTCTTTTAAAATAACTTGCATTGTAATCAACCTCCAGTATTAGTTAAAGTGACGATCACAGTAAGGTAATAACGCCAAGAATCTTGCTCTTTTGATAGCTGTAGAAAGCTGTCTTTGATACTTAGCTGATGTACCAGTTACACGACTTGGTACGATTTTACCTGTTTCAGTAACATAAGCTTTTAACTTATTTACATCTTTATAATCAATTTCTTTTACGCCATCAACAGTGAAACGGCAAACTTTACGACGACTCATCTTAAAATCCTTCTATTAAATTACTTCTTTTTCGTTTGATTCCATCATAATAGATGGCTCTGTAACAGCTTCTTTCTTAGAAATTACTAAACGACGTAAAACTGCATCGTTGTATTTTAGGTTTTCTTGAAGCTTCTCTAGAGACTCAACATCACACTCAACATTGAAAAGTACATAGTGTGCTTTATGAAGTTTCTCGATAGGATAAGCTAATTGACGACGACCCCAATCTTCAAATCTGTGGATTTTACCGCCTTTTTCTTCAATGATTCCACGATATTTACCAAGCATAGCATCTAGCTGCTCAGATTGATCTGGATGAATCATTAATACGATTTCATAATGTTTCATTTTGTAAACTCCTTCCGGTTTATCATTTAAGTTAGTTTTTACTGATAAGCTATGCAGAAATTACTTCACATAGCAAAGAGCAAGACAAAAGTATACTAAGAATAGCAAGATATCGCAAGTAATCTACTCAAATATTTAATCAGTTTAAATAAAATTTTTAAAAACTTGCTTACTCAAAGAGTATTTTATGCTCCCTACTGCTAAAATATATTCCATAAACTCGTGACTTTTATCTTATCTAGAGAAAAGTTCTAATTTTAAGGTTAAAACATGAAAGAAAAAATCTCAAAATTTGAAAAATTTTTAACACAACTTCAAAAGAATATAACATCTGCATTAGAAAAATGTGAAACAAACGATGCAAAATTTATCAGTGATAAGTGGGAAAAACCAAATACTCCTGATCAAAAGCTTAAAGGTTATGGTAACTCTATGATTATAGAAGGCGGTGAAATTTTTGAAAAAGGTGTCGTTGCTTTCTCAAGAGTCCATGGAGATGCTTTACCATCGTCCGCTACAGCTAAAAGACAAGAACTTGCAGGTAAATCTTTTATCGCGACAGGCGTATCGCTTGTTATTCATCCTCACAATCCTTTTGTGCCAACATCACATGCAAATTTTAGAATATTTGTAGCAGGAGCTGACGCAGATAATCCAGTCTGGTGGTTTGGCGGTGGTTTTGATTTAACACCTTATTACCCTTTTGAAGAAGATGCTATACATTGGCACCAAACTGCTAAAGATGTTTGCGACAAACATGATAAAGAATATTATCCAAAATTTAAAAAATGGTGTGATGATTATTTCTACCTAAAACATCGTGATGAGTGCCGCGGCGTTGGTGGATTATTTTTTGATGATTTAAACGATAAGTCTTTTGATGAATGTTTTGCATTTGTAACAGATTGTGCAAATTCTTATCTAGAAGCATACCTACCAATAGTAGAGAAAAGAAAAAATCTCGAATACTCTCAAAAACAAAAAGATTTCCAGCTATATCGTAGAGGCAGATACGTAGAGTTTAATTTAGTATTTGATAGAGGGACTATCTTTGGTTTGCAAAGTGGTGGTCGTACTGAATCGATATTATCATCAATGCCTCCAATGGCTACTTGGAAATATAATTGGCAACCTGAAGAAGGCTCAGAAGAAGCCAAAGTTTATGAGTTTATTAAGCCTAGAGAATGGATAAAATAATAATTAACAACATTTATCTCAACATCAGTTATGCTACAATTATTTAACAATTTTTAAAGAATTTTACACTATGAAAACAAACTTTTGTGCAGGGCCTGCTGTAGTTCCAAATACTATAATTGAGCAATTACAACAGATGATGGTCAATTATAAAAATACTGGTGTTTCTTTATTATCTATCTCACATAGAGATAAAGTTTTTGATGAAGTACATACTTCTATTCAAAAAAACTTACGAAACCTACTTAATATTCCAAATAATTACTCTGTGCTTCTTATGCAAGCTGGAGCTACAGCTCAATTCTCTGCAATACCAATGAATCTATCTGATAAACACAAGAAAGCTCTATATGTATGTAGTGGACAATGGTCTGAAAAATCAGCCAAAGAAGCAGCTAAATTTATAGATGTAAATGCTGTTAGCTATGATGAAAAAATCAAGGAAAGCTTTGAAAGTAATAAGTATGACTATATTTACTATACCGATAATGAAACAGTAGATGGTTTTCAAATAAAAAGCCTAGCAAAATCATGCAATACGGAGCTTGTATGTGATATGTCATCAAGCTTCTTATCAAAACCTATAAATATCTCAGACTATGGATTAATCTACGCAGGCGCTCAAAAGAATGCTGGCATTCCTGGTTTAACCATAGTTATTGTTAAAGATTCTCTAATTCAACAAAAAAATAATATCCCTGTAGTTTTTGATTACTTTATTACAAAAAAATCAAATTCTGTTTACAATACTCCTTCTGTAATTTCTTGGGTAACTTTTGAGTTGACTTTAGAATATCTAATTAAAAATTACGGTAACTTAGCTAAAATAGAAATATTTAATAATGAAAAAGCCAAGCTTCTCTACTCTACTATAGATAGTTCTAAAATTTATACTAATGATATAAAACCTGAATATCGTTCAAATATGAATGTAATTTTCCACCTACCTTCTGCTGAGTTGACTGATAAATTTTTAGATAATGCTGATAAAGCAGGTTTTTATGGCTTAAAAGGTCATCGCCAAGTTGGTGGTTGCAGAGCTAGCTTATATAATGCAGTATCTTTAGAAGATGTTAAAAAATTAGTAATATTTATGCAGGATTTTGAAAATGAACAACTCTAAAATTATAACGATTGATGGACCTAGTGGTGTAGGCAAAGGAACTTTAGCAAAAGCCCTAGCAAAACACCTTAATTATAAACTGCTTGATAGCGGTGCTATATATAGATTAGCAGCTCTTCATTGCTATAAAAATAATACCAACCTTGAAAATGAGCAAGAAGTACATCAAGCTCTAGAAACTCTTGATATTAACTTCAAAATTGAAGGTGATATTGTCAAAGTATTTTTAAATAATGAAGATGTAACTAAAGAAATTCGTACTGAGCAAACAGGTATGCTTGCCTCAAAAATTGCTGCTTACCCTTCTGTTAGAGAAATACTTTTAGATAAGCAAAGAGAGTTTGCTACAGAGCAAGGCTTAGTAGCAGATGGTCGTGATATGGGCACTGTTGTATTTACAGATGCTAAATATAAATTCTTCTTAGATGCTGATACAAAAATTACTGCCAAGAGAAGATTCAATGAACTAGAATCTAAAGGGTTAAACCCTGATTTTGATAAAATCTTAGCAGATATTGAGAAAAGAGATTTCCGAGATCGTAATCGTAAAGTTGCGCCTCTAAGACCAGCTGAAGATGCTCAAATAATAGATACTTCAAATTTGTCTATAAAAGAAGTTTTTAAAACTGTAATTTCTAAAATTATTTAAAACCCTACTTTAACTACTTCACCATTAGCTATCCCAGCTACAGCTTTAACATAAGCATTTGCAACATCTACAGCTTTCACTGGCTTATAACCCACAAAAAATGGACCATATTTACCCAGAGCTTCTTCAATGACTGTTGGACTTACTGTATTTATACGAAAGTTTTTATATTCTAATGATGCAGCTTTTACAAACCCCTCTAAACCAGCATTAACTGTAGCAGCTATACTTCCCATAGCTATTGGCTCAACATTTAATATCCCAGTAGTTAAAGTAAATGAGCCACCTTCATTGATATATTTAGAGCCAATTTGCACCAAATTAATTTGACCTAAAAGCTTATTACTTAAGCTTAAGTCCCAATCTTTTTGCTCTATTTCTGCAATAGGTTTAAAAGCCACTTTTCCCGTTGTTGATACTAAAGCATCAAAACTACCAATCTTTTCAAATAACTCTTTAATTGAATTAGGATCTTGAATATCTACAGTAAAATCTGTTTCCTGTCCTGAGAAACTTACAGAAACAACTTCATAGCCAGCGACTTTTAAACTTTCATACGTTGCTGAGCCAATAGTCCCTGTCGCACCAATTAAAACTACTTTTTTGATCATTTTTTATACTCCTAAATACAAAAAAAGCTAGCTACTCTATAAAAAGCAACCAGCTTTATAATTTTTTAGAATAAAGTTATGAGTAATTACTTAGACTCAAGATACTTCATTACAGTTTCTGGAGAAGACTCACCATACGGGTCATCATCAGCGTTATCACGCTTGCCTGGCTCTACAAACATTTTTTCGATTTCGCCATTATCAACAACCATAGCGTATCTCCATGTTCTGTGACCAAAACCTAAGTTAGATTTGTCAACAAGCATGTCCATACCTTTAGTAAACTCACCATTACCATCTGGGATTGGCTTAATATTTTTAACGCCTTGAGCTTGAATCCACTTATTCATTACAAAAGTATCATTTACAGATAACACATAAATATCATCTATACCTAACTCTCTGAATTTAGCTGCATTCTCTTCAAAACCTGGTAGCTGGTAAGTTGAGCAAGTCGGAGTATATGCGCCAGGTAAAGCAAAAACGATTACTTTTTTATTATCAAAAAGATCACTTGTAGTTACATCTTGCCATTTAAATGGATTATCACCACCAATACTTTCATCTCTTACTCTAGTTCTAAAAGTTACATTAGGAACTCTTTTAGTCATTTCTAACTCCTTATTTTTTGTTAAATCAATGTTCTATGTGATCTATTGTATTAATATTACACATAATTTAAAATATATAATAATTATACGCACTATAAGCTTTACTTATATGAATACCCGCACTCTTGAATATATCATAGCAGTATATGAAACCAAAAGTTTTATTACAGCATCAGAAAGATGTTTTGTTAGCCAGCCTGCTCTTAGTATGCAGATAAAAAAATTTGAAGAGTTTATAGGTATTCAGATATTTGAAAGAGGCACAAAGCAAGTATTAATAACAAAATCTGGCATGAAGATTGTCAATCAAGCATATAAAATTCTTGATGAAGTCAACAATCTAAAAAGAATCTCTGACCTACTACTAGATAATGGTAAATTAAGTATTTCAATCGGTGCGTTTCCTACTTTATGCCCATATTTAATGCCTAAAGTCTTACCTATCATAAAAAAAGAGATTCCAAATATAAGCATATCAGTAGTAGAAGAAAAAACTGATATTCTTGTCGATATGCTTAACCAAGGTAAACTTGATTTTGCTTTTTTAGCAACTCCTACGGATAATTACCAGTTTGAAAGAAAAAAGGTCTTTGATGATAGATTCTACGCTGCTGTATCAAAATCAAATCCTATAGCAAAAAATAAAAAAATTTGTGTAACTGAGCTTGTTAAAGAGAATTTAATGATGTTAGATGAAGGTCATTGTCTTAGAGATCAAACATTAAAACTTTGTGCTCTAAGTGATTTTAATAATAATGATTTTAAAGGTAGTAGTTTAGAGACTCTAAGACAAATGGTATCTATAGATGAGGGTATAACTTTAGTGCCTAAAATCGCTTGTACTAAGACAGAGAATGTTAAATATATAGATATTGATAATGCTGATTTTTATCGTGAAATCGATTTAGTTATGCGTAAAAGTTCTGTATACGAAGATTTATTTGCAAAAATTGCTAAGATAATTTCTGAAAACCATTAGAAACATCTTAATCTTTTTTAGTTTCAATAAAAGTCATCATTCCTGAATGCATGTGATAAAGCATATGACAATGTATAAACCATTTTCCAATTGCATCTGATTTTAATGCTATTGTTATAGTTGATTTAGGCTCTACATATAACGTATCTCTAATAACTCCATCATTTATAGATTTTCCGTTAATTTTAACAACTTTAAAGTCATGACCATGAATATGTATAGGATGTGACATACCTGTTTCATTTTGAATCTCAAAGAAATATGTCTTACCATGTTTTAATTCTATAGGAGTGACATTCGGCCATGTTTGATTATTAATTTTCCAAACATAATCTTTCATATTGCCTGTTAGCTTTAAATCTATAGTTTTTTCAACATTATCTATTTTAATAGAATCTTTTTTAGGATGTAACTTCTCTAGTTGTTTATAATTAAAAGCTCCTAAATCGGTACTTGCTTCTTTAGAAATTTTAAGATCTTTATTACTTTTATTGGTAGTTAAGATAAGTCCAGTTTGTTTTTTCTGCCCCTCAACCTGACCTATAATAGGAAAAACTCCTGTCTTAGGAAGTGTAACTTCAATATCCATTCTTTGAGCAATTGCTAACTGAAAGATATTACTTTGATAAGGTTTAACATCTACACCATCCACAGCAACAACCATACCCTTTAAATCACCTAAGTTTATCCAAAAATTTGTCGATGCTGAGCCATTTATAAATCTTAATCTATATGTTTGATCAGGAATTACATCTTTAATTTCAGGATTATCGTCTGTTTTATAATTAGTTAAAAAGCTATCATATTCAACATCATTTAAATCCATCTGCATATTTAGTTTCATAGCCATAGCACCCTTATGCATATGATGCATGTGATGATTACTACCATTATTATGTTTTAGATCTTGCATTATCTTTTCGGGTTTCTTAAAACTGAAATCCTGAAACATCACAATGATATCATTTTTGTTATTATAATTTTTTGGATAAACTATGAGAGGAGCTTCTACATAGTTTTGCTCTTGAAAGCCATAATGAGAATGCATCCAAAAGGTTCCGCTTTGATTTAATTTAAATTTATAAGAATAAGAATTATTAGGTTTAATATAGTCTTGTGTTAATTCTGTACCATCATCTTTGTTCGGTAATAATAAACCATGCCAATGTAAGACAACAGGCTCTTTTAGTTTATTTTTGACAGTAACATTAAACTCATCACCAACTGTTGCATAATAACCCCATGTACCATCTGGCTGTTCTATCGTATTTACAGATACATTTTTTCCATCTACTTTTATATTCTTATCTATAACGAATAACTCTGTAGTATTGCTGTTTGTGTAAGAATAAATAGCTACTATAGATGCTAATGTTATAAAAGCGATTAACATAATTATTCTAGTTTTTTGTTTCATTTATATAACCTTTATAAAAATAACATCCAAATACCCATAGCGATCATCATTATATTTTCAGTTAATGATAAAAATCCAAGAGGTACATTACTATCTCCTCCAACACATGCACATTTCAAATCACGTTTTTGGATATATACAGCATAAAATACAGAAACAGCTCCAATCAGACCAATTACAATAGCTATTATGGTTGCTAAATAACTAAAGATTGATGCAACTATACATATCCCAACAAAAGCTTCGGCAAATGGATAAATATATGAATATCGTACATATCTCATCGCTAATAAATCATAAGTAATAAATTGATTTGAAAAGCTATCTAAATTTTGGAGTTTCAATGTTGCTAAGAAAGAAATACTTAAGCCCATGAATAGTTTTATAACTAACAAATCAAAAACATTACCTAATGTAAAATAACTAAATGCTAGTGCTAATAAAAAAGTCATTGCAAAGACAGCTAACACTGGCTTATAAGATTTTTCTTTTTTGTCTTTTGCTAAATCAAAAAAACCAAGTAAATCATCATAACCTCCTATTCTATCTTCACCTATAAATATCTGAGGTGTAGTTTTTACATTCTGCTTAGTTTTAAAATCATCTGTCTCTTGTTTGTTTTTAAGATGAATATCTTTTATTGAATAACCTTTACGTCTTAATAAATCCTTCGCTTTAATGCCAAAGGGACATATATGTTTATCTGTAACCATTCTATAAATAGTTGCTTGTGGTTTACTCATTAATCTCTCCTTACTCGTATTTTTTAAGTAGCTTCATTAACTCTGATATTCTTTGGTCTAAAGGTATATCAGCATCTTGATGACAAGATTTCTCTAAACAAGATCGCATATGTGTTTCTAAGATTGCTAACTCAATAGATTTCAAAGCACTACGAGCTGCTTTTATTTGTGTAATAATATCTACACAATAGCGTTCACTCTCTATCATATTCTTGATTGCTTCAACTTGACCAGCGACTCTGTTTAATCTACCTAGCTGTTTTTTATGACAAGGATTAGACATTTCCCTCTCCAAAATATACCCATATAGGGTATATAATATCAAAGAAAATCTATTTTTGAAATTTATCTAGCGTTAGAATTAGTATTTGTACTCTCAAATATTTTATCTGCTGATTTTGCTACAAAACCTTGATATAACTTACCATTTTGATCAGGGTACCGCTTCGCAAACTCATAATAGCAACAAGGAATTTCTTTTTTACCCTCGATAAATTTAACTTCAGACTTCCCTGAAACTGTACTTGATTGTTCTAAATAATCTGCAGGTGTTCCTTTAATTTCACCTCCAGAAGTATTTAAAATAAAACCGTTTAACTTAAGAAAATTATTAACTTCTGCAACTTCATTAAAGTTTTTTAAATCATTAATAAAAACAGTAAAATGATTTGCTCTAAATCCAAAAACATAAAACCAAGCTGCATATTCAGACTCTTCTAAAAGTTTCTGATAAGTCTTATAGCTTATAAAACTCCAACTTGCACCAGATGTTAATAAAACTTCTAGATCTTTTAATAAACGACTAGGTATTGCTTCAACATAAGCTTTCAAAGTTTTTTGCAAAAATGGGCTAAACTCTTCAACTAAAAGCTGACTAATAAATATCTTAGGCTGCATGTGATCACTATGCTCAAGATGTATAGCCTTTAGCTTCTTAACTTTAAAATCATAATGCCCACATACTTTATAGCCAATATCTATAAAAGGCTTTGATAGTACATTTATATCTACTTTAGGATCATCTAAAGTTCTTAGTGCGATGTGATCATTGATAGGCTTTTCACCCTCTTCCACAAAAGAATCATAAACTTGTTTAACATGAGGGTTCGCTTTGATATATTGTTCCCAGAGTTTATCTAAAATCTTAACACTCATAAATCACTCCTCCAGATTAAATTTAATACCTTGTGCTAATGGTAAATCTTTACCATAGTTTATCGTGGTAGTTTGTCTACGCATATATGCTTTCCAAGCATCTGAACCAGCTTCTCTACCACCACCAGTATGTTTCTCACCACCAAATGCACCACCAATCTCAGCACCGGAGGTTCCAATATTTACATTTGCAATACCACAATCACTCCCCAAGCTTGATAAAAATTTCTCAGCATTTTGAAGGTTATCGGTAAATATTGAACTTGACAAACCATACTTAACAGAATTATTTAACTCAATAGCTTCATCAATAGTCTCAAAAGGCATCAAATATAAGATTGGACAAAAATTTTCTTCGCCAACTATTTGCATATCAACTTGAGCCTCAATAATTGTTGGTTCTACAAAAAATCCTTCTTTTTCTATTTTCTTACCACCAGTTAAAACTTTACCGCCCTGCTTAACTGCTTCATTCACAGTTTTAGAAAAGTTATCAACTGATGCCTTATCAATAAGAGGCCCCATAAGATTATTCTGATCTAGAGGATCTCCAACTTTTATTTGTTTATAAGCATTAACCATTTTTTCTTTAACTAAATCATAAATTGATTTATGCACAAAAAGTCTACGAAGAGATGTACATCTTTGTCCAGCAGTACCAACAGCTCCAAATACAGCGGCAGGAATGGCTAATTTCAGATTAGCAATTTCATCAATTATGGTTGCATTATTACCGCCTAATTCTAAGATCGACTTACCAAATCTCTTAGCAACTTGCTGACCAACATCTTGACCGACTTTTGTAGAGCCTGTGAAAGATACTAAGTTTACTCTTTCATCATTAACTAGAGTCTTTGATACTTCAATCTCATCAGAAATTACAGTATAAAAAACATTTGGATAATCATTTTTCTCAATTACCTTTTGACAGATATTCTGAATAGCTAGAGAACATAATGGAGTTTTTTCAGAAGGTTTCCAAACTACAGTATTACCACAAATTACAGCTAAAAAAGCATTCCATGACCATACAGCAACAGGAAAGTTAAATGCAGAAATTACACCAACAACTCCCAAAGGATGCCATTGTTCATACATACGATGATTGTTACGTTCAGAGTTCATCATAACACCATATAGCATACGAGATTGGCCAACTGCAAAATCAGCCATATCAATCATCTCTTGAACTTCACCATGACCTTCTTGTTTAGATTTACCCATTTCTAGAGATACTAAACTTCCAAGATAATCTTTATTCTTGCGTAATTCTTCACCAATTAGCCTAACTAGCTCTCCTCTTTGAGGTGCTGGAACTTGACACCATTGTTTAGCAACTTTATTAGCATTTGTAATAGCACTTTGCATATCAGCTACATTTTGATTTTTAACTTTTGCTATTAACTCGCCAGTCGCTGGATTAAAAGTTTCTATAGTATTATTTGCTTCATTGATAGTATATTGCTCTAAGTTTAACTCTTTCAAAATATTCATATACTCTCCTATTTTATTAGTCTGCTTGAACTAATAGCCCAGATTCTTTGTAATATTGACCAAACCTATTACTATAGAAATCTTTTAAACAAATTGACTCTTGGTTTATAAAGCCTCTTGGATCATCATCAGAATTCAATAATAAATCTATACTGACACATAAACTAGTTGCTGTTGTTAATTGCAATGCTGAAAAATGTTTACCAAACATAAGCTTAGATGGATATTTTTGTGCAAAGTGTCGTTCTGTTTTTAAACCTTTGCGAATACCATCTACAGACACGTAAATTAAAACGATATCTTGATTTATCCTAGGTATAGCATTATCCATAATTTTAGCCATAGTATCTAAATCTTCACCAAGCTTCATATCTTGCATTAGGAATTTCATTTTCTCGCAATGCCCTGGATGACGAATACTTTTATAATTAATATTTTTAACCTTACCAGCATATGTTTCTATCATAGAACCAATGCCACCAGAGGTGTTAAATGCTTCATAAGTAAGACCATCAATTTTTATCTCTTCGATATCAGCTAGAGGGGCTAAGGTTCGCTTTTTACCATCAACTACACTTTCACAAGGTTTAGCATACTCATTTATAAGACCCTCTGTTGACCATGTTAAACCATACTGTAAAACATTTGATACATTCAAAGGTAATGCACCTACTCTCATACGTACAGTATCTATTGATTCGAACTCTTGCATTAAATTGTTTGATACAATACTAATAAATCCTGGTGCTAAACCACATTGCGGAGCAAAGAAATTATTCCCTGAATTTTTAGCTATATCCTTAATATAATTTGTAGCTTCAACATCTTCTGTTAAATCAAAATAATTAAGTTCAAGTTCACCAGCTAATTTGGCAATATCTTTATTAAGAAAGAACGGTAAACATGAAACTATAGTTTTAATATTGTACTTGTGTATGTAGCTCTCTAAGTCTTCTGGATTTGTAGCATCTAACTCTACATATTTTAAGTTTTTAGTATTTTTTTCTAATTTAGGTTTATCTTTTGGAATGAATTTATCAATTAGGTGTACTACATAATCACCACTCTCAACCAGTAGACAACTAGTCAAAGATCCAACTCTACCAGCACCTAAGATTATAATCTCTTTCATAAAGCACCTCCAAAGTTACATAATCAGTTATACCATTTGAGAAGTCATGAGTAAATAAATTATGTTACCTCTTATCTTACTAAATTTTAAAACTCACTTTGTTTTCATCTCAAATTATGATAAAACTTTATTATAAACTGATATTAACAATTATAGAGGAAGATATGCTAAGAAAAGTTTCAATGTCAATTGCTCTACTGAGCATAAGTGCAGCAGTATATGCTAATGGAGAAAGAGCAGGAGAGTTTGACACATACAAACTAGCTATAACTTGGGCTCCTGGATTCTGTGCCGAAAACCTAGATAAACAAGAGTGTCAAAACTTAGATAATATGCTAAATAAAGATTATAATTACGCTGTATCTTTACATGGCTTATGGCCGAATGTTAATGGTTCAACAACATACGGTGACTGTATAGATACAAAATTTAGTAAATACAATCCCTCTTCATTTAACAACCTCTTACTAAACTACTATGAACCTGCTGCAAAGTACTGTGATATAAGTGGGTTCTGTTTGCCTGAACATGAATGGAATAAACATGGTACTTGCCAACTTACATGGGATCAACCAGAATTTTTCTATGTTCAAACTAAAATGATTGATACATTTAGAAAATCATTAGTAGATAAGCTTGAAAACAAAGATAGCATTAGAAAACAGGATTTATATAACTTACTTATAGAAAACTTTAAAGGAAAAAACAAAAATGATTTTGATTTAATCTGTAATGATAAAACAGGTAAAATTAAAGAAATAAGAATCACACTAAACAAGAATATTGAAAATATATCTGACGATGAGTGGAGAACTTTAACACCTAGTGATTTAAGTAGTTATATAATACCAACTAACAATTTACACAAAAATTGTGGCGATAATATAGTTCTTAAATAATAAAGTAATAGACTTTATTAAACTTACCAATAGATACAATCCATAATAAAGTAGTCTTACCTTGCTTAACTTCAATATTTTGACGAATATTATTTACCTGAATTATATAGTTACCACTATCAATTTGTTGTTCAAATAAATCAACACTATTTGGAAGTAATAGCCAGCTTCTCAAATCTGCTCTTTTAGGATCTGTTTTAGATAAATCAAATTTTAACGTACTTCCAAGCGCCCCACCTAAAGAGAAGTTTTTATCGATATCTTGTTTAAATGCCTCAATCACAACATTTTGTGTAACAATTTTGGAATAAGCTTCTATAAGAGATCTCATCGCAAAAAGCGTACCATCTAACAAAGTTTCTGTATAAGTGTCAACAACTTCCTGACTGCCTGCTGTAATAGTTATTTTTTTTGGATCAAAGAAATTATAGTTAGTGCTATATACTGGTAACTTTATTTTCCTTAAACCGATATCACCTAAATCTAAATTTGCTTCAGCTGATCTTCTTATATTTACTAATCCTTGTTCATAAAAAACTACTACTCTACCCATTCCCATAGGAAAAGGTGAAGTTTCACTATTAATAGCTGCTTGATATTCACTTTGGCTTTGAATTAAATAGCTATTACCTACAGTATATTTTTGTGCTTTTTCTAAGTCTTTCATAGATTTCTTATAATCTTTTGAGATAGCTGAATCAAGTATAGACTTCAAATAATAACTCATAGGATTACCATAAGCATTAGGAATTCTATCTGAGAAATTCAACATTTTATTTAACTTTTTGAAATCCTCTAAACCTAGGTTTTCTGAAACTATATCATTCCTTTTTAAACTTTTTCTAGCCAAATATGTCATACCATCAGAGATAATATCTTGTTGATCAGCCCATATCTTTGCAATTTCTAAATTATCTAGAGATTTTTGAGCTTCTTTAATACTATTAGTTTTTAAATAATTCAAAGCCTGATAAGTATATAAAAAACTTATTGCATAATCAGGAATATTATAAGCAGTTCTAATATCGTAATAATTATAAGTGTTTTTATCTAGAATTATCCTTTTAGCTTGTTTTAAAGATTCGCCTTCATTTTTAGCAACAGAATTTAAGGCTTTATTATAATTCTTTATAGACCCTTCAAAATCATTACTTAACTGTAATAGTCTAGCAGTTTCCAATTCATTAAGGTTTTCTAACTGTTTAGCATTTCCTATATGAGCATTTTCCTTAATAGCATCATCTAAATTTCCTTGTACTAAATCTTTACGTACTGAGCTAAAAATCCATGGGTAGTTACTTGCAGCAAACTCAACTTTTGTTATAGCTTTCTTAGTTGTACTACATGAGCTTAAAAGAACCATAGCTGAAAATATAAGTATAAATTTATTAGTCTTTTTCATTTTGATAACACCAATGCCAAGGCTCATAAATAAAACCATATTTATTATCTCTTGGAAAACTCATTTTAAAACCAAATCTACCAGCATTCTGAGTAAGCCACTCAAAAGCCATAGTATTTTCAAACTCTTCTGTTAGGACTTCTTTTTCACCTACTGTAGTCAAATCAATAGCCCTACCAGTATGATGCTCACTTTGTCCTGGCAAAGCATTAACTTTAGATATCTGTTCAAGAGTTTGGCCAGCAGCAAGTTTCTTATCAATTATTTGTTGCTGATAAGCATAATTTCTAAATCCAGAGACGATAAATAATTCTATGCCATCACTTTTTGCAGCTTCTTTGAGGGCTATCCATGCGTCATATGTATTTTTTTCAAGTAATAAATCTCTATCAAAAAAATCTTTACCAGCCAACACTAAATCTTCAGCTTTAGCCTCTAGAAAGCTTATTGTTTCTACCATTTAGCCTCTGCTTCTAATTTTAACATTTCTGTAAGGTATTTATCATGCTCATCCAGATTATGAATACTACTATCTGCACTGCGTAAATTTAATTTACTAACATCTATATCAATATTGTTTTTACTAGATGTTTTTTCTGCTTGAAGCATCAAGTTTGTTTGACCACCAGTCATGGCAAGATATACATCTGCTAGAAGCTCACTATCTAGTAAAGCCCCATGGAAATTACGATGGTCGTTTCTAATTTGATATCTTTTGCATAATGCATCAAGGTTGTTTTTTTGAAGCGGATGCTTTTTTCTAGCTAGTTCTAAGCTGTCAATTATCTTAGCAACATGATTTTCAAGAATTCCATACTTATTATCTTTTAAAAGCCCCAGTTCCCAGTTGATAAACGGCACATCGAAAGCTGCATTATGAATTATAACTTCAGCATCAGCAAGAAACTCTATCATTTCTCCTGCTTTCTCCTCAAATAAAGGTTTATCTGATAGAAACTCATTTGTCAGTCCATGAATAGCTAAAGCTCCAGCTTCAACTTCATAATTGGGATTACAATAAAAATGCAGCGTATTACCAGTTACTCGTCTATCAATAACCTCAACAGCTCCAAACTCAATTATTCTATTACCAATTTTAAAATCAAAACCTGTAGTCTCTGTATCTATAAAAACCTGTCTAGACATTAGAAAAACTCTTATGAATATTTGTATATTTAATTATACCAATAGATCACTATAAATATAATGTATAGTTTAGAGAAATATAGCTTTGCCTCTCATTTAGGTGTTCACTACGTGAGTTAATATTTGTATAGTCTAAACCAAGCCAAGACCCATAAAATGCATTATATCTAAAACCTGCTCCATACTGATATGAGTAGTTACTAGAATCTTGTCTAATATGAGAATAATCAACATACGGAATTAATCTCTTGTCAAATATAGTAGCAGTATAACTAGTTTGTAAGGACCATGTTGCAATATTCTTTCCAGATCCTAAAAAACCATCATATATCAAATTAGCACTTGGTCTAACAGAGCCAAAAAATGGTACTCCAGCAATATTCTTCGGACTAACTGATGATGAATTATTTACACCGCCAACACCTTTATCAGTTATTAAAGCTTCTGCTTCAAAGTTTATATCAGATATTGCTATACCATAGTTAATATCAAAAGCTCCTACATTCCCACCAGTTTTACTTTTAAACCCTGAGACATTTGAATAAGCTGCACCAAAAAATTGATAATCTCCCACTGTATCCATTTCATAGATATATTTACTATTTAAAACAAAACCAACGCCACTCTTACTACCAGCATTAGTAACATTAAAGTAACTATCTGGATTAGCATCAAGTAATACTGCATTAAGATGCAAGCTTGCAGTATGGTAAGATAAGTTAATATTACCACCAGATTGCATAAAGTATGTTCTAGTTAAAGTTGGTACATAGTTAGATACTATATCGAAGTTACCATACATAACTGTTGAATTTGCAACATAACCAAAAAATGGCGACTCTGCTAAATTACCAACAATAAAATATAGTGTACTTGGAAAAAAGTTAAACCCGCTATGATCTTCATAAAGTGAAAAACCAACTAAAGCACTAAACCATGATGAGATAGTTGAAGCAGCATAAGCGTCAACATTATATGAAAATTGTTTATTTTCACCTCCTGGAGGGACTCTATTTAATCTTTGCCAATCAATCAAACTAACTCTTGAACCAAAGTAAATATAATCATCCTCTAAAATACCTTGCTGTCTTGCTTGAAGCATAAACAGAGGATCTCCAGTATCTTGCTGGGTGTTTAACATTGCATGGGTAAAAGTCTCACTAACTCGAAACCCATTAAAAAATGATGTTTTAATTGCATTAATGTTTAATGCTTCATTTACTTTATTATCAAAACTTTTTTTAGCTACAGCTTTTTTTTCACTATTTGTTAGAGCTTCTCCCTCTTTTACAGCTAAATCTTGGATAGCCTGTTGGGCCATTTTCTCTTGATCTTTAGTACTTAAGGGAGCTCTATCAGCTAGATATGCCTCATTAGGAAAGACCCTTCTAAAAGCATTAGATTCTAATTTTCTAATAGCATCAGGAGAGTATTTGTTATAATTTTCAGAATTAATAGCTTGTGAATCATCATTAGTAGTAGCTATAGCAACACCAGATATTATAAAAATACTTAGCAAAGAAGCTATTACTTTTTTATACATATTTTATAATTCTTCTATGCCAGAACCACTATCGTTAACTATATTTATAATCTGTTTTTGACTAAGAGCTTCACCTTCTTTGATCTCTATATCATCTATAATATTTGCTTGGTTTCTATTAACAGTTACTTTTTTACCATTTTCATCAATGTAATAAGCGTAACTAAATGCAAAAATAGATATTAAAACTAGAGATAAAGAAAATTTTTTTAGTTTCATTTTCAGGTTTGTATTATACCTTTTTTACAAACTGCGATTTTAGTTTCATAGCTCCAATACCATCCACCTTACAGTCGATATCATGATCGCCCTCTACAAGACGAATATTTTTAACTTTTGTTCCAACTTTGATAACTTGAGATGAACCTTTCAACTTAAGATCCTTAATAACAGTGACTGTATCACCATCTGCGAGTAAATTTCCATTAGAATCTTTAATAGTTAACTCATCATCACTAGCTTCGCCATGCTGCCACTCATAGCCACACTCTGGACATATTAATAATTGACCATCTTCATAAACATATTCTGATTGACACTTAGGACACTCTGGTAAACCTGACATTTCAAAACCTTAATAATTAAAAAGAAGTTTAGGTAAATATACCATTATAAAATATTAAATACCATTATTACTAAAGATGATACTTCTACTTACTATATAAATATCCGTAAATATAAAGCCAAAAGATTATCCTGCTCAACAAAACTATCAGCTTCTCCCTTTACATAAGTATAACTAACTCCAGCCCAAGCATCCGCAAAGGCATTATATCTAGCTCCAGTTTCAACAATTGTTGCATAATTCGTACCAGATTGTTGAATTTGAGAATAGCTAATATATGGAATAAGATCTCTATTATATAATTCTGTTGAATAAGAAAATTGTGATGCCCATGAATATATATTTCCATTATTAGTCAAAAAATTAGTATCCTCTAAAGATGGCAGCACTGAAGCAAAAAAGCTCTCTCTTAAATTAAATGTTGCAGATACATCTGTTTTTTGTGTTACTTTTTTATCAGTAAACACAAACTCATTTATAAACTTAAATTTATTTATATTAATACCAAAATTAAAATCTACTACTCCGATATTATCATTATTATTATTTGTAAAACCTGAAGAATTTGAATAACCTGCTCCAGCATACCAGTAGTTGCCATCCTGCTCTAATTCATATGTATACATTAGATTTGCTGAAACAGCAACTTTACTATTACCCTGATAAGCATTCGCGACTTGTAGAAATTGATTTTCATGGGGAGCTAAAAAAGCTACACTAGAATGTAACCCACCTTCATTATAAGCAATGCTGACATTACCTCCAGATTGCATAAAGTACTTTCGAGTCAGTGTAGGAATAAAATTTGTAACCTCATCAAAACTTCCAAAATCTACCGTTGATAAGCCTACATACGTAAATACTGGAAACTTTTTCAAGTTACCTAGCATAAGATACATATCTCCAGGATTTATATTCCATTCTCCATCAATTGTAAAGGTGTTTAATGAAGCATAAACTGTAGTCCAATCTCCTAAAGTACTCAAAAAATAATATTCAAGGTTATAGTTATTTATAGAATTACCTTGTTCTGTTGATGCAGGAAGCCATATTGGAAGAAATGCTGCTGTTCCACCAAAATATAGACTATCATCTTTTAGCAATCCATTTTGCCTTGATTGTAACTCAAATATTGGACCTTGAGCGGCACCATCTTGTGTATTTAAGACAGCCTCAGACAAAATAACACTATTATCTATACGATCAAACAGTGGAGGCTTAACTTTGTCTAACCCTGTTAGATTTAACATAGATTTCCCTACATCAAACCTATTTTTAGATATTGGGGGCTCAACTATATTTTCTTCAAAAATATCTTCTGCTGATAACTCATTAGATTTTTTTGTATTATTATCTAACTCTCTCAATTTTTGTTGAATATTAATATCAGCAAGATCACTTTCATTAGCAAAACTAGTACCTATAAAAGCTAAAAATAATATAGAAGATAGAATTTTTTTCATTACAAAATATTTTTGATTATTTGTAAGAAGATAGAAATATAAAAAAGATAAAAATTATAGATCTACAACGTGATCTGATAGATATTCTGCCACACCTTCTGGAGATGCTTTCATACCTTCATCACCTTTGTTCCAACCAGCTGGACAAACTTCGCCATGCTCTTCATGGAACTGCAGAGCTTCAACCATTCTAGTTACTTCATCCATATTTCTACCTAATGGAAGATCGTTAACTACTTGATGACGAACTACACCTTCTTTATCAATAAGGAAAGTACCTCTAAAAGCCATTCCACCTTCAGATTGAACATCATAAGCTTTTACAATCTCTTGATTAATATCCGCAACCATAGTGTACTTAACTGGCCCAATACCACCATCATTTACAGGAGTATTTCTCCAAGCATTATGAGTAAAATGTGAGTCAATAGATACAGAAACCACTTCTACACCAAGCTCTTTTAACTTAGCAGTTCTTTTATCTAAAGCAATAAGCTCAGACGGACAAACGAATGTAAAATCTAGTGGATAGAAAACCACAACAGCATACTTACTTTGTATAGCTTTTGCAAAATCAAAGCTATCTACGATTTCACCATCACCTAGAACAGCTGGTGCATTAAAAACAGGTGCTTTTTTACCTACTAATACCATAATCATATCCTCCATCTAATAAATTTTATGGTCAATTTATCGAAATATCGATACCAATTTTGCTTATTAAATATACTTATGTCAACATTATTTATTGTATATAATATCCTTAATAATATTGACTATAGAGAATGTCATGCTTCTGCCTGTACATAAAAATACTAAACTTCTAATTTTTGATTGTGATGGTACTATCGCTAATAATATGCAAATACATATTGAAGCATGGATGAGTGTGTTAAAAGATCGTCAGATAAATATATCATCAATAGATTTAGATAGATATAACGGCTTACCTAGTGAACATCTTTTAAAAGAGCTTTTTGAATTTAAAGATCATGAAATACCAAGCATTTCAGAGAAAATAAAACATGCTTCTCATGAGTTATTAATTCATACCAAGCCAATTCAACCTATTGTTGAGCTTGTTAAACATTACCACAACAAAATACCTATGATTGTTATTTCTGGTGGTAAACGAGAAAATGTACAGAAATCACTAGATGTTTTAAAAATTTCAAATCTATTTGATGAAATTATAACAGCAGATGATAATCATCCTTCAAAAAACTCCTCTAAGGCATTTTCTCTACTAGCAGATAAATATAATCTCACTCCAAGAGAATGTCATGTATTTGAAGATGGCGTACCTGGTCTTATAAGTGCATTACAAGCAGGTATGACTGTTACAGATGTCAGAAATATCAATTTAGATTAAAATATTAAATATCGATTTTTACAGGTTACTGAAAATTATGAAAAAGACATTATTATTAAGTTTACTTTTAGCATCTACTATAGGTTATACGGAAATTATAAATACTGTAACTTGGGAGACCAAAGACGTAGAAAAAAATTACCAGACAAAAGAGTTCTGTAAAGAAAATCTTTCAAATGAAGATTGCGAAAATAATATTAAAAATATCAAAGAGTATGGTATCGATATTAAATCATTGGGTGATAAGAATATTAAAGATATTCAGCTAAATAAAATTTCATACCAAACTACAAACTCATTTCCAGCAACAGGTAAAGTCACATCAAAAGTATCTGGACTGCTAATGATGCCTAATACAGATAGTCCCAAAGGAATTGTTCTTTACTATCATCCTACTGTATTTGATAATGCTGGTTTACCATCTAATTTAAGTAAAGACAATGATACAAGTTTTACATTTAATACAATCTTTGCAGCAATTTATGCAGCTAATGGTTATATTGTTGTCGCTCCTGACTATATTGGCCAAGGAGATGATTATAAAAACTACCACCCGTATGTTTTATATCCTAGACAAACAGTAAATACAGCGGTTGATCTGCTAAATAATGTTAGCAAAAATATCCAAAAAAAATATGATTTAAAAAATTCTGAAAAACTTAATCTCTTCTCCGTTGGTTACTCAGAAGGTGCTGGATATTCTATATGGAGTGCCAAATGTTTAGGTTGGCCTGGAAACTGTAAAGGTGTAAATACACTCAATAAATTATATAAATATAGAGCTGGAGCTGGATTAGACGGTGCTTATGACGTTAGTAATACTACTCTTAAATTTATGATTGATAATAATACTTCAAAAAAAGATAAACTACATAACAAACTAATCACATCAGTTCTAAAACCAGGATTGCTGGCAAATACTTTTATGAGCTATATTAATTATGGTAATACTTCTAAAACTATTACAGAAGATGATTTTGATAAAGGCTTCTTTAATATGCAATGTTCAACTTTCTCACAAGATAAATGTGATATAGAAGGTAAGCATTATACTTTTGATACGTTATTTTTACAAAAACACATTCCTAATGCCAAATTTGCTGGAGCTATATTTAATAGTGCATTATACAAAAAATATCCAAATCAAAAATCAGCGTCTCATTATGCGATACCTACTGGCAATATCTCTATGTATGACTTATTTAATGAAGAAATATTCTCAAATAAAGAACTTATTCAAACCATGAAAGCAGCTGATATTGTTAATTTTGGTGAAAAGACTCGAGTACCGCTATACCTATATACTCTTAAAGAAGATTCCGTTGTTAGTCGACTTAATTACGATAAATTTATGAAAAATGCTAACGCTATTGTTGATGGATTTGTCTTTGACAATAGTAAAATAGTAACTAAAAGTGTTGATTGGCTACCTATCCAACTTGATATAAATGAAGTTGACCATGTCTCTGGAGAACCTTATGCAAATTTATTCGCTTATAAATATATAGATGATATGAACAAACTCTATAGCTATTAATTCTTAACATAGTAATTTATATTTTCACCCTATATACTTAAATAAATATATACTTTATAAATTTTTAAACATGTTCAAAAAGCTTCTGGCTAGTCTAGTGACTATATTTGCTAGTTATCAAATTACTAATGCTGAAATAGTTGACTCAGTAATATGGCAAGCTAAAGAAATCAAAGATAACTATCGTAATAAATACTTTTGTAATCCAACAGTTTCTGAGCATACTTGCAAAAGCAATATAGCTAATATTAAAAAACTTTCTGGTATAAACATTGAGAACTTTGCAAATAAAAGTATCAAGGATGTTAGTTTAAATAAAATCTCATACGAAACGATCAATTCCTTCCCAGCTACTGGTAAGATTGCATCAAAAGTATCTGGGTTACTAATGATGCCAAATATTGATAAGCCAAAGGGAATAATTTTATATTATCACCCTACTGTCTTTAATAGCGCTGGTACACCATCAAACTTTAGAGATGATAATATAACCACTCAGTTATTTGATGTTTTATACGCGGCAATTTACGCTTTAAATGGTTATATAGTAGTAGCTCCTGATTATATTGGCCAAGGTATAGATTATTCAAATCACCACCCTTATGTTTTTTACCCAAAACAAACAGTAAATACAGCTGTTGACTTACTTAATAATTCTACAAAGATTATAAAAGACACATATAATTTAGCAGCTGATACAAAGCTTAATATCTTCTCATCAGGATACTCGGAAGGAGGTGCATATTCTATATGGACGGCAAAATGTTTAGAAAATAAACAAAACTGTCCTAACGTAAATACCTTAGATAATTTATATAAGTATACTGCTGCAGCTGGTTTAGCAGGTGTTTATGATATATCCGACACTACTCTTGATTTCTTAATTGATAATAATGATCCTAAAGAGTATAAACTTAATAATAAATCTCTAACTACAATGTTAAAGCCAGCATTAGTTGCAAATGCTATGGTAGGATACTTAGCATATAGTAATGTTAGCAAAACTATTAGTACAAATGATTTCGATCAAAAATTCTTTAATATGGATTGTGCATTTCCATTTCAATTTTTATGTAATATTAATGGTGAGCAATATAATTTCCAAGAAGCCCTCAAACTAAAGGAATTATCAGAAGCTTCTTTTGCAGGTGCTGCTTTTTATAGTGCTATTTACCGTAAATTTCCTAATCAAGAATCTGCTTCTCACTATTACATTCCTACAGGAAATAATTCTGTATATGATTTATTTAATAAATCAATTTTTAAAGATCCTGAATTAATACAAACTATGAAAGATGCTAATATTGTAAATTATAGCAAAACTACAACGACTCCTCTATTCTTATATAGTTTAGAAAAAGATTCTGTCGTTACTCCCATTAATTATAATAAATTCATAAAAAATGCTAACGATAATGTTACAGGCTATAAACTTGATAATGATAAAGTTATAACTACTAGTCTTTTAAGTTGGATACCTTTTATTGACTTTAATATTTCAGATGTTGATCACATATCAGGAGAAATTTATGCTAATATTTTTGCATATAAATATTTTGATGATTTGAATACAAAGGTTAATAAAAAATGATACAAGCTATTACTGAAAGAACAGGCATACTAGTTAATGATGAAGGACTAAACAAACTCGAAAATGCTAATATCTTTGTTGCTGGTTGTGGCGGAGTTGGTTCATTTGTTATAGAGGCTTTAGCTAGAGCTGGTATTGGTAGTCTTACAATAGTTGATATGGATGTTGTTGATCCTTCAAATATTAACCGTCAACTTATAGCTCTACATAGCACAATAGATACTCCTAAAGTTGAGGTAATGGAAAAACGTATTGCTGATATCAATCCAGAATGCAAAGTTAATGCTTTAAAAACCTTTATAAACCCTGAAAATGCTCAAGAACTGCTAACTAGTCAGAAGTATGATTATGTTGTAGATGCTATTGATACTCTTAACGCCAAAGTTAACCTTGTGAAGACATCTCACGAGCTAGGGCTAAATACTATTTCAAGTATGGGTGCTGGCGGTAAAACTGATCCTACACAAATTAAAGTAGATGATATCTACAAAACTGATATGTGTGCCTTAGCAAGAGCTATGAGAACACGCCTAAAAAAGCAGAAAGTCAAAAAAGGTATTAAAGCAGTATACTCTACTCAAAAAGGCATAGAACCTCTACCTCCCAAAGATCCTGAGCCAAATCAACAAGGTAGATCTCGAGCGACAAATGGAACACTAAGCTATATGCCATCATTATTTGGTCTCACTATAGCTGGTATAGTTATCCAAGAAATAGTTGGTGATGATTTTAATAGATAAAACCCTAGAAATACTTTTTTATATCCTTTAACCTTTATATTTAATATCCGTAAATAAAAGATAAATCAAATATGCAAATGAAATTTAAGCTTAGATATGTGTTATTAGCGATTATTATAATTGCTGCAGCTATTATCGCAACAGACTATACTGAAGATGTAACGGTTGATGCAAATATGAGCGGTTGTGAAATACTTGATCAACACCCTACTTGGAAAACATCACTCAAATCTGCTCAAAATAAATATAATCTACCTCCTGCTTTTGCTATGGGAATTATTTATCAAGAGTCTCGCTTCAAAGCAGAAGCTAAAAGTAAATATTCATCAGCTTATGGCTACGCTCAAGCTATTGATGGCACATGGAAACACTTCCAGCAAGAAGTTAAAACAAACGCTAAACGCAATAATTTTGATGATAGTGTACAATTTATTGGTTGGTATATGTCCCAACTATCAAAAAGTCTTAATCTGAAAATGTCTGATGGTTATAATCTCTATATGGCATATATGCTTGGAGCTACTGGCTTCAAACGTTATAAAAATGGCACATTCAAAAATAAAGCTAAAATCCAAGAAGATAAAAAACTGGCAGCTAAAGTAAAAGCATATACAAATGCTTATACTAATCAATTAAGAAAATGTAAAATTTAAAATCTATAAGCTAAAGTAGTCATAACTTTTGACTGCAACTTCATTATAACCTTCACAGGTTTTGATAATTTTTTACCACCTGCTTTTTCTGCTTCTACCGCATGCTCTGACTCATCTATATACATTTGTTTTAGTATTTCTCTTGAGCGATTATCATTAATTGGTAAACTTTTCAAATGTGAATCAAGATGTTTCATAACCTGTTTTTCAGTTTCTATCACGAAACCATAACTTAAACTATCATTTATTGATCCAGCAGTAGCGCCAATACCAAATGATGCCCAATACCAAAATGGATTAAGTAAACTAGGTTTAGCTTCTAACTCTTCTAACCTCTCTCCACACCATGCTAAATGATCATATTCTTCATCAGCTGCATGATATAGGTGTTCTTTTGTTTCAATTGATTTTGCAACAGACGCTTGCCCTCTATATAGCCCTTGAGCACAAATCTCACCAGTATAGTCAACCCTCATGAGTCCAGCTGCATGTTTTTTCTCACTAATAGTCAACTCACCATCAGTAACGCCTTTACTTGGAGATTTCCTATTAGGATTTAAAGGAACTTTTGTAAATCTAGCATAGCTATCAAACTCATCTACTATTCTATCTAAAAATGATAATTTTCTCATAATTATTTCCTTAATCAATAAAATCCATATAATGCATTAGCTGCAACTACAGCAAATAGTATATTTAAAATCAAGAATACCCATCCAACACTAAAACCTTGCTGTATAGAAAACACCGCATAAATCGCTAAAACAATTCCACATACAACCATAGGCTCATTTCTGCCAAGTAGTATCCCAAGACACAATGCTACAAGCCCTACAAAGGCAAATATTCTCGCAATATTTAATTTAAAACGACCAAAATAATATACAGCAAAACCAAATGATAGTACCAAAAATATCACCATATTATATGTATAGTTAATATTATAAAACACTAAAACAGCACTTACAAAAGCAATTCCCTGCAAACCGCTAAAAAACGGTTCTTTTTGTATTATTGCAGATAAAAACAATAAAAAAGTAGCTAATAACACAATAAGGTTTTTATTATCTATATTAGTTTCAGTAAGTCCAAACATAAAGATAACTAATCCAATAACACCTAACCATAAACCAATATTTTCTATATATTTTTTTAACATACTTTTTAAGTATCAATTTAGTTTATAACAATTATAAATATAAACCATGAGTCTTACAAAACTTTTCATTGGATAACAGCTAAACTATTAGTATAATTACAGCATCTAACTTAAGTTCATTTCTTAGCATAATAAAGGAGATTTTGATGGCTAGAAAAAAAATAGCACTTATTGGTGCTGGTCATATTGGTGGAACACTTGCTCACTTAGCTCTTATTAAACAATTAGGTGATGTAGTTTTATTTGATATCACAGAAGGTATGCCTCAAGGTAAAGCTCTTGATCTTTTACAAACTTGTCCTATCGAAGGCGTTGATTTCAAAGTAAGAGGGACTAATGATTATAAAGATTTAGAAAACTCTGATGTTGTAATAGTAACAGCAGGTGTACCAAGAAAACCTGGTATGTCTCGTGATGATCTTTTAGGTATTAATATCAAAGTCATGCAATCAGTTGGTGAAGGTATCAAACATAACTGCCCTAACGCTTTTGTAATCTGTATTACTAACCCTCTTGATATTATGGTCAATATGCTACAAAAATTCTCTGGTGTACCAGATAATAAAATTGTAGGTATGGCAGGTATATTAGACTCTGCTAGATTTAGAACTTTCTTAGCTGATGAGCTAAATGTTTCAGTTGCTCAAGTTCAAGCTTATGTAATGGGTGGTCATGGTGATACTATGGTTCCCCTTACTAAAATGTCTAATATTGCTGGTGTTTCTCTAGAACAACTAGTAAAAGAAGGTACGCTTACTCAAGAAAGGCTAGACTCAATTGTTTCTAGAACTAGAAGTGGTGGTGGTGAAATTGTTGCCTTACTTAAAACAGGTTCAGCGTATTATGCCCCTGCTGCCGCTGGTATTCAAATGGCTGAAAGTTTCTTAAGAGATAAGAAGATGATTCTACCATGTGCTACTAAAGTAAAAGCTGGTATGTATGATCTTGATGAAGACCTATTTGTAGGTGTTCCAACTGAAATTTCGGCAAATGGCGTTAGACCTATCGAAGTTGAAATTTCTGATAAAGAAAGAGAGCTACTTCAGGTATCTATTGACGCTGTTAAAGGCTTAAATAAAGAAGCAGCAGAAATTTTAGCAAAATAATTTTCTTATTATTTGACAGCAAACCTTATGCTGTCTACATCTTATAATCGTTTCTTCAAAGTCAAGAACAATAATTACTTTTTTACTATTCTAATATCAAAAAAAATTGATAAAATTTAGGTATTAGTACATTAACTATACTAAAATAGTATAGTTAATAAATTACAGAATAACTTTAAATAGGGTTTTACTATGTCTAAAGAAAACTACCTTGGCATTAACATTGATATATCAAAGGATCAAGAACTTTCAGAACAAGCTCAACAGCTACTGACAAATTATTATTGCTTAGAAAATGAACCCTCTCCTCAGTATGGCTTTGCAAGAGCTGCTGTAGCATACTCTTTTGGAGATATGAATCTAGCTCAACGTATATATGATGCTGCTTCAAGGGGCTGGTTCATGTTTGCATCTCCTGTTCTTTCAAATGCTCCTTTACCTGGAGCTAAGGTAAAATCGCTCCCTATTAGCTGCTTTTTATCTTATGTTCCAGATTCATTAGATGGACTAATTGAGCACTCGTCTGAATTAAGATGGTTATCAGTAAAAGGTGGAGGTGTTGGAGGACACTGGTCAAAAGTAAGAGCAGTCTCAGATAAAGCTCCTGGACCAATTCCATTTATGCATACTGTTGATGCTGATATGGTGGCATATAGACAAGGAAAAACTCGTAAAGGATCTTATGCTGCTTATATGGACGTATCTCATCCAGATATCGTTGAATTTTTAGGTATTCGTGTTCCAACAGGTGATGTTAATAGAAAATGTTTAAACTTACATCATGCTGTAAATCTTACTGATGATTTCATGCAAGCAGTTGCTAATGATGAAGATTGGAAACTTGTAGACCCAGATGATAAAACTGTAAGAGACGTTGTCAAAGCTCGTCGTATTTGGGAAACAATTCTTGAGACTCGTTACCGTACAGGCGAACCGTATTTAAACTTTATTGACACAGCAAATAGAGCCTTACCCAAAGCTCAAAAAGATCTTGGACTAACTATTAAAGGTTCAAATCTTTGTAATGAAATACATCTTGTTACTGATGAAAACCGTACTGCTGTATGTTGCTTATCGTCTGTAAATCTAGAAAAATACGATGAATGGAAAGATACGACACTTATTAAAGATTTAATTAGATTCTTAGATAACGTTTTACAATTCTTTATAGATCATGCTGGAGATGAGATATCTAAAGCTAGATATAGTGCTTCTCGTGAGAGAAGTTTAGGATTAGGAGCTATGGGGTTTCATTCTTATTTACAGCTACATAGAGTGCCTTTTGAATCTCAAAGGGCTAAAGAGCTAAATGAAGAAATTTTTAAACTTGTTAAAGAACAGGCAGTTGAAGAAACTCTAATTTTAGGAGAAGAAAAAGGTGAAGCTCCTGATATGGTTGGTACTGGCCGTAGAAATGCTCACCTACTTGCAATTGCACCTAATGCAAATAGCTCATTAATATTAAATACTTCGCCGAGTATCGAACCATGGAAAGCTAATGCTTTCACATCTAGAACAAGAGTAGGCTCACATTTAAATAAAAATAAGTATTTAGAACAAGAATTAGAAAAAATTGGTAAAAACAATGAAGAAACTTGGTCTGAGATTATCACCAATGGAGGCTCTGTACAACACTTAGATTTCCTTAGTGAAAATATAAAAGATGTATTTAAGACAGCTATTGAAATGGATCAAGATTGGCTTGTATATTTAGGTGGAGAGCGCCAAAAATATCTTTGCCAAGGACAATCTTTAAATATATTTTTCCCAGCAGGTGCTTCTCGTGAATACTTACATAAAGCTCACTTCAATGCTTGGAAATATGGTTGTAAAGGATTATATTATCTAAGAACAGAAACATCTAATAGAGCTGAGAATATTTCTAAAAAAGTTGAAAAACAAAGACTTGTAGAATTCTCTGAGCTTAAACAATCAGAAAGCGAATGTATTGCTTGTGAAGGATAAAATAAAATGAATGTTAAGATATATAGTAGAAATGGTTGCCCTTTTTGTGTATGGGCAAAACAATGGTTTGAACAAAATCAAATTGCTTTTGAAGAAATTATTATAGATGATTATAATGAACGTACTAAGTTCTATAATGATATGAATGAAAGTGGCAAAGTTAACTACCCTATTTCAACTGTGCCACAGATATTTGTAGATAATGAGCATATTGGTGGCTTTACAGAGCTAAAAGCATATGCTGATAAAATTTTAAATAAGAAGTAGATATAATGGTTGAAGTAAAAATATACACTAAAACAAACTGTCCTTTCTGTGATCTTGCAAAAAGCTGGTTTGGTGCAAATGACATCCCTTTTACACAAATAACTCTTGATAATGATGAAGAAAGATTTAAATTTTATTCAGAAGTTAACAAGAACATACTTTTAGTAGAGGAGCATGTAAAATCTGTACCACAAATCTTTGTTGGAAATGTACATATAGGTGGTTATGATAACCTTATGGCTAGGGCTGGTGAAGTTGTAGCTAGAGTTAAAGGATCATCTTTAACGACATTCTCAAAAACTTATAAACCATTTAGCTACCCATGGGCTGTTGATCTAACAGTTAAGCATGAGAAAGCTCACTGGATCGAAGATGAGATTGATTTATCAGAAGATGTTACAGACTGGAAAAATGGTAAAATCACAAAAGTAGAAAAAGAATATATAACAAATATTCTAAGACTTTTTACTCAATCAGATGTAGCTGTAGGTCAAAACTACTATGATCAGTTTATTCCAGCTTTTAAGAATAACGAAGTCAGAAATATGCTTGGCTCTTTTGCAGCTCGTGAAGGTATTCACCAAAGAGCTTATGCCCTTTTAAATGATACTTTAGGTTTACCTGATGCTGAATATCATGCTTTTTTAGAATATAAGGCTATGACTGACAAGATTGAATTTATGATGGATGCAGATCCTTCTACTCGCCGTGGTTTAGGGCTATGTCTTGCTAAAACTGTATTTAATGAAGGGGTTGCCTTATTTGCATCATTTGCTATGTTACTTAACTTCCAACGTTTTGGAAAAATGAAAGGTATGGGTAAAGTAGTAGAATGGTCAATTCGTGATGAATCTATGCACGTTGAAGGTAATGCCGCTTTATTTAGAATATATTGCCAAGAGAACCCGTATATAGTTGACAATGAGTTTAAAAAAGAAATTTATCTAATGGCTACAAAAGCTGTAGAACTAGAAGATAAATTTATTGATCTTGCTTATGAGCTTGGAACTATTGAAGGTCTAAAAGCAGATGAAGTAAAAGAATACATCCGTCATATTACAGATAGACGACTGAATCAATTAGGACTTAAAGAAGTCTATAATATTGATAAAAACCCTTTAACTTGGTTAGAATGGATTTTAAATGGTGCTGATCATACTAATTTCTTTGAGAATCGTGTAACAGAGTATGAAGTTGCTGGTCTTACTGGTAACTGGGATGCAGCTTATAAATAACAACTATTTTTTACAGAGGATATAAGATTAAACTTTTTTATTTTTATATAATCATTTTTTCTTATTTATCAAACTTAAAATCGCAGATATTATAAATAAAATTAAAAAAACTACAAAAGCTATCTTAGCAAACCCCGCAGCTACCGAAGCGATACCTCCAAAACCAAAAATTGCGGCGACAATTGCAACAATTAAAAATATTAGACTCCAATACAACATAACAAGCCTCCTTAGTTATACTCTATTACAAATTGAAATATATCATTCATATTCCACTATCAATGGTATTTCCCCAAGCTTAAAATGTCAAATTTGCCTAATTTCTTCTAGCTCCTCCAAAGCTTCAAACCATTCTAATTCAGCCGCTACAATTTTGTCTTTCAGCTGTGAATGCTCAAATAAAATCTGCTGGAGCTTTTCTTTATCATTATATAAGTTTTGATCTTGTAGCTTTTCTTGCATTTGTGAGTCTTGCTGTTGTAATTTTTCTAAAGCTCTTTCTAATTTTTTAACTTTATCCTGCAATGGTTTTAATTGTTTTCTTTTATTTGCTGATAATTTTTTAGCTTGTTTTTTAGAATCATCACTAGGTTTAGATAGTGTACTTGATATATTATTTTCTGCTTTTTTAACTTCTAGAATATATTTGTAATAATCCTTCATATCACCATCAAATGGCTTAACTTGACCCTCGCCTACTAGCATATACTCATCAACTGTTGATTCAAGTAAGAATCTATCATGAGAAACTAGAATAATTGCGCCTTGGAAACTCTGTAATGCTACAGTTAAGGCTTCTCGCACACCGATATCCAAATGGTTTGTTGGTTCATCTAGTAAAAGAAAATTAGGCTCTTGATAAACAATCATAGCTAGTGCTAAACGCGCTTTCTCACCACCTGAAAAAGTCCCTGCTTTTGCTAATGCTTTATCTCCGACAAAATTAAAGCTCCCTAAAAAAGTTCTGAGCTTTTCTTGGGTTGCTTGAGAATCTAAACGTTGCATATGTAACAATGGTGAAGCTTCAGAATCAAGCATATCTAATGAATGCTGTGAGAAGTACCCTACTCTAAGATTTGGATGTTTCTCAATCTTACCTGATAGAATATCAATCTCACCAATTAGAGATTTAATCAAAGTTGATTTACCAGCACCATTTAAACCCAAAAGCCCAATACGCATTTCATTGTAAATATTAAGTTTTACATTATTGAGAACCTTTTTATCACCATATCCTAAATCTGCACTCTGCAAACTTACTAAAGTTCCTCCTAAATGCTCTTTAACTTGCTTAAATTCAAAACTAAATTCTGACTCTGATTTTACTGACTCTATGCGTTGCATTTTTTCAAGCATTTTGACACGACTTTGCGCTTGCTTTGCTTTTGATGCCTTTGCCTTAAATCTATTTACAAAACTCTCTAGATGAGCAATATGCTTTTGTTGTTTTTCAAAACTTTTTTGTTGTAGAAGTTTTTGTTCATAAGCTTGCTTCTCATACGATGAATAATTACCTGTATATGTATCTATATTTTTATTCTCAATATGAAATATCTGTTTAACAACATTATCTAAAAAGATCCTATCATGTGAGATAAGTAGTAAAGAGCCTTTATACTCTTGTAAATATTCCTCCAACCATAAAACAGCATCTAAGTCCAAATGGTTAGTTGGTTCATCTAATAATAAAATATCTGATTCTTGCAGGAGTGCTTGAGCTAAATTTAAACGAATCTGCCAACCTCCAGAGAGCTCTTTTACTTTTTGTTGGAGTTGACTAATACTAAAACCTAAACCAGATAGTAATTTTCCAGCTTGAGACTCTATAGCATAGCCTCCTAGAGATTCATATTCTTCATGATATTTTGAATAATCAACAAAGTTCTCAGACTCTAAAGATTTTTGCATTTGGATCTTTAGTAGCTTTAATGACTCTATACCATTAACTACATAATCAATTACTTTAGCTTCAAAATCATCAACATCTTGCTTAACTGTCACAATACGAGTATTTTTAGCAATCTCAATATCGCCTTTATCGGGTGTTAAATTGCCTTGTATTAGATTAAAAAGTGTAGTTTTTCCTGTGCCGTTTTTTCCAACTAAACCTATTTTTTGATTAGGAAAAACTGAGAAATTAATATCACTGAAGAGCTCTTTTACCTCAACTTGATAAGATACATTTTTAAAGAAAATCATTTAGAGAAAGTTTTTATATTTACTGGACTAAATTATATACCTTATAGCATAAATATAAAAATGCTTTATTTCCTATAGTTTCTAATACCAGCTTACTATTAATTTTTTAAAAAGAGGCTTCTTGTTGACCACCTCCTTCAGAACTTTGTGGTTCTTCTGAATCTGATGAAACTTGGCAAATTGATGGCAACTGAGAATTGGTAAGCCCTAAAGCTGTGCAATTCAAGATATTGCTCCAGAAGAAATTGTAGGGACTAATGATACTGTTGAGTTAATCACAATAGCATTGGTATCTAACTCTAATGCTCCATTACTACCAATACTAGCCCCACTAGGTAAATCACCTAAATCATTTACTGTATATTCAGTACTTCCATTATTATGAGAAATATATTCTGAAGCTTGAACTTTTATACTGCCTAACTTTTCAATTTCCGAGCTAATTTTTGCTCTAGTTGTATAGTTTGGCTATTGCTGCTAGAATCGCAATAATAGCTATTACAACCATCAATTCAACTAATGTAAAACCTGCTTTGCCTTTCCGTTTCATTAAAAATACTTTAATATTCATAAGGTCATTATTATATGGCTTAACATAATTAAACTCAATGCTCACATAGTGTTATTTAGTCTTTAATATTCAATAAGGAATTAACTCTTCACTATTTATCATCAATTCTTTAAACTAACTTTTTATTGTTAGCTTTTTCAATATCATAACCTTATGAGCAAAATAAAAAAAATCATACATATAGATATGGATTATTTCTTCGCTCAGGTAGAAGAAAAAGCAAACCCAATACTAAAGGATAAGCCATTTGCTGTTGGTGGCACTAACCCTAAACGTGGTGTGATTTCTACATGTAATTATATCGCTAGAAAATATGGCGTACATTCAGCTATGCCTACTGCTATAGCTATACAAAAATGCCCTAATCTAATACTATTAAATACAGACTTTGCAAAATATAAGGCTGCTTCTGAAATTATTCGTGAGATTTTTCACTCTTTCACAGATAAAGTTGAACCACTATCTTTAGATGAAGCCTATCTTGATGTTACAGATATATTAAAATATCAAAATAGTGCAACCTTAATCGCTCAAGCTATCAAGCAAGAGATATTTGATAAAACTGGCCTAACAGGATCAGCAGGAGTTGCTCCAAATAAACTGCTTGCAAAAATAGCCAGTGATATCAACAAACCTAATGGACTATACGTAATCACTCCAGAGCAAGTTGATAACTTTGTTAAAGATCTACCTGTTAAGAAACTTTTTGGTGTTGGTAAAGTTTCCCAAGAAAAACTAAAAAATATGAATGTTGAAACCTGCTTAGACTTGCAGCAACTAAGCTTATCTACCCTTATAAATAAGTTCGGCAAATTTGGAGCTAGTTTATATAACTATGCTAGAGGTATTGATAACCGTGAAGTTAATCCTATTCGTATTCGTAAATCTGTAAGTGTTGAGAATACATATTTAGAAGATTTAAAAACTCTCAAAGATTGTTTAGATAAGTTACCAAACTTATATCAAAAACTAACTAGCCGTATGTCAGAAGAGCATTATAAATCTATAGTAGGTATTGTTATTAAATTCACAGATATAAAATTTAATAAAACAAGTCTAACTAGAGTAGCTAAAACTCTAGATCAAGTAGCCCTAAAGAATCTAATAATCGAGTTACATCAAAAACAAAATCATCCGATTCGATTAATTGGTATTGGTATACGCTTGGGTGAAGCTGATAATAAGCAGATGACACTATTTTAAAAAGTCTTTATACTCTTCTAAAACTCTAAAAATCTCCTGCTCATCTACTAACTGATTTAATTTTTGCCTAAACTCTTTAGAGCCTGGTAAATCTTGAAGATAAAAGCTTGCATGAGTACGAATTTCTTTAACGGCTACTTTTGCAGTTTTAAGCTTAATAAGTCTTCTTAGATGCTCACCTAATACTTCGACACGCTCTGCTGCATTTGGTGGAGATATTATCTCACCCGTATTCAAGTACTCTGCAATTTGTCGAAATATCCAGGGATTACCACGAGAAGCTCGCCCTACCATTACAGCATCTACACCTGTATGCTCGATCATAGCTTTTGCACTATGTGGACAAAATACATCACCATTACCAATTACGACTGTATCAACCGCTTTTTTTACATCCCGGATAATATCCCAATTTGCTTTACCAGTATACATCTGCTCACGGGTACGACCATGTAGGGCTATAGCACTGACTCCAGCATCCTCACAAGCTTTAGCCACTTCGATTGCATTTATATTTTCATCATCCCAGCCGATACGCATCTTTACAGTTACTGGTTTATGTACTGCTTTTACTACTTCTGTCAGTATCTCATGGATTCTATCGACATCTTTTAGAAGTGCTGCACCAGCTTGTAACTTCTTAGCAATCTTTGGCATCGGACAACCCATATTTATATCTAAAAAATCACACTCGGTATTCTCAGCAATATATTTTGTCGCACCAACGAAACTTTCAAGGTCTGTACCAAATATCTGTATCCCTAGTGGTTTTTCGCTGTTCTCCATATAGAGCATTTCCATGGTTTCCCAATTTCGCTCTACTACGGCTTTGTTACTCACCATCTCAGTATAGATCAGCCCTGCTCCATGCTCTTTGCATATAGTGCGAAAGGCACTATCACAAAAGCCTGCCATTGGAGCAAGTACGACATTATTTTCGATCTCGATATCTGCTATTTTAAAGCTCATTTTTTCCTATTAAGTTACAATACAAATATAGCTCAATTTTATAATTAATCGTAAATATTGAACTAGTATACTATCTCAATTACTTGAACAGTAATTTTTAATAAAAAAATACATAAAAAGAATAAATAGATAAAAATTTATTAATTAGATTAGTTTTTGAAAGCATTCATGATTGTGGGAACTAATTTAGCATTAAAATCTTGATGTAATTTTACTGACTCACCCTCTACAACTATTAATTCATCTCTTACATTGAAAAGACCTTTAGTAAGTCTATCTTGCAAATCAATACCTGCTTTTTTTGCAAGACCTTCAACAGGACCGATTTGAGCTTTTATTGATGCCCATACAGGAGTTACTAATACAGTATTATATTTAGAATCATCTGATACATCAGATACTTTTAAGTTCTTAAAAGTATCTATATGCTGCTGGATTCCTGGTCCAGCTATTTCTTGTACTTTTACTGTAACTTTTTCTTTTGCTGCACCCATTGCTTTTTCTTTTAATTTACCAAACATCTACATATCTCCTTAGTTTGATTATTGCTTTCAGACATCTCTTTATTAAACGCCTATAATCAACTATAATAATCTGCCATCTTCATGTCAATTAAAAATTAATAAATCAATATATAAATTTTATTTATTTTTTTTACCTTTTAATAAAAACCACTGTCCCATTTGGTTTGACTGCTCAAATGAAATACCATACTTTGCAAACTCTTGTTGAACTTCGTCAACTTGGTTTTCTATAATTCCTGATAATGCTAATCTACCACCTGATTTTAAGCTGCTTGCTATACTTTTACTCAAGCTTATAAGCACATTTGAAAAGATATTTGCTACTACTAGATCAAATTTTTGTGTTGGTTGATTGTCACTAAAGCAAGTTTTATCAGCTACATTATTTTCTTTGGCATTTTTCTGTGAAGATTCTATTGAATTTGGATCTATATCTATACCTTCGGCATAATTAGCACCCAGTTTGACAGCTCCTATAGCTAGCACTCCAGTACCACAACCATAATCCAAAACTGTTGAACCCTTCACAACATGTTCTTCTAACCACTCAAGGCACATCTTAGTGGTTTCATGATTACCACAACCAAAAGCAATACTTGGATCAACTATTATATATATATGATCATTGTCTTGTGGAGGCTCACGCCAGTTTGGATATACTACAATATTTTTACCAATCTTTATTGGCTCATAATCATATAACCAAGCAGCTTCCCATTGCTGATCTTTGATAATTTCATAATTTATTTCACTTTTTAAGCTATTTTCAAAAAATTTTGAAATACTTGAGATTATACTCTCAATATTATGCTGATTTTCATAAAGAATTGTTAAAGTAATTAGATCATCAGATTTTTTAGTTGTTGTAACTGAACCAGCATTATTATCAAAAAGATACTCTTCAAAAAGCTCTAGCTGATTAGAATTAATATCAAAACTCAATTGGTGCCATTGTTGCATTTTTAGATAATTTTTAAAGAATTAGTTTAATTTGAGAATATTATACAGTATTTAAGGCTGACTATAAGACCAGAAAAGTCTATCAGCATCTTGACCAGGACGAAATTCTGATTCTCTATTATCTATATACTCACCATATCTAGAATTAATAAACTCTCTATCTGGTGGCACATATGCTGAACCCTCAGCTCTTTCTTCCTTAACTTCTGGACCATCATACATATTATATGGATCTGCTGGACGCATATAAGCATAACTTATAGCTACCCCTAAAATCCCAAATGATATTAATGCTAATTTTTTCATAGTATATCTCCTTACAAAGACTTGTTAGTCTATTTTCATTATAGCTTACTTATTTTATTTATGAAGAAAATTTAACTTTAGAAAACAAATTATTTGTTACAATTACATCAGGCCAAACTTTGTAATAAAATATATGCAGGAATATAGCAAAGAATATAATAGAAAAGCTATTTTACTAGTAAATCTAGGAACTCCAGATAATTATGATGCTAAATCTATCAAAAGATATCTACGTGAATTTTTATCTGATAGACGTGTTATTGAGGCAAATCCAATATTATGGAAACTAATATTAAATCTTATTATCCTACCTATTCGCTCCAAGAAGAATGTCCATACTTATGAAGCAGTTTGGAATAAAGAGCATAATAAATCCCCTCTTTTACTTTATACCGAAAATCTTGCTAAAGCACTCAATAAAAATTTAGATAACTATATTGTTGACTGTGCTATGCGATATGGCAACCCAAGTGTCGAAAGTAAAATAAAAAGCTTACAAGAGCAAGGGGCTACTGAGATTGCAATATTTCCTTTATACCCTCAGTATTCTGCCACTACTACTGCAACAGTTTATGATGAAGTTTATAGGGTACTAAAAAGTCTTCGTTGGCAGCCAACTATCAAGGGAATTAATCCATATTACGATAATAAGTATCATATACAAACAATAAGCAATCAGGTTAAAGAGCATTTACAAAACTTAGATTACAAACCAGATACTGTTCTTTTTTCTTTCCATGGCTTACCGAAAGAGTACTTTGATAAAGGTGATCCATATTACTGTCACTGTCATAAAACCTACAGATTAGTTAAAGAATCACTAGAAAGTGAATATCCAAATATAGAATTTGCTTTATCTTTCCAATCTCGTTTCGGTCCCAAGAAATGGCTAGAACCTTATACAACTGTAAAACTAGAAGAGCTTGCAAAACAAGATAAAAAAGTGGTAGTTATTGCACCTGGTTTTAGTGTCGACTGTTTAGAAACATTAGAAGAGCTAGCAATTACAGAAAAAGTAAGCTTCCTTGAAAAAGGTGGTAAAGAGTTTAGTCTGATTCCATGTCTAAACGACTCTCAAGAACATGTTGAAATGCTATACAATATTATCAAAGAAAAATTATGAGCAAAAAAACTGCTATCCACTGGTTCCGCCAAGATTTACGCTTAGCTGATAATCCAGCTCTACACTACTCAAGTGATGCTGATGAGACTATCACAATTTTCATATTAGATGAAAATCAACATCTTGGTAAAGCTAGTAAACTATGGCTTCATCACTCTTTAACAAGTCTTAATAGATCACTTGATAATAAGCTAAATCTATATATTGGTAATCCTTTAGAGATTATACAAAAACTTATAAAAGAAAATAATATTACAGATTTCCATTGGAATAGATGTTATGACAAATATAGCATTGATAGAGACACTCAAATTAAAGAATTTCTTGTCAGTAAAAACATAAATGTCAAAAGTTTTAATGGAAGCCTTCTCATTGAACCTTGGGAATGTAAAAAAAATGATGGTACACATTACAAGGTTTATACTCCATTTTATAAAGAGCTAATAAAAGTCCGTAAATATTGTTCAAATATTGCTAAGCCTAGCTTTGCCAAATTGATAAAACTTGATAGCTCAGTGAATTTAGAAGCACTTGAACTTCTAGAGCCAAAATTAGCTTGGCAAGATATTATAAAACAATGGCAAGTTGGTGAAGATGCAGCTATTAATAAGCTTGAAGATTTTTTAGAGAATAAAATTAAAGATTACAAAGTAGCTAGAGATTTTATGAGTACAGATGCAACATCTACCTTAGCACCACACTTACACTTTGGAGAAATATCACCTAATCAGATATTTAATGCAGTACAGAATCTAGATTCTATTGGTACAAATGAAGAGCATTTTATCAAAGAACTTGTATGGCGAGATTTTTGCTACTACCAAGCCTATTATTATCCAAACTTAAATAAAAAAAACATCAATGAAAAATTTGATAATTTCAAATGGGATAATGATTCTAAATTATTAAAAAGATGGCAACAAGGTCAAACAGGTATTCCAATAATTGATGCTGGTATGCGAGAACTTTGGCAAACGGGGTATATGCACAATCGTGTTCGTATGATAGTCGCAAGCTTTCTTATTAAAAATTGCCTAACCCATTGGAAATATGGCGAGAAATGGTTTTTTGACACTTTGTTTGATGCTGATTTTGCAAGCAATAATGCTAACTGGCAATGGGTAGCAGGATGTGGTTTAGATGCCGCACCCTACTTTAGAATATTTAATCCTGTACTCCAAGCTGAGAAGTTTGAAGCTTATGAATATATTCGTAAATATGTCCCAGAAATAACAAAGCTTCCAAATAAGTATTTAGTTAAACCTTGGGAAGCTAGTGAATCAATATTACAAGAAGCTAAAGTTACACTAGGAAAAAACTACCCAAAACCAATTATAGATTTGAAAGCTAGTAGAGCGAAGGCTTTAGAGTTGCATAAGCAGCTAAAATAATTATCAATATTTAGCAAATATTTTTAGCATAATCTAAGATAAGTTTTGCGATCTCAATCTTTGATTTATCTGTATACTCTTCTGATTTTTCTTTGGATAAAATAGTTACACTTGAATTATCATTTCCAAACACACTAGTTGAATTTGCTACTATCATATTTAGATTTTTTCTTTGTAATTTAGATTGTGCATACTCAAGTATATTTTCAGATTCTGCAGCGAAGCCTATTGCAAAAATATTAGGATAAGTTTTTTTACAGTTTGCTAATATATCAGGATTTTTTACAAACTCTAAAGTTAAGTTTTCATCTGTTTTTTTAATTTTATTCTCAAACTTATCTTTGATCTTATAGTCTGCTACAGCCGCACAACCAATAAAAATATCACAATCTTTTGCAACTTCCAACATAGCTTGATTCATATCATCTGCACTTTTAGTAACAATAATTTCTAAGTTAATATGTTCTATATCAAAATTTATTGTTGTTTTTGCTTTTAAAACTATTACTTTAGCGCCCCTATTTAACAGCTCTTTTACTAAAGCTAACCCCATTTTTCCAGAACTATAGTTTGATAAATATCTTACGCCATCAATATCTTCTACTGTAGCACCTACTGTTATTAGTACTTTTTTATCTTTCAAATCTTGAGGTTGCGATAAAATCTCAAATAACTCCTCAGGTTCATGCAATCGACCTCCGCCAATATCTCCACAAGCTTGTACTCCATTATCAGGAGAGATTAAATTAAACCCTAAGCTTTGTAATTTTACGATATTCTCTTGAGTCAATTGATTTTGCCACATATTCACATTCATAGCAGGAGCTATATACACTTTAGAATTATCATCATTGGCAAGCAAACACTGACTAAATAAATCATCGGCTAAACCATAAGCTAATTTTGCAATTGTATTTGCAGAAGCTGGGATTATATAAATTTTATCAGCCCAGCGAGATAGATTAATATGTGCCATACTCTGCTTATAATCAAGCATATTTAAAGACTCATCTGTATAAACATCACAACCTAAAGCTACTAAAAGTTCTGGCTTAATAAACTGTTCAGCACCTTTTGTAATAATAGCTCTACATTCAACTCCACTTTTGATAAACAACCGTATCAAATTTATAGTTTTGTAAGCTGATACACTTCCAGTTATTCCGAATAATATTTTATTTGTCATAAATATTCTCTACTTCACTAAAACTTTCTTTCTTTTATAAAATATTACTATCAATAAGACCATAACCGCTACGGCAATTGCTAACAAATTTACATTTTGTCTAAAATATTCTTCATCAGTAATCCAACCTGCAAATATTATCCCAAAGAAAATACTACTCGTTCGACCTAATGCAAATATCATATTAGTAGCTAGTGATCTAACTTCTGTTGGAAATTCAGTAGCCGCATATTGTGCCCACATGATATTATAACCGCCACCTATCAGTCCGATAAGAACACCATAGATAAATATCATGTCATTTGAAATATATTTATAAGCAAAAATATTTCCTAAGAAAATACAGATATTCACAACAAAAAATAGATTTGGCGATTTGAAATATTGGTTATATATACCACTAAATATACAGCTAATAATATTTCCCGCAAAGAAACCGAATAAAAACAACTTAACCAAACTAGCAAAATTAATATCAGAAGCTATGAACTTTACTAGAGCAAACATAACAGTAATTACAAAAAAATATGGTAATGTTATTAAAAAATTTAAAATAAGTGGTTTACTATAATTTTTTAGTAAATAAGTTATGCTTCCAGCATTTTTAAATCTCTCTTCTGACATATATAGCTCAATAAAATATGGTGATTCCTCTAACACTCTTCTGAAAGCATATATCCCAAGCCCAGCAAAACCACCAAAGATAAACATTACCTTGTAAGAAAGCACTCCAAGCAAGGTTGCAACTACTCCACCAAGCACGCCTAATATATATAATAGACTCATTCCCCAAGCAGCTAATTTGGGTGGGAAAAATTCTACAATTAAAACACTTGAAACTGCAAATTCACTTGCTAATGCAAGATATGCTAAAAATCTAAGAAACATAAACACATAAATATTATCTACAAAAATACAAAGTATTGTAGTAGCAGAATAAAGTAAAATACTATACTTAATAACTGTAATACGACCCAATTTATCAGCTAAGATTCCAAATAAAACAGCACCTACTAATATTCCACCCATTTGAATATTATTTATTAAATAATATGTCTGCTGGATTTTAGTAGAATCTAATATGCCAAACTGCTGTTTTAGCATCTCTACATAAGAAACACTAAATACAGTTAAATCATAGAAATCTATGAAATATCCTAAGCAAAGGATAAGTAAAATCCATTTTGTATTTTTCATAAAGCTTGGAAAAATTTACAACACTATTCTGTATTATAAATTGTAAAAGAATAGATAACTATAGATAAAGAAATTAATCGACAATAATATTTTTTTCATTTGCTGTTGCTTTACAGAATGCCACATATCTTTTATCTGTAACAAACCAGTAGAATATAGCTCCAACAAAGCCTTCAATAATATAATGATCCATTGGAGAAACTATGCAAACAAATATTATAAACGGTAAAATAAGTGGTAAAAGATTTTTTAATCCTATTCTTCTATATTCTATACTTCCGTATATTGTCATAAGAATGATCAATATAATGCTCATATGTACATTAGTTTCTATTTCTACGGTATTTAAAAGTAATGTTAAAATTATAAATACTACTAAACCATATATTCTAGTTTTTGGAGCTAATGCACCCATACTAATTGGAGCAGCCATATATCCAATAATATGAAAACCTGTAACTACAAGCATCAATGCAGTCCAGTTATCTGAGAATAATAAGAATATTATTGATAATAAAAAGTTTGCTAATAATGATCTACGCGAGATATTAAATTTAGGTGTAATATGTGCAAAATATCTTGGCATCTGCCCTTCTGATGACATTGCATATAACATTCTTGAAGAAGCTCCTAGATAACTATACCCTGTTGCAGATGGACTGATCACACTATCAATAATAAGTAAAAATGATATATATCCCAATCCTAAAAGTGTAGCTAATTGAAGCAATGGAGATTCAAAATCTAAACCTGCCCAACCACCTTTACTAACTAGATACTCATGCGGAACAGCTTGCATAAATGCATATTGTAAACCTAAATACAAAATTAGCACTAATACAAGAGCTAACACAATAGCTAACGGTACGTTTCTACCTGGGTTTTTAACTTCACTTGCATAAGCAACAACTGTTTGGAAGCCGTTAAATGTATAAATCAAACCACCTCCAACAATAGCTGTTAGTGCAGAACTAAAACCAAACTGACTATTGTTTGGTATATCAGATGCAAACATACTGACATGATCATTGCTATGCATAAGTGCATATGCGACAAAGATTATAACAATAATTGCTGGAACAGCCATTTTAAATACAGTTATTGCATTATTTACTTTTGATAAAAGCTTAACTCCATAGAAGTTAATAACAAGATATATAAATAATACAAATATTGAAAATATAGTACCAGCAGTAGTTAAGACATTATTGTCCATCAGCCAATCCATAGACTTAACACCAGCAAGATACTGTGTAGTAGCAAGTGCTTCAGATGATATTACAACTACAATACCAAACCAGTTTGCAAAAGCAAACGGCATAGCAAATATATTATTATGAGAAATAGCACTTGATCTTGTTGTAGCACCTCTGACAGGATACAAAGATACTACCTTACCTAAACAAAGAGCTATCATTAGTACTAATAAAGCAGCAAGTATCCATGCTAAAAATGCCCAATTGCCGGCATTTCTTGCTGTTAACTGTGCACTAAATAGCCACCCAGAACCAACCATTGAAGTAGTGCCGATTAGAACAGCACTAAACAACGACATTTTTTTAGTTGTAACATCAGTCATTTTTTGTTCCTATTTTAAATTTTTAAAAGAGCGAGGAAAAGAGGTTTCCTCTTTACAAATTGAGTTATTTTAAATAGCAATGATTTTATCTATTTTTTAATGCTAAAAAATAACCCGATAAGATTTAAATTATCATTTAGGAAAAGGGTTTGCAAGAATTTTTATTCCTCTAGACTCATTAAGGAAGCATTACCTCCAGAAGCAGTAGTGTCAACACTTACAGTTTTTTCTACTACAAATCTACGTAAGTATAATGGAGAAACAGTTTCTATTGCTAAGTTAGTACATCTACCATCATTTGCAACAGTTTCAGCAACAAAAGGAATAATAGCTCCTCTGCGTAATGCTAATGCTTGATGAACTTGCTTAACTGCTGTTACACTTCCAGAAAATGCAACTAGAGCAACTTTACTATTAAATAATAACGCTGAAGTAATCTCTTCTTCATCTGATAATACTAGATGAACAGCATTTGGACTAATTCCAGCTTTATGCATCAATTTAGTAATATGATAAGCAGTAAGGTTTCCTGTATATGCGGGCTTAGCAACTACAGTATTACCTGCTAATAAAGAAGCTACAACTTGTCCTACAAATCTAACTAATAGATCACTACTAGAACACATACTTACTGCTACACCACGCCCTTTCAAGCTTAACTCATCTATTTCACCAGTTGGTCCTGGTAAAAGCTGAGGTTCTGAGAATTCTCTTTTTGCTTGTAGACAGTAATATGTTGCTTGCTCTATGGTTTTATCTATTTGGATTTGAGCATTTTCAATAGACACATTAGATTCAACAACAAGAGATGAAGCGATCAAATTACGCTCTTCTTCAAGTAAATTTATAAATTTCTCTACAAGTTCAGCTCTATGTGTAGCATTAATACTATTCCATATTTCGAATTCTTTATTGGCAATCTTGATTGCTTTATCAACACTATTTACAGATGCACAACATAATTTTCCAATAACTTTTTCATCGGCTGATTTCAAATTATTAAATTTACATTCTTTAGCCTCTATGCCATGGACAATACTTGAAACACTATATTTATCTTTTATTAACTCACTAGTCTTCTTAGTATATTCCGCTATTTTTTCAGCTGAATATTTTTCTTCTACGTTATCAATATTAGATAATGTCTCATTTGCTAAACGATGCATATAATATGGGCCACCAGCTTTTGGACCAGTTCCAGATTTCCCCTGCCCACCAAAAGGCTGTACACCAACAACAGCTCCAACTATATTTCTATTTACATAAACATTTCCTGCTTTTATATTATTTTTAACATAGTTCATTACTTCGTTAATTCTACTATGTACACCAGCAGTTAAACCATAACCTGTCGAATTGATATCCTTAATAAGCTCTGAAAGTTTATTAGCCTTAAACCTAACAATATGTAATATTGGACCAAATTGCTCTCTACCCATATCAGATAAACTCTCTATCTCAAATGCTGTAGGCATTACAAAAGTGCCTTTTTTAGTTTCTTCAGTTGGCTCTGCTTGATATACTAATTTAAATACTTTTTTCTTGTCTTCAATATATTTATTTAGATCATCAGCTGCAGCTTTATCAATTACTGGCCCAACATCAGTATCTATATATTTAGAATCACCAACTTTTAGTTCTTTCATAGCGCCAACAATCATTTTAATATAACTATCAGCAATTTCTTCTTGAAGGCACAATACTCTCAAAGCTGAACATCTTTGGCCTGCACTATCAAATGCCGAACGCATAACATCTGCTGTTACTTGCTCAGGTAGTGATGATGAATCAACAATCATCGCATTTTGACCACCAGTTTCAGCAATAAAAGGAATCATTTCACTATCTTTTCTAGCTAAGTTTTGATTTATATCAGCAGCTACTTCTGTTGATCCTGTAAAGATTACACCTTTACAATCAGATCCTTTTATTAAAGCATTACCCAATACTCTTCCAGAACCAGGAACAAACTGTAATACGTTTTCTGGTAAGCCAGCTTCAAATAATAATTTTGTTGCAGTATACGCAATTATTGGAGTCTGTCCAGCAGGTTTTGCTACTACGGTATTACCTGCTGCTAAAGCTGCTGTAACTTGACCTAAATAGATAGCTAATGGAAAATTCCATGGACTAATACATATAACCGGTCCTCGTCCTTTAAATTCAATTTGTCTTAGACTTTCTGGTAAAGACGACAGCTTTATTGGACCATTAAATTCTCTTCGAGCTTGAGCAGCATAATAACGACAAAAATCCACGGCTTCTCTAACTTCATCTATTCCATTAGTTAAAGTTTTTCCAGCTTCTATCATTGCTATAGCAATAAGCTTATTTGTATTAACCTCTAGTAAATCTGCAAATTTTTCTAAAATATCAGCTCTTTTAGATGCAGCAGTCGCATTCCACTCTATAAAAGCTTCTTCAGCGTTACTCATAGCTTTTTTAGCTACATCAAAATCTGCATTAATAACCGAACCAATTACTTTATTATTATTTGGATTAGTAACATCTTTTGCAGAATCTTTATCAAATGAAACTCCTGTAACTATTGGTAAAGCTTCATAATCATTTCTTAATGTATATCTTTCAATAACATTATACATATCATCTAAGGTCGCAAAATCATTTACATTATGACCTTGTGAATTTAATCTAGGAGCTACAATATCCTTTGGATATGGAATATTTGAATGTTGTCCACAGCCATTTGCTATAGTTTTTTTAACAGGATCTTCAATTAAATCCTCAATTGGTAAGTTCTCATCAACAATTCTATTTACAAAAGAGCTATTTGCTCCATTCTCTAGAAGTCTTCTAACCAGATATGCTAAAAGATGCTTATGTCCACCAACTGGTGCATAAATTCTACATGGAATACCCTCATACCCTTCTTTGCCAACAATATTATCATATAGAGGATCACCCATACCATGTAAACACTGAAATTCAAAATCTTTATTACCATTAGCTAATTCTGTCACAACTGCTACAGTTTGAGCATTATGTGTTGCAAACTGAGGATATATATATTCATTATTATCAAACAATTGCTTAACACATGCTTGATAAGATACATCGGTATGATATTTACGTGTAAAAACAGGATAACCATCTAGACCATGCTCTTGAGCATGTTTGATTTCAGCATCCCAATAAGCACCTTTAACAAGGCGAACCATAAATCTTCTATTAGTTTTTTTAGCTAACTTAGCTAAATAATCTAAAACATATGGAGCTCGTTTTTGATAAGCTTGTACAACAATACCAATTCCATCAAAGCCTTCTAAAGACGGCTCATGAGCTAGCCTTTCAACTAGTTCAAGAGATATTTGAAGTCTTTCTGTTTCCTCAGCATCAATATTCATACCAATATTATACTGCTTAGCCAACTGAGTTAACTTGAGTAACTTAGGATATATCTCTTCATGTACTCTTTGATGCTTAGCAACTTCGTAACGAGGATGTAAGGCTGATAATTTAACTGAAATACCTGGATTTTTCTTTATTTCAGTATTTGTTGCATACTTAGCCAGTTCCTCAGTTGCATCTAAGTATTGATTATAATAATATTCAGCATCTTCCATAGTCATTGCAGCCTCACCAAGCATATCATAAGAATAGCTATAGCCTTTTGCTACTTTTATTTGAGATACTTTGAGTGCCTCTTGTATAGTTTCTCCTAATACATATTGTTTACCAACTATTTTCATAGCTTGCTTCATAGCTTTACGAATTACTGGTTCACTAGATTTTTTAATGAAGTTTTGAAAAACTTTACGATATGATCCTCTGCTATCCTTTAGAATTTTACCTGTAAGCATCAAACTCCACGTTGCAGCATTTACAAATAAATGCTTCTCCATACCCACATGCTCTCTCCAAGCTGCACTTGTAAGCTTATCTTTTATAAGTAGATCTATAGTATATTTATCAGGGACTCTAAGTAATGCTTCAGCTAAACACATTAATACAATACCTTCTTCAGAAGATAAATCATATTCAATCATGAAAGCATCTATACCAGACTTTTTAAGTCTATTTTTTCTAACTTGCGCTACTAGTTTATATGCTCTTTCTCTCACATTTTTTTGTTGAGAATCTGAAATCTGTGCTTTTTCTACTAATCCAGTAACAACTTCTTTTTCATTAGTAATCCAATAATTAGAAATGTTCATTATCTCATTAGAAATAGGATACTTACCCGTATGGTTTAATAATTCATTCATAACTTTATCCTCCTACTTTAAATTTTCCTGATTATACCTTTTCTTTTCACTCGTAATTTTTTTTATTAGCTCTTGATATTTTTTTGGAGGCGTAACTCCTTTAAAAAGCCAATCAAACAAATCGCTATCTTCACTAGTTAAAAACTCTACGAACAATTTCTTTGCATCTAAATCTTCTTTCATATAACAATTATTTAGATATGGAGCTAAAATTATATCAAGCTCTAACATGCCTCTACGAGCAGAATATTTTATTTTTTCAACAGAATTGAATATCAAATCATCATTTTTTACAAACATATTTAATGGACTATAGATACTAGAATGACACTACTATACATTATACTATTGCAACAGCAAATATGCTTGGCAAAATTATTTAAAAAATTACTCTTTTAATTAGCTATACAATTATGTATTATTTGTTTAGATTTACAATTTTATTCAAATGACTACTAACTTATATCTAAGATAGTTTTACCAAACCAAAATTAATAAGGATTAATATCTAATGGCAATTAGTCAAAATGCTATCAAAATACTACAAGAAATCGATGAATTAGACTTATTTAGTAATATATCAGAAGAATGGTCAACCTTACTTAATGAAAAAGATGACACAATCAAAATTAAAAAGCTATATTCAGCTCTTGTTAAAGAAAGTGTTCGTCGTGAAACAGCAGAAAGACTAGCAAAAGATGCAAGATCGTACTGTGACTTAGTTCAAGAACAGTCTAAACAAAGAATCTCTGATTTAAAAGAAGGTCTTGAAAATCAAATAACTTTTTTAACCCAACAGATCAAAGATTTGAAAGAAGAGTCTGCTAAAAATTTAGATTATTACAGAACAGAATTAAAAAAAGCCACTAGAAATCTAATAGATAATAAAAGCTAACTAATATCTGCTTTTTTAAAGATAATTTGAGAAAAATATATTATTAAAAATCTCAACAACCCGTCATAGTTATATTTGCTTACATTCTATTATCTAAAGTTCCCAGTATAAGAAAAACTTTTTTATTTGTACTTCTTGAAAAAACTGCTCTAAAGAACTTGATCGTCTTTTTCTATGTTTAAATTATAATGGTTTGTTATTATTTTTATAAAAAAAAGTAAAACTTAATAATCCTCTAGAAATAACTCTAGCTTATCCATAGACTGTTTTTGTAATTTTAAACTTCCTATACCATTTATCAAAATAAATCTTAACTCACCATTGGAGTTTTTCTTATCAACTAACATAGCATCTAAAAATTCAGTTTTAGTAATATTATCTGGAAAGTTAGTGGAAATACCAAAACTAACAATGAAATCTTTAAAATCTCTAGCTTCTTGTTTAGTTACTAACCCAAGATCACAAGAAAAATCTATAGCCTGAGCCATACCAACTCCAACTGCTTCACCATGTTTTAGATCAAGATATTTTTGACATTTTTCGATAGCATGACCAAACGTATGACCAAAATTAAGTATCGCTCTAGCGCCCGTTATTTCCTTTTCGTCTTCTGCAACTATATCAGCCTTAATTTGACAGCTCTTTTTGACCATTTCTATCAAGGTAGTTTGGTCTTTTGCCAAAATATCATCCTTCTTTAGCTTTAACCAGTGATAAAATTTTTTTGATATAAATGCATATTTAACAACTTCTGCCATGCCGGAGATATATTCTCTATAAGGAAGTGTTTTATAAAAGTCTACTGAAGTATAGACAAATCTTGGCTGATAGAAAGCACCTATCATATTTTTACCTAAAGGATGATTTATTGCTGTCTTGCCACCAACAGAGGAGTCTACTTGAGAAAGTAGAGTGGTTGGAATTTGTATAAAATCAACTCCACGCTGATAAATAGCAGCAGCAAACCCCGTAATATCACCAATTACTCCTCCACCTAAGGCTATAAGCACAGTTGAACTACGAGTAAACTTCCTATTTAATAAGACTGCTAAAATATTATCTAAACTTTGTTGAGATTTATACTGTTCACCATCATCTAAAATACAAGTCTCAACTTTCGCTTTGGATGATATTGATGCTAAAAGCATATCAAGATATAGTTCCGCAACAGTTGTATTAGAGACAACTAAAACTTGCTTATTAGATATATATTGATAAATATAAGAAAAATCTATAATTGAATCTACTAAAATATCATAGCTAGGACTATTTGTAGGATTTACTTGTAGCTTATCAATCACAGCATTGATTCTTCTACTAAGAATGTAGATATTTTGTTAACGATATTTTTAACAGTCGCACCATTTGTTTCAACGACAACATCTGCAATACTTCTATAAAGAGGCTCTCTTTCAGCCATTAATTGTTCTAATACAGGTTTCTTATCATCAACACGAAGTAAAGGCCTCTTTGTATCTTTGGCTGTTCTTTCTAACTGCTGCTCAATAGTTGCTTCTAAATACACAACTTTACCACGTGAAGATAATAATGACCTTGTATCTGGATCTAATATTGCCCCACCACCGGTAGCCAATACAATGTTTTGCTTTTCAGATAAAATTTCTGCAATAACTTCTCTTTCACGATTTCTAAAGCCTTCTTCACCTTCTAAATCAAAGATCCAGTTAATGTCAACACCACATTTTTTTTCAATGGTATCATCTGAGTCTATAAACTCTAACTTTAACTCTTTTGCTAACTGTTTACCTATTGTGGATTTTCCAGCACCTACTGGACCTATTAAGAAAATATTTTTTGTTCTTATCATTTTTGACTCAAAATTATAAGTTTAATTACACACTGTGATAGTAGGACTAATCACCCCTTATATATAAAAATTATAGCTATATACAATACCCAAATATTAAATATTTTGCAAGCATTATATGCTTTTAACTTTGTATTTTTGACTCTATAATTTTAGGAGTTATAAATATTAAAAGCTCCGTATCTTTATCTTCAATTTTTGTACTACTAAATAAATAGCCCAAATACGGTATATCTCCTAACAAAGGAATCTTTGTACGAGTCTCATTTTGAATTTTCTCATAGATACCACCAATAACGACAGTATCACCATCTTGAGCCATAATTTTTGTAGTAACTTCTCGTTTTAAAATAGTTGGTGGCAAATCAGCACCTTCGGCTGTCTTACCTGGAGAGGTACCAACTGAGTTTTTAGTAACAATTATATCCATTACAATATTTCCATCAGGAGCTATTTGTGGAGTAACCTGTAACTCTAATACAGCTTCTTGGAATGCAATTGATGCTGCACCTGATGCTGTTGACTGATTATAAGGAACATCTTCACCTTGCTTAATAAATGCCGTTTCATTATTAGAAACAACAATATGAGGAGATGCTACCTGATTAGCTAGTGATTCATTTTCCAAAGCTTGTATTTCAACAGTTAGCTGCATACCTCCAAAAATACTCCAGCCAAGCTTAGCTGTACTACCAATAAATTGCTGTGCTGGGCTAGGATCATCACCTCCGCCACCGCTCTGCTGATTGCTAAAAGTAGAAAGGCCTATATCAGTACCATTTCCTGTAAGCCCATAGTTAAAGCCTAATTGTAGACCGCTATTTCTCTCAACCTGGACAATCCTTGATTCAATTAAGACCTGATCATTAGGAACATCAATTTCATTTATTACCTCCTTAATTCGAGGCATTTTTTCTTCAGTATCTGTAACAATAAGAGTATTAGTACGAGCATCAGAAGTTATACTTCCACGTGGTGACATAATTCCACCATTTTGCTTAGCCATTGATGTTATAACTGTCTGAGCTGCTTGTGCTGTAGTATAGTTTAAAGGAATAAATTCTGTTACTAACGTAGCATTATTCTCTAATGATCTTTTAGTTTGTAACTCAAGTTGCTCTTGAGCTGCAATTTCTGCAGCTGTAGCAACATATAAGATACTACTCATTTTTTTAGTTGCTAAACCTTTACTAACCAAAACAATATTCATCACCTCATTCCAAGGAACATTCTTTAGATCAATAGATATATTTCCTCGAACACTACTACTCACAACAAGGTTTAGCCCTGCAAATTCAGATAATACCTGTAGCACTGTTTGTACTGGAGCATCTTTAAAAGAAATTGAAATAGGTTCATTAATATTAAAACCTTCTACCCTACTATTACGTCTATCAATTTTGAACTTAAATGTATCACCTTCTTTCAAATCACTTAAAGAAATCCTATCTAATGAATGAAGTACAAAAACGACATTACTACCTTCTTTGTGTACTTTAATAGAGTCAATAATTGTATTAAATACTTTTGTATCAATATTACTAACCCACTTATCAGATATACTTGTATCTTCAAAAGTAATCGTTAAAGTGTAACCATCTTGTGAAAGTTTAGTTTTATAACCTGAGAAACTACTAATATTTTCTTCAAAAGAAACTTCAAATACTGCACTACCATTTAAACTGCGATGAAACTCTAAATCTTTGATATGTTTTTCATTATTAACTCTCTCATTTTCTTCTCTGCCAACTATTTTAGTTTGAGGCTGCTCAGAAGAAGTTGTCTGTGACTGATCCTTTGTATCAGCAGCTAATGATACATCACATCCTAATACACCACCTAAAATTGTTAAAATTGTTAATAATTTCTTTTTTCCAAAAAACATCATTTTACCTTAATGTATGACAGTTTGAATCTTTTCCCAGACTCTCTTTTGTGTATTTTTTTTCCATTCATTAACGACAATACCTTCTTTAGTAATATCACTAACTTGTCCATAATCACGACCTATTAGCATTCCTTCTTTTAGATATAGAGGATTCTTTTCCATAGAATTTTCTACCACTCCCCACCTTTGCTCATTTTGATAAACAACGCCTTTAAACTTAAAAGAACTTATTGGATACTGCTGTAACTTAGTAGATTTTTGTTTCATTATTATTTGCAACTCTTTAGGCACTACAATAGGCTTTAATTTTACAACTTTTTTCTCAGGTTCAGATTTTACTATAGGTTTTCTTTTTTCAAAAGGTAATAAATGATCAATATTAAAAACATTACGTATTTTTGAAAGCCTTTCAAATGTTAGAGTATCACCCTTGTACTCTGGTATATCAAGCTTTTCAGAGCTTTTAATAGTTTTCATCTTTGTTTCGATAAGCTGATCTATCTTTTTAGTTCTTGATTCATAACTAGCAAAAGACACACTATAAACACTAATTAAAATAATTAAAAGTAAGAGCCTAAATACATTATTTATCATACTCATATTAAGCCCCCACTCCTTGACGAGAATAGGTTTGTAAATTAAGCTCTATTACTAACTTATCATCAGATTCTTTTTTAATAGTAATATTTGTAATTACAGCAATATCTTTCATATCAATCAAAGCAACAAATAGCTTAATAAGCTGAGAAAAATTTCCTGTTAGCTTGGCTTTAAAGTCTAAAGCATATAAATCAAGATATTTATTTTTCTGAACACCTGCTGGAGCTAAGTCAATAATAGTAACTTCTGAGCTACTAATAGCTTCATTTAGTGCAGATAAAAATATTGGTACAGAATGACGTTCTGGAATGCTAAATCTTTCCTCGGCATTATGTTGTTCCAAAAGCTTAACTTGTTGCTTCAAAGCTGCTAAATCTTTTTGTTTTTTAACTAATCTAGGAATTTGGGCTTCCATAGAATCAATATGAGTTTTAACCTGCTCTGATTGTGAAAGCACAGGATTTACAAGAACTATATAAAAAAATACCATAAAAATAAGTAATACTACTATCATTATTGGTAGCTTTATCTTTATTGGGGCGTGTAATAACTTATTTATATATTTATTATTTAAAAGGTTCTGTAGTTTGTCTATCATCCTACACTCTCCCCTTTAAAGGCATTATCTTCACCAAACTTAAATTCTAAAGAAAAACTCCTCTGACCATTTTTTTCAGAACCTAAATTTTTAAGCTCAACTTTTTTTACCCTAAATTCAATCTCTAAGTTTTTCATAAATACAGATAGAAGTTTTAAATCTTTCACCTCTCCACTAAGCACAACATCATCTGAGCTAGCCACATAATTAATATTTGTCACATATAATTCATCAGTTACTGCTCGAGAAATTTTTTCTATACCAAGTAAAATATAATATTGACTTGCTTTAATATTTGCTAAATCCGAAGACATATCTAAAAGCTTATCTCTTTGGCTCTTGACAGATTGATATTCAGATGTTTTTTTATTTAACTCTGTAATCTTTGACTGGACATATGATTCAACCTGCATATCCTCCTCACTAGACCAAGAGAATATAGTAGATAAAGCAAACATCAATACAAAAGCTATAAATGCTATAAAAACAAAATCAAACCCTAAGTAGGTTAACTGCTGTTTTCTCCAACGACCACGAATAAAATTAAGCTCTTTCATTATTACAATGCCTCCTTCATAGCAATTGCTACAGGTAAGACATAGCGATAGGGCTGATCAATATCATAATTATAATTATCGTGACTTATATTTACAAAAGGATCCAATTTCTGGCAGTTCTTTTGTGATAATTCTGTTATTGATTCAAATATATTTTCAAAATTTTGTTTAAGTCCATAAATATATACAATATTCTCTTGTATACCAAAATCATCAAAATCATCCCCAGTAAAATCTAAAGACATAAAATCCATAAATCTCAACAATAATTGAATAACTTCATCAACATAGTTAGCATCAGCCATATTGGGATCAAATATTTTTATAGACTCATAATTTCTTAGCTCTCCATCTTTTGAAAAGCTATATATAGATAACTTATCAGAATAAAGACCCAGGAAAACACTATCACCAGGATTTTTAGCAAGTTCAGTCAAAAAAAGTTCCTCTACAAAGCTAGTAATAGCTAACTTATCTAAGGTACATACAGCTAATGCTTTTTTTGTCTTCCTTGAGATATTATGAAATTGTTGAATCTTATCTCTATCTGATACATGATAAACTGTTATAGCACCCTTTTCCTCTATATTATCATAATAATCATATGCTATTTGGGTATAATTCTCAGGATATTTTTTTTTAAAAAAATGCTCCGTTAAATAAGCAAAAACACTTTCTTTTTCAATAACTTCCAAAGCCTTTTTATCACACACAATTTCATCTTTTGTGACATCAATATCGTTATAACATGTAAAACCAAGCTTCAAAAAACGTCCTATTTTATTATCTGCTATAATATTTGAGACAGCTGTACCAATATAATCTGAAGTTAACTCACCCTCAAAATATGCTTCTTCTGGAAAAACATCACTATCACAGCTAACTAGAGAGTATCCTTCTGGACTTTTATTAAGCTTAACAGCAGCAAGAGAAGATCTATCATATTCAATCCCCAAAACTGTCTTTTGAGCTTGCTTACGTCTCTTTTCAAGTAATAACGATATCATAAAAGTTCTTTTGCCTTATTTAGTCTAAAAATTTTGATATTCTATTTCTAGATATATAACCTCATTTATTTTATAATTAAATCAACACTAAGTAAACAATAGATTTTAAAGTTAAGGCTATCAAAGTTATGCGTATAATACTTCTTGGAGCTCCTGGAGCTGGTAAAGGGACTCAAGCAAAAATAATTGAACAAAAATATAATATCGCCCATATATCTACAGGTGATATGATTAGAGAAACTATCAAATCTGGTTCAGAAATTGGTAAAGAACTAAAAAAAGTTTTAGATGCTGGACAGCTAGTTTCTGATGAGTTCATTATTGAAATTGTTAAAGATAGAATATCCAAAGATGACTGTAAAAATGGCTTTCTATTAGATGGTGTACCAAGAACTATTGTTCAGGCAGAACAATTAGATAAACTAGGGGTTGATATTGACTACATAGTAGAAGTCGATGTTGCTGATAATCTTCTTATCGAAAGAATAACTGGACGTAGAGTCCACCCTGCTTCAGGTAGAACTTATCACACTAAATTTAATCCACCCAAGGTCGTTGATACAGATGATGTGACAGGTGAACCATTAATCACTCGTACAGATGACAATGAAGATACAGTCAAAGAAAGATTATCTGTATATCACCAACAGACTTCTAAGCTTGTTGACTTCTACAGAAACTTCTCATCAAAGAATACAAAAACACCAAAATATATAAAAGTTAATGGCGATCAGGCTGTTGAAAAAGTATCTCAAGATATCTTTGACGAATTTAAATAATTTACTCTAAACACTCTAATAATAATTCTGTAAAAGAAATATATTTTAAATCGCTATGATAGGATAAGCCTATCTGACAGCTACGATTAAAACTAACGCCAATTTCACATCCTTCTATCTGTGATCTTAAAGAGTCCAAACTAGTTGCATTTAATTCAGGTGTCGTAAAACCCTTGTCTCCAGCAAAACCACAACAATAAATTCTCTCAGGAGTGATAACCTCACTACAGCATTTATTAATAGCTTGGATATATCTACTATCAATATTTTGTTTTCTTGTAGAACAATCAATATGCAAAGCAACTTTACTAAATTTCTTAGTTAATCCTAAGCTATCAATATTATCCAAGATTAGATTATTAATATTTGATATTTTAATATTTTGATCTTTTGCAAAATTTGCACAAGAACTGTTATCAGTTACAACATAATCATAAGCACTAAAATCCATACTGCTTTTTAGTAGCTCTTGTGATGTCTGCAGCTGTTCGTTGTTCGCTTGTGAATGATACATTTGCCCACAACATTGTCTATTTAGATTATTTGGATAATTAACTTCAAAACCAAGTTTTTCTAAAATTAATTGGTTTGGATATTTTTCATAAGTTTTATCGCCGGCAAAAATCCTATTTGGGCAAGATGGCAAAAGTAAAACCTTCTTTTTATCAGATACTTGAGAGTCGATAAATTTAGACTTTTGAACTTCTGGCATAGTCTCTAAATATATTGGAATAGATTTAAATTTGCCATGAATATTCTGTGTTAAATTATGTAAATTTTTCTTGCCAAGAATATTGCCTGCAAAATTTCCTAATTTAACTTTTTGCTTAGCTATATTTATTTCTCTAGCATGATTAACTAGTTTATTTTGCTGTTCTTTTTTACTTAAAATAAAAGCTCCTGTATCAATATCAACAGGACAGCGAGTCTTACAGAGACTTGTAGTTGCACAAGTTTCAATTCCATAATATTGATAATCTTTTAACCACTGCTGTTTTTGCTGACCTTCTAATTTATCTATTTTTCGTGCAACTGTGTTTCTTTGCCTTGGAGTTAAGCTTAAATTTCTCGATGGGCAAACTGGTTCACAAAAACCACATTCCATACATTTATCTATTTGATTATCTACACTATTTAATTCTTTAAGATTTTTTGTATGAAGATTTTTGTCATTTGTTAATTTTACATCTGGATTTAAAATATTTTGTGGATCAAATAGCTTTTTGATTTGCCACATAATGCCCCAACATTTTTCACCCCACTCAACAATTGCAAATGGAGAAATATTTCTACCACTACCATGCTCAGCTTTTAGAGAACCATTATATTTCTCGGCAACTAATGATGTCAGCTCATGCATAAAACTATCATATTCAATAACTTGCTTTTTATCATTAAAGTCCGGTGTAAGTACAAAATGTATATTCCCAGCAAGCACATGACCAAAAATAGCAGCATTCGTATAATTATATTTATTCAATAGCTTTTTAATATCTACCACCAAGCTAGGTAAATCTAAAATATTTACAGCAATATCTTCAATCAGAACACTACTACCATTTGGTCTTTGCCCAGCTACTGTTGGTAACACACCGTTTCTAGCTTTCCATAAAGTTTGTATTTCACTTTCGCCTTTTCTAAAACCTACTTGGTGTGATATATTTGACTCACTTATATACGCATTTACCTTATTTAACTTGGCTTCTAAAGCTTGTTCATCTTCCTCAGCAAGCTCTACCATAATTGCAGCAATATTCTCATTATCTAAAGAAACCAGAAATGGTTGTAGCTCAGCGACTCCAGAAACTGACTTTAATGATAAATAATCTAAAAGCTCTACAGATGATGGATTAAGAGGAGCCAGCTTAGTAGTTAAGCTTATAAGCTTATCAAGCTGTCCATAAATAAGATTTAGGGCTTTGTGCTTATATTCAGGAACTGTGTTTAAAGTAACACTACTAACAAAACCAAGAGTTCCTTCAGACCCAATAATTAGCCTTTCAATAATTTCAATAGGATCTTCAAAATCCAAGAAAGCATTTAAACTATAACCACTAGTATTTTTTATTGAAAATTTCTTTCTAATAAAATCCACTAATTCCTGACTTTGAACTATTTGCTGCCGAATTTCTATAATTGAATTAATAAACTCTTGTTGATCTTGCTTAAACCTCTCAACACTAATGTTACAAGATGTATCTAAAACACTACCATTAGCAAAAATAATCCTCATTGAATCTAAAGTAGAATATGAATTCTTTGCCGTACCACAACACATGCCACTTGAGTTATTCGCGATAATACCACCTATTTTAGCAGTATTAATAGATCCTGGATCTGGTCCAATTTTACGATCATATATCTTAAGATATTTATTTGCTTCTGCTCCAATTATACTTGGTTCAAGCTTGATCTTTCTGCCATCATCAATGGTTTTATAATTCAACCAAGCATCAGCACCCAAAACAACGAGTACTTCATCTGTTACAGCTTGACCAGATAGACTAGTTCCAGCTGTCCTGAATGTAAGTTTAATATCATATTGACTTGCTAGCTTAATGACTTCAATAACTTCATTTTCATTTTTAACTATCAATACTAGTTTGGGAACCATCCTATATAAACTAGCATCTGTTGAATAAGCGTATCTTAAAAGCTCATTTTGAATTATTTGTTTAGTATTTAAGAAGTTATCTAATTTAGATATAAATTTTTGTAACATTATATAAAATGCTGTGAACAGTACTTGTTGAAAGTATACCTAAGAAAATGAAGAAGCTTAATTGAAAAGTTTATGTTTTTATCTAGAAGTATACCAACCATAACTATAAAAAGACTTCAAAGCTTCATTACTTTGTAAAAACTCAACAAACTTATCTACTTCTGGATTTTTGTTCTCTTTATTAACTACAATGTTAAAATCTCTAGAAATATTATATTTCGGTGAAACATTTACAACCTCTCCTTCATCAGGATTAGATATTGCCCAATCTCTCCAAGTTATCCAAGCATCAGCATTATCCTGCTTGAATGCTTTGAACGCACTACCACTATTTGGAGCAAACTCTATAATATTCTTCCTAAATGCTTTCATAAAGTTAATATCATGTTTTCTACCAACTATATCTTCCCAAACACCAGTACCTGAGGTATTACTATAACCCGCACCATCTATCACTACTATATTAGTATTTGGTTTTGCCAAATCATCTATACCATGAATATTTTTAGGATTTCCTTTTTTAACTAAAATTATCGCATCATGATAATACATAGGTTGTAGATCTTTAATATCAAACTTGTCACTAAAATTATGAATAATACCAGTTGCAGATTGTTGTGATGGTCCAAATAAAATATCTGCATCTTTTTTCGCTTTATCTGTCCAAGTAGATTCAGGACCAAAATTCACATTAACTTTTATATTCGTTTTTTCTTCAAATTTTTTCGCAGCATCAATTAATGCTGTATGAGGTCCTCCTGGACCATATAAATTAACATCTGCATAGACGCTAACTGATACGAATATAGTTAATAATGCCACTACTGATCTAACAAACATAAATTCTCCATTTATTTTTCTATAAAAATAAAATATCATTTTCATAAACTTTAATATTTATCGATTCTATCATGATAAAAAAAATCTTAATTTCAATATTTTTGATATGCAATATAAGCTTTCTTTATGCTTCTACAAACATTTACTCACCCAAAATAAATAGAGAATTTAGAGGTGCTTGGGTTGCTACTGTTCACAATATAGACTGGCCATCTGAACCTGGTTTATCAGTTGATCAACAAAAACAAGAAATATTAAACATACTAAATACTCTTCAGCAAGCTCATTTAAATGCTGTAATACTTCAAGTAAGACCCCAAGCTGATGCTTTTTATAAATCAAACTTTGAACCTTGGTCAGAATTTATAACTGGAGAACAAGATAAAAACCCAGGATATGATCCGTTAAAATTTTGGATAAATGAAGCTCACAAGAGAGGTATTGAACTACATGCTTGGTTTAATCCATATAGAGCAAATATAAACTCTAAAAATTTACCAGATATTCCAAATAATGCTATCGTTAAGTTAAAAACAGATAATTTTTACTGGTTTGTCCCAACTGTTGATGTAGTTCGTAAACATACTCTAAAAGTAATTATAGACGTAGTTAAAAATTATGATATCGACGGTGTTCATATGGATGATTATTTTTATCCATACCCTAGTGATTGCCCAGATGCAGGCTTTCCTGATCAAGAGTTCTATCAAGAATATATTTCTAATGGTGGTACCTTAGAATTAGACGCTTGGCGTAGAGAAGCTGTAAATATCCTTATAAAAGATTTAGCAAGGGAAATTAAACAAGCTAAACCTTATGTGAAATTTGGTATTAGCCCATTTGGTATTTGGCGTCCTGGACACCCTAAGGGTATTGAAGCAGATGTTGATTCTTTTAAAGATCTTGCCGCGGATAGTAAAAAATGGATTAATGCTGGCTGGGTAGATTATTTAGCTCCTCAACTTTATTGGCCAATAGAACAAACTCCTCAAAGCTTTAAAACATTATTAGACTGGTGGATGAAGCAAAACTATAAGAACCATAATATTTGGCCTGGACTGTACACATCAAGAGAAGTTACTAAAGGAAGTGTCGGAACTGATGAAATTGTAAATCAAATTAAAATGACTAGAGATAAATTACCTACAGAGAAAGCAGGACATATACACTTTAGTATGATTGATTTACTTAACAACACTGCTAATATGACAGATATATTAGAAAGTAAAGTATATCAGCAACTAGCTATTACTCCTAATTACTCAAATATTACAAGCTCACCTCAAAGACCAGAATTAAATTATGACAAAAAATCAAAAGAGCTTACAATCTCTTTCCCTGATTTAACTCAAACTATAGCTGTATTTACAAAAGACAAAAATAAAGGCTGGTCAATAAATTACTACCCTGCATATAATAAGAAAGAAATAACTTTAACTATAAAAAATACTACTGAACAAGTTGAAGTAAAACTTATGGATAGATATGGTAATCTTTCTGAGTCTAATAATTTCTATTTTACAGATCTATGACATTATTTACTGACCATTTTAGACAAAAAAAATAGGAAAAACACACCGATAATTGTTATGGTCATATAGAAATATCCTACACTTGAATAACCTAGCTCATGAATCAATACAAGCAGCAAACTTGGTGTTAGACTAGCCAATATCGCCGCAAAATTATAACTAATTGCAGAAGCTGTAGTACTAATAGAAGTTGGGAACACCTCTACAACCAAAGGTAAATAACAAGCAATCATACAACCTACAAATATCTTTTGAATAATAAAGAACATTAGTATTTTAATTTCTGAAGGATTAATTGCCATTTCAAAAAGAGGTATTGCAATAATTGACACTGCTATAAAAGAAATTGCTAAAGTTTTTACCTTACCTATATATTCAGCAATATACCCAAAAAAGATAATAGAAAAGATCATCACTATCAAAGATAATGAAAAACTAAAATATACAAATTCGCTTGATATTGCTTTCTCACTTATAAAGTATGATATATAAAAAAAAGCTTGAATTATTAAGCTTCCAGGAACAAATATTATTCCGACCATTAATATTATTTGTAGTACTTGTTTTCTAAGTGTTCCAAACAACTCTCGTGCTACAGTTCTGCGATCCTCTTGTTCGATATTATTCAAGATTATTTTTCTAGCATAGAAGATTATAAATGCAACACATCCACCAAACAAAAATATTAATCTCCATGCCCAATCATTAATTTGAGTTTCAGTAAATATAATACTTATAAAGTTAATACTTAATGATGCAACAATAGTTCCAATAGGAAATGAAATACCTATAATACTAAAATATTTACTTGCTTTATAACCCCTTAATTTCTCATTTAGTAACGAAAGAGAGTTAGGAAGCTCTGCTCCCATCCCAATCCCTTGCATAATACGAAACACAACAAGTAAAATAATTGAATAATAACCCCAATAATTATATCCAGGTAAAAAAGCAATAAGCACTGAAGAGCTTCCCATCATTAGCATAGAAAGTATTAATATCTTATATTTACTTACTAAATCTCCTAAAAAGCCAAATAAGACACCCCCCAAGAGGTCTAACCAAATACCCTATAGCAAAAACTAGAAATGTATTTAAATTAGTAAGCCATCCAATATCAGTTGGGAAAAAATTTTTACTAATATATGGAGACATAAGAGCATATATAATGAAATCATAATATTCAAATATATTGCCCAAACCTAATGCTATAGAAAGTTTCAATTTCTCTTTATTCATTTACTTCTCACCAAACATAAGCTGTTTTGCCAAATCTCGAATATGGTTAATATTCATAAAATTAGATTTATGTAACCATATTTTTATTTTTTTATTCGAGCCTTGCTGTATAGCATATAAATAAATCCATCCATTAATAATAATATGCTTTTTAATCAGCCAGAAATCACTTTCTTTATCATCAATAATAAACTTCAATGAATTTTCATCAGGATCGCCAGGTAGAATAATTGCGTCAATGGATAATTTGTTACTTCTTAATTCAAAAAATATTGAGAGAAATATTAAGAAAAAACCTAAATAAAGAAGCATATTATTGTGAAAATATGCACCAATAATACAGCTAGTAATAAAAACCAAACAAAAATAGACTAAAGTTCGGTATTTTCGGGATTTTTTGATTTCTAATTGCATTGAAAAAAAGCTACATTAAATCATATCCTAGGGACTTAAGTGCCCTATCATCATCAGACCAACCACTTTTAACTTTAACATGAGTCTTAAGATTAACTTTCATATCAACCAATCTTTCAATATCTATACGCGAGTCTGTACCAATCTTTTTAAGCTTAACTCCTTTAGCACCAATCACAATACCTTTTTGGCTATCTCGCTCAACAAGAATACTTGCATAAATATCAACAATCTTTTTCTCTTCGTCAACCTTAAAACTGTCAATCTCAACAGCTATTTGATAGGGAACCTCATTACCTATAGTTCGCATAATTTTTTCACGGATAATCTCAGAAACTAAAAATTTAATACTTCTATCTGTAACTTGATCATCTTCGTAGAAAAAGTATTCAGACTCTGGTAGAAGCTTCTCAATTCTTGATTCAAGCTCATTAACATTATGACCCTGCTTAGCAGAGACATAAATCACATCATAAAATGATAACTTTTCTTTTATAGACTCTATAAACATAGAGGCTTCCATGGATTTTTTCTTATCAACCTTGTTGACTACAAGAAATATAGGAACTTGGGAATGTTTTAATTTCTCAACGATATTATCTTCAAGCTCAGTCCATTTACCCATTTCTACTACAAATAAGATCACATCAACATCTTTAACCATAGTTGTAGCAGCTTTATTCATAAACTTATTGATAGCTTTAGGCTCTTTGATATGAATACCTGGAGTATCTACATATATAAACTGAGTATCTCCAAGAGTCTTAACACCCGTAATTTGATGTCTAGTTGTTTGAGGTTTTCGTGAAGTAATACTAACTTTATATTTTAGAATATTATTTAATAAAGTAGATTTACCAACATTTGGTCTACCTATAATTGAAATATAACCACATTTTTTCATAAGAATTTTTATAAAAAGAAATAATAATTGATTGTAGCAGTAATTATTTGATGTGTCGATTAATGAATTTAGCTAATCTATCCATTGCTTTTTCAAGCTCAGACATCTCATTAGCACAACTAATTCTAGCAAAACCTGATAATCCAAATGCAACACCTGGCATCATAGCAACATACTCTTCTTTTAATAAAGCGCTACAAAGCTCTGCATCATCTTTAAAGTTAGTATGTTTGATTAGTTCTCTCAAATCAGGGAAAAGATAAAAAGTACCATCAGCACTTTTAACATCAATATAAGGAATTTCCTTTAAACATTTAGTAACGAACTGTGCTTTTTCTTGATAAGACTGTGCAAAATATAGTAAATCTTCTGCTGGCATATTCATTGCTGTAATAGCTGCATATTGAGAAACAGAACAAGCACAAGTGGCAGATTGAGATTGGAACTTTTTCATTGCATCATTTAGAAGCTTAGGAGCAATTGTAAAACCAACTCTCCAACCAGTCATTGCAAAGTTTTTTGATACTCCACTTGCTATTACATATCTGTCTGCTAAATCAGGAGCAACTTCTGTTATCAAAGTCATTCTCTCTTTAAAGAAAAGTTGATCATAAATATCATCACCAATTATCCAAATATTTGGATACTTTCTTAGAAGGTTTGCTAAGTCCTCAATACATTTTTTTGAATAAATCAAACCTGTAGGATTATTTGGTGAATTAATAATTACAGCTTTTGTTTTATCCGTAATATGCTTTTCTAGTTCTGTGACATCTATTTCAAAATTATTTTCAAACTTAGTTTCTACTGCTACAGGCTTAGCTCCTGTTAGAGCAATCATATCAGGATAAGAGACCCAATATGGTGCAAAGAAAATTGCCTCATCGCCCTCTTCTAAAATACAGTTAAAAATATTATGTAAGCTATGCTTAGCACCTGATGTTACACAAACTTGATCTGCAGTAAAGTTAACACCATACATCTTTTTGTAGCGAGCAACTATAGCTTCACGAAGCTCTTTCAAACCATCAACATTTGTATACTTTGTAATATTAGTATTTATAGCCTCAATACCTGCCTGCTTAACTACATCTGGAGTACTAAATCCAGGCTCTCCGATAGCAAGTGAGACTACATCATTGCCTTCATCTTTAATCTGTTTTGCTAATGCTGCCATAGCATTAGTTGGTGAAGTTGAAACATTTTGAATCTTTGTATTTAGCGATGCCATTTTTGTTCCTTATAACTTTTGCACATTAAACTTATTTTGTGTAATTTCAATACACGAATAATTGTCTACATACCTGTATAAATCAGAGTTTACTAAAGGCTCTGATAATACAACAAAACTATTTCTATAACGCTCTTTTAAAGGTAGATTAAGTGTTACTAAAATATCTTCATAATTCATATAGTATAACGATGGCTGATTAGCAATGGTAGAAATTTTTAACGAATAAGATGTTTCTCCACTTGAATATGCCATACTAGCTTTAACTTTTTCTTCTAAACCATTTTTGCGTTGAATCTTTTGGATTTGCTCTATTGATTTAACTATAGCTGATTTAGGATCATTCTCTAAATCATTTGATAACGCTAGCAAAAATAAGGCTTCTGAATCTGTAGAGCCATATCGTATTTTAAAATACTCTGGTTTTATTAATTGCTCTATTTCTTGTCTAATATTATCAAAATTACCAATTGAGCCATTATGCATAAACATTTGGTTTTTAAAAACAAATGGATGACAGTTTAAATGTGATGTTGGAGCAATCGTACCAGCACGAACATGCGCCATAAAATTCCTACTTTTAATATGTTTTGCTATAGATATAAGATTTTGATTGCGCCATGCTGGTAGTGGATCTTTGTAAATACCTGGCTCTTTATGTAGATTTGTATACCATCCAATTCCAAAGCCATCGCCATTAACAGGTACTACTCCTTGTGATGAATGTATACTTTGATGTATTAAAGAATTCTCTGGATCTACGAGAAGGTCACTCATTTTGATCTTTTCGCCATGATACATTATCCACCTACACATTAGAGTTACTCCTTAGTTTTCCAATGACTGGTTCCTCGCAGATATATTGGAAAGGTCTCTTGGGTTAGCTTATTCTGACTTTTTTGTATTTCATACTGTTTAGCAACATATTCAACCACATTACCAACATCTAGTTTAAAGTCTTCCTTTTGAATATCTAACTCTGCAATAGACTCACCAATTAGCTTATAATCAGCATATAATTTTGGAGAATATTCATCTAATTTATAAACATTTTCAGAGGTAATTTCATCTTTTGATATATCATACAAGCCTAAATAAAAGTCTCCCATCTTAGCATCAAGAATAACCGCTACTTTTTCTGATTCACTAGCAAAACTTTTTGCTATAGCAAACATACTTGAGAAACCTACTATAGGAATATCTAATCCAACAGCAAAACCTTGACAAACAGCTGCAGCAAGTCTTACACCAACAAAGCTACCAGGTCCCACTCCATAAGCTATAAAGTCCAAAGATTTTTTATCAATACCAGCTTTATCAAATACACCTTTTATCATTCCTAAAAGGTATTTATTATGCTGGCGAGGAATTTCTCTTGTATCGTTATAAACTTGTCCATTTATTGATAAGGCAACTGAGCAATATTTACTTGAAGTATCTAATACTAAAAAATTCATTTTAATTAACAACCTGCTTAACTTGATAATTCTTGTCTAAAATCACAAACTCCGCATCAAAACCAACTTTAATTTGACCTTTTTTGAAGCCTAGTGATTTAGCTTGGTTTGTACTTGTCATTTTAACAGCATTGTGCAAGCTACAGTTTGTAAATTTCAGAATATTTTCCAATGCCTTATTCATAGTCAAAACACTACCTGCTAACACACCATTCTCAAGCCTAGCCTCACCATTTTTAACGATAACTTTTTGTCCGCCCAACTCAAATATACCCTCTCCAGCATTTTGAGCTGACATAGCATCCGTTACTAAAGCAATATTATCAGAACCTTTTATTTCATAGGTAAATTTGACCATATCAGGGTGTAAATGTATACCATCGACTATCAACTCAGCTAAAACTTTTTTTGACATCAATAAAGCTGTTGCAGCACCAGGTTTACGGTGTTCAATAGGACTCATTGCATTAAATAAGTGTGTAGCATGACTACAACCATGCTCTATTGCATTTAAAGCCTGAGCCATTGTACAACTTGTATGACCTATAGAGCTTATTATATTTTGACTATTACAAAACTCTATTACTTTATGAGCATTTTTTATTTCTGGGGCTATTGTGATTTTTTTCACTAAACTATCACAAGCTAAGTGCCAATTAGCCATTTTAGTTACATCTACCTCTTGGAGATAATTTGGATTTTGCGCACCAATCTTACCTGGTGAGATAAATGGCCCTTCTAAATGAACTCCTGCAATTTTTGCACTTTCATTATGCTCTTTTAAATTATAAGTTTTGATTGCATTCATCGATTTTAAGATATCTTCATTTGATGCTGTCATAGTTGTAGCAAGATAACTTGTGACACCCTGCTTATAAATTGATTTTGAAATCACATCTAATGCATCAACATCTCCATCCATAACATCAGCACCTTTTGAGCCATGTATATGAATATCCAAAAATCCTGGAATCACATAATCATCAGAGCTTAATTCAATGACTGGCAAATTAAAATCTTCTGCTTTTACATCTTCCTTAATAGCAAATATTTTTTTATCTTTGACTACTATATCTTTGTATTCAAAATCATTTTCACCATAAATTTTGGCAGACTTTAGAATATAGCTTTGCATATAAAATCTCTAATGGGTAAAATCTTGTTTTATATTAACCAAATTTATTATTTTTATCTACAATGTTACATTGGTTTCCTGGGCATATGCACAAAGCTACTAAAGAGTTTCGCAAAAAAATGCCATCTATTGATATTGCTATTGAAATTGTCGATGCACGTATTCCTGATTCAAGTAGTAATCATGTTTTAGAAGAGATTGTTGGTGATAAGCCTATTATAAAAATTTTATCAAAAAATGATTTAGCTGATCCAAAGACCACTAAGGAATGGCTAAACTACTATCAAGGCAGTGCTATTGCAGTAAATACTTTACAAGATAAAAACATTGTCAAAAAAATAATTGAACTTGCTCAAAAGAAATGTCCAAATAGAGGCACGGTTCTTAAACCAATTAGAGCAATTATATTCGGTCTGCCAAATGTTGGTAAATCAACAATGATAAATAAGCTTGCAGGTCGTAAAGTTGCTAAAACTGGAAATGAGCCAGCTGTAACTAAATTACAACAGCGTATAGATATTAGCAAAAACTTTATGATATTTGATACACCTGGGATTATGTTTCCAAGCCCTAAAAGTGAAGCTAGTGGTTTTAGAATTGCAAGTATTGGCTCTATTCGTGATACTGCTATGGATTATGAAGGTACTGCTTGTTATTTATTGAATTTTCTTAAAGAAAAAAATACTAAAAACTTTCTAACCCGCTATAGCTTTATTACACAAAAAGATTTACTAGAAAAACACCCGCAAGAGATAATAAAAGATATCTCAGGAGCTAAGACTAATTTCAACATAAAACAAGCCGCTAAAAATATAGTTCATGATTTCAGAGCTGGACACTTTGGTAAACTATCACTAGAAGATACTGAAATTATACAAGCTGAAAAAGAACAACTAGCTAAAGAGCACGAAGAGTTAAATAAAAATCTGTAATTGCCTTAAATATAAGATAAAGCTATTATATAATCTAGTTAGTACTTTATTAGAAACTATAATCAATGTCTGAGCAAGATAATACACCTAAAGAACCCAAAAAAATTGGTTCCATAACTCTTAACAAAAAAAACATAATTAAAGCTCTAGTTACAGTGGGAGTTGTAGGTAGTTGTGCTTTAGGTATAAATAGTTATATTAGTTATAAACATCAAGTCTTTTTGGCAGATCACGCCACAGCTATCTCAGATATTGAAAACAAAAACTCTCAAGGCTACAAAAAAGCCTTTTTACTTTTAAAAGACTTAGTAGACGACAATGATGCAACTTCTGAAGATTATTTCTATTTAGGATATATGTATCAATATGGTTTAGGTACAAATACTGATTACTCTGATGCGTATAAGTATTATAAAAAAGCAACTTCCGATTCTAACCCTCAAGCATATTACCAAATAGCAACTCTATACCGTGATGGTAACGGGGTTAATAAAAGTAGTAAAAAGGCTATTGATTACTTTAAAAAATCATATGATCTAGGTAATAAGCAAGCTATTGTTACACTAGCTGAACTGATAGAATCCAATAATAGATTAATGTCTATCGTAGATTCAGAAATACTTTATGAAATATATCTAGCATATAAATCTGATCAAATAAAAGAAGCAGACCCTACTGTAAAAAATAAATATCTAGCAACTGCAGCAGCACAGGGATATGAGCCAGCTATTATTGTTCAGGCTCGTAACTTCACCAAGGATGGCGATAACTATCGAGCTTTAATGTTATGGCAAACATTATTATATAGCTCTGATCCACAGGTGTCAGAATTAGCTAAAAAAGAAATAGTCAATGTTGAAAAGCTAGTAAAGCAGCAGCGATTAGCTGAAATTGAAAAAGAAAAGAAAGCTCAAAAGGAAGAAGAAGAAAGACAAAAGCAAATAGCTCTAGAAAAAGTTAATAGAGAAAAGCAAATTGACTACAAAAGAAATGTAGGTCTATCTTTACCAAAACAAGATATTAAGACATTAACAGGCCTAACTTACATCAATCTTTTCAATGTTGGTGAGGTTGAGCTACAAGACTTTTATAAAGAAATTATGAATGTGGAAATAGATACAGATTTCCTAAAATCTTATAGTAACTCAGAACTTAGTTATGCAGATGATTTAATCAGATTATCAAAATACAAACATAATAAGTCTTCTTTAAAGTTTGATTTTGCTAAGGATACAAACATCAACAAATACGAAGGTATTGTTTATTATTATTACAACGATACAAGTAAATTTACTCACGATATATTAAATAGCATTATGGATAATATAAATCCTAAGAAATCTGTATTTGAACCTAAAATACATTCAATCACATCTGTAGATCCTCAAACACAGGTTGAAGAAATAGAAAAAGAAAGTGAAGCTGACCAAGAGCAAACTCAACAACAACCACAAAAGCAAGATCAAATTGAACTAACACACCAAGAAAAAATACAAAGAATGCAAGTGTTTGCCCAGAAAGGTGACTTTAGGCAGTTCTATAAACTTGAGCAAGCAGCTAAAAATGGTGATGTTTACGCTATGTATTATGTTGGTGAGTATTACTATAACACTAAGGAATATAAAACTGCTCTGAAATATTTTAATAAAGCTGCTAATGAAGGATATGGTCCTGCATATTACAAACTAGCTACTTTATACTATAATGAAGAAAAAAATGGTGTACCTTATAATAAAGAAAAAGCAATGTACTATTATAAAAAGGCAGCTGATTTAGGTGTAAGAAATGCTAAACATATTTTGATGCTTATTGACTAATATAAAATCAAAGATTTTTACTATTTACTTATAAATTCCATCTTTCCAATGTCTACGACAAACGGATACATATTTTGTATCTATTTCTTTTAAAGAATCATCATCTACAACTATTGGGTTTCCCTCTTTAATTGCTTTACCATTTTGCACCATCATATTAAAACTAGCTTTTTTGCCACAGTGACAAATTGTTTTAACCTCTTCAAGAGTATCTGCAATGGCTAACAGTAATGATGCTGTTTCAAATGGCTGGCCTAAATAATTGGTACGCAAACCATAACAAATAACTGGGATATTTAAATTATCAACAATTTCTGATAACTGCCAAACTTGCTCCTGTGTGAAAAAATGTATTTCATCTATCAATATACAATCTATATGAGTTTTATAATTATAATCTTTAATAAAATCAAAAATATTATCTTTATCAGTTAAAGAGTATGCATCTTGATCTATACCAATACGAGATTTAACTTTGTTAAGCCCTGCTCTTTTATCTATAGCTGATGTTAAAACTAAAGGTTTTCTGCCCCTATCCTCGTAGTTGTATGCCACCTTTAGAAGATCTAATGTTTTACCAGCATCCATTGCTGAGTATCTAAAATACAATTTTGCCATTTCTATAAAACCTTTCTTATAATATTTACACCATGACGGATTGGTAGAACAAGAGTTTCCACATCATCACGCTGATTAACATATTTATTAAAATCATCTAATGCTTTAGCTCTTTTATCTTGAGGGTTTATAACTTCACCTCGCCATAAAATATCATCGACAATTATTAACCCTCTATCTGACAGTTTCTCAATCAAGATATCAAAATAGTTTTGTGTTTGCTTTTTATCCGCATCAATAAAAGCGATATCTACATTATTTGGTAGACTAGAAAGCAAATCAACTGCATCACCTTCACAATATGTAATATTAGGATATTTACCTATAAACTGCCTTGCCAAATTCTCACCAGATTGATTTGGTCTATCAAAAGTATAAATTTTAGCATCTGGAGCTGCTTCTGCCATAGCTATAGCTGACATTCCTGTAAATGTCCCCACATCTACACATATTTTAGCTTGAGTTGTGAATACAAAAAATTGTAAAAGTTTGGTGACTATTTGCTCAGATAGCATTTGAGAACCATGAACACTTTCTTTTGTATTATTTGCCAATTGATTAAGATTACAAGATAAGTTACTAGTATGATCAAGACAATATTGCCAAATATCATCTTGAGTAAACTGATTTTGCTTCATCTGAGATTAGTTTTTATAAAAGTTCTTAGTATTTTGCATTAATGCAAATAATTAGTCCACACTGCAAAAGTGCTTTTAAATATTTTTTGTGATAAAATTTGTGCCAATTTTACTATAAAAAGTATCTTATAAATAACCAATAAGATAAATATTTAAATTTAAAGGTTTTGAATAAAATGAAAGAAGAAAAAAAAGTTTTTATAAAAACTTTAGGCTGCCAAATGAACGAGTACGACTCGCAAAAAATGCACGAAGTACTTAATGAGCATTACATCACAACAAAAACTGATGATTATAAAGAGGCAGATATTATTTTAATTAATACTTGCTCTATTCGTGAAAAAGCTCAAGAGAAAGTGTTCCATCAATTAGGTAGATGGAAGAATCTTAAGAAAAAAAATGAAAATCTAGTAATAGGTGTAGGTGGTTGTGTCGCATCTCAAGAAGGTGAAAATATTATTAAAAGAGCACCCTTTGTTGATCTAGTATTTGGACCTCAAACTATTCACAGACTTCCTGAGATGATTAAACAAAAAAATCAAACTCAAAAATCTCAAGTAGATATTTCATTCCCAGAAGTTGAAAAATTTGACTTTTTACCAGAGCCAAAAGCTGAAGGAACTAAGGCATTTGTATCTATTATGGAAGGCTGTGATAAATACTGTTCATACTGTGTAGTACCTTACACTCGAGGCCCTGAAGTAAATAGGCCCTTTGAAGATGTATTAGGTGAATGTGCTGCATTAGCTGAACAAGGAGTTAGAGAAATTACTCTACTTGGTCAGAATGTAAACCACTACTTAGGCCCAATGGAAAATGGTGAAACTGCAGATTTAGCATTATTAATTCATTTTATTGCAGAGATTGATGGTATTGATAGAATTAGATTCCAAACTTCTCATCCTGTTGAATTCTCACAGAATCTTATAGATGCTTATGGAAGTGTTCCAGAGCTTGCAAATCACCTACACTTACCAGTTCAGCATGGTTCAGATAGAGTTCTTACTAATATGAAAAGAAATCATACTATCTTAGAATTTAAGCAAAAGATTAGAAAACTAAGAGCTATCCGTCCAGATATTACAATCTCCTCTGACTTTATTGTTGGTTTTCCTGGAGAGACAGAAGAAGATTTCCAAAAGCTTCTTGATCTAGTAAAAGATGTAAACTTTGACCAGTCATTTAGTTTTATATATAGTAAACGCCCTGGTACACCTGCTGCTGATTTACCTGATGATACTCCGATGGAAGTTAAAAAGGATAGATTAAAGAGATTACAAGATTTACTAAATAGTAATTCTCAAATCATCTCTAGACAAATGGTTGGTACAGAACAAAATATCTTGGTAGAGGGATCATCTAAAAAAGATGAAAATATCTTGGCTGGCAGAACAGAAAATAACCGAATTGTTAATTTCAAAGGCGATAAATCTTTGATTGGTAAGTTTACAAAGGTTAAAATAACAGAAAGCTTACCAAATTCTCTAAGAGGAGAGCTCATTTAATATATGAATAAAACTCAATTTGTTCTTGAACCATATAACTATGATTCTATGATGCTACTTTGTGGCAATCTTGACGAAAATATTCGCGCTATCGAAAACTACTTCCATGTTGAAATCAAACACCGCGCAGATGAGTTTGAAATCACAAGCGATTCTAGTACAAATAATACTCAAGCAAAAAGATTTATCAAATCATGCTATGCTGAAATTTTGGCTGGAAATACTGAGCTAGATTTAGAACAAATTACAACAATCTTGAATGCTACTGCTAAAGAGAAAGTTAATTCGAAAAAGTCAAAAAGAAAAGTAGAAGAAGCTGAGGTTCAACTTAGAAGTAAAAAGCTCAAGGCTCGTACTCAAAATCAAGCTGTTTATCTTGATAATATCAAAAATAACTTTGTGACATTTGGAGTAGGGCCTGCTGGTACTGGTAAAACATATATGGCTATTGCCTGTGCTGTAGCAGCTTATGAAAAAGGTGAAGTTAGAAGAATTGTACTTGTGCGCCCTGCTGTTGAGGCTGGTGAAAAGCTAGGTTTTTTACCAGGCGACCTAACTCAAAAAATTGACCCTTATCTTCGTCCAATGTATGATGCGTTATTTGACTTTATGGGGGTTGAGAAGGTCACTAAATTGATTGAAAAGCAAGCAATTGAAATTGCTCCGCTTGCATATATGCGTGGTAGAACGATTAATGACTCATTTATCGTATTAGATGAAAGTCAAAATACTACAAAAGAGCAGATGAAAATGTTCTTAACAAGAATTGGGTTTAATACCACCGCAGTTATTACAGGTGATATTACACAGGTTGACTTACCTAAGAATGTCACATCTGGACTAAAGCATGCTTTATCAATTCTTGATAATATTGAAGGTGTTGCTATATCTCATTTGAAGTCTGTTGATATTGTGCGTCATCAAATAGTTCAAAAGATTGTAAATGCTTATGATAAGCATGAAGAGAATATCAAAAATGGATAATTTAATTCTAAATATCATCAACGATGATGAATACCCTATCCCCAGTCAAGACTTACTTCTAAGATGCTTCGAACTTGTCGCTAACAAACACAATCTCAAACAAGCTGAAGTTAATGTCAGTATTATTTCTAATAATGAAATTCAAGAGATAAATAAACAATTTAGAAATAAAGATAAACCTACTAATATTATCTCTTTTGAATTTGAAAAACCTGAAGGTTTACCAGAAGATATAGCTAGTGATTTTTTAGGTGATATTGTCATTGCACCAAAAGTATTAGAAGCTGAAGCTCTAGAACAGCATAAAAAGCTAGAGCATCATTGGCAACATATTTTTATTCATGGCTTATTACATCTTCTTGGTTATGATCATATAAATGATAAAGAAGCAGAAGAAATGGAAGGAATAGAAATAGAATTACTTGCTAAACTAGCGATTGATAACCCATATATTATGCAAGAGAACTAATAAATGTCAGAGAGCAATCCCTTTTTAAAAAAAATCACATCAAGTATTTTCAATATTAAATCAGAAAATGCCCTTATAGAAGCTATTAATAAAGCTGCTGAGAATGAAGTAATTGATAAAACGTCACAAAATATGCTTCTTGGTGCCATGGAAATATCATCTTTAGATGTTGGAGATATCATGATATCTCACACTAAGATTGTCGCTGTTGATATGGCCATGTCAGTTTCTGAAATTCTTGAAAAAACTATTAACTCGAGTCATACAAGGCTACCTGTATACTGCGAAGAAAAATCTGAAGTTTTAGGTATTTTACATTCAAAAGATCTTTTAAAATTAATCTTTGAAAAAGAAATTCAGTCCACTGAAAATGAAGAGCTAAAAGCTGAGGATATTAAAAATATTCTACGCCCCGCTATCTTTATTCCTGAGACAAAAAAACTCAACGCTATGCTTAAGGATTTTAAAAATAGTCAAAACCATATTGCAATAGTTGTTGATGAATATGGAGCAATTTCAGGCTTAGTTACAATTGAAGATGTACTTGAAGAGATCGTTGGTGATATTGAAGATGAGTTTGATATCACAAGTGAAAATATTATCAAAATTGCTGATGATAGATTTGTAATTGATGCTACAACATCTATAGAAGACTTCAATGAATACTTCAACACATCTATAGATGATGATAATGATTATGATACTGTTGCTGGTATGATTATTCAAACTTTAGAATGCCTACCTCAAAAAGGTGATAATATAGTAGTCGATGGCCTGAAATTTACAATCCAAGAAGCCGATAGTCGCAAAATAGTTAAAATCTTAGTCGAGAAATTTAAGAAACAATGAAAAAAATAATATTTAAAATACTCCCTCCTGTATTAAGTGGTGCACTACTTACTTTAGCATTTGCTCCTTTCAGAATAGATATACTAGCTATAGTATCTTTAGTGATATTTTTCTATTTACTAAATAAATCAACAAAGATCCGTAGTGCATTTTTTACATCTGCATTATTCGGCTTTGGTTTTTTTGGTACAAGTATCTCATGGGTATATATAAGTATTCATTTGTTTACAGAATCCATGGCGGCGGGATTATCAGCAGCTGTTGCCTTAGTGATTTTATTAAGTTTTTTACATACAATTCCATTTGGTACTTTTAGTTATATTCTTACAAGAAAAGCTAATAATTTTGCTAAATTATTAATATATCCAGCATTATGGACATTATTTGAAATTGTTAAAGCAAATCTACTTTGGGGTGGTTTCCCATGGGTATCCCTTGGCTACTCTCAAACAGAGTCTCCTATAGTTTGGTATGCTAATGTTGGTGGTGTATATTTAGTTACGTATCTTGTAGCATTTATTGCTTGTTTAATCACATTTTTTATATGCAATAAAACTAGTATAAGAAAAACGACTGCTGTAATTATCACTATTTGTATTTTCTTTGCCGGTGGTTTAATTATTAAGCATAATCAGCCTCAAATAAAAACAAATCAACCTCAAAAAGTAGTGTTAATACAAGGAGATTTTGTACAAGGCTTTAAGTGGGATCGTGATAATTTTGCCAAAATGCAAAAATATTATGAGAATGCTGCTGATAAATATAAAGATTCTTTAATTATTCTTTCTGAGAATGCTATACCAAACTATAGACAGTATATGAGCTCTTATTTCAATAATCTTACAGATATAGCAGATAAAAACAATAATGCGATTTTAGTTGGTTCATTAAGCATAGATCAGAGTGATACTAAATCAAAAATATATAACAGTTCAATTATAATTGGTAAAGGGCAAGGTACATATAACAAGCATCACCTAGTTCCTTTTGGAGAATATTTCCCAATTAAGTTCTTTGGTTATGTTGATAGTGTTGGACTTAGTAGCTTCAATGCAGGCAAAGCACAACAACCAATTATGAGCGCATTTGGCTCTCCATTAGCAAACTTTATTTGTTATGAAGTTGGTTATCCTGAACAAGTAAGAGCACAACTTCAAGGTGCTAAAGTTATATCAGTAATAAGTGATGACTCTTGGTTTGGTGATTCTATTGCTCGTGAACAACAATTACAAATTTCTCAAGTTCGAGCTATAGAGAATGCTAAATATGTACTTACTACAACTAGTAATGGTATTACTTCAATTATCAAACCAAATGGTGAAATTGAAAAAGAGCTACCGAAAGATACTCGAGGTACACTTGAACAGACTATATACCTAAATAATTATCAAACAGTTTGGATGATTGCTGGTATGACTGGACTTTGGCTGTTAGTTGTAATGAGTTTAATAGTTGGATTAATTATAAAAGAAAAGTCTGAAAGAAAGAGATTAACAACCTGATTTTTTATTCACAGCAGCATTTGTAAGATATACTCCTAAAAAGACTACTCCTCCAAATATCAACGATAAAGATGAGATAGTCTCCCCATAAAATAGAAAGCCAATAAGTATTACCATAAATGGCAACATATTCTGAAAGACTGCTGTTTTATATACACCTATTTCTTCTAATGCTCCTAAGTACCAAACATAAGCTATAACTGTTGCAAAAGCAGCTATATAAAGCATGCTACCCCAAAATTTAAGATCCGTATGAGCAAGAGAGCTAAAATCTCCTTTGAATAAACTAACTATTCCAAACATAATCATGCCTATTATTGCACCATAGGTATTAATAGTTATCATATGAACACCCTCTCTAACACAGCATTTACCTAAAATAGCATATGCTGCAAAGCATATAACTGCAAGTATACTCAAAACTTCACCAAGATTAATTTGTATGCCATTTAGACACTCTGATGCACCATTTGAGAATAAAACTACTCCAATAGTTCCTAATAATGCTACTAATATACCAACCTTTGCTTGTTGATTAACTTTTAAGCTAAAGATATAACTAGATAAGATAGTAATCAAGCAAGGAGTAAAAGCATAAATAATAGCGACAATATTCCCTGAAATTAATTTCTCAGCCCAAAGGAAGGTTATATTATAAAGAAATACGCCAAAGAAGCCTACAGCTATTACATAAGCCCATTGTCTTATACTTAGTCTAGGAAAAAAAGTTTTAGTAAAATAAAAGTGTACCACTATAAATATTAATGACGCAAAAGCATAACGAATTAAACCAACTAGATATATATCAACATATCTAAGAGGTAATGGTGCAATATGATATAAGCTCGCCCAAAAAACTAGAGCTAGGATTATTTTTATATATCCTTTAACTAAAGAAGTGTTCATAATAATTATTTTTATCTATTATTTTTGAGATACTCTACTATATCTGGGTTTAATAGTGTAGAGATATCACCGAAATTATCAAAATCTTTTGCTGCTATCTTTCTTAAGATTCTACGCATAATCTTACCAGAACGAGTCTTTGGTAGCTCTGGCGTAAACTGAATAACTTCAGGAGTAGCAACAGGCCCTATTTCTTGACGAACATATTTAACTAAAGACTTTCTTACCTCTTGAAAAGTTTCTTCATCACTATCTATACCTTCTTTTAGGATGCAGTAAACATAAATAGCTTCACCTTTAATGTCATGAGGCATTCCTACAACTGCACTTTCTGCAACGGCTTCATGGGTATTTAACGCTGCTTCAATTTCTGCTGTAGCCATTCTATGACCAGAGACATTGATTACATCATCCATACGCCCTTCTATCCAGATATAACCATCTTCATCTCTCCTAGCAGCGTCACCTGAGAAATAATATCCTTTAAAACTTGAGAAATATGTTTGTAAATACCTATCATGATCTCCATAGATAGTTCTTGCCATACCAGGAGTTGCTCTTTTGACACAAAGAGCACCTTTACCTACACCATGTATTTCATTACCATCTGTATCTAATAATGCTAACTCAACACCAAAGAAAGGCTTAGAAGCAGAACCAGCTTTAAGCTTATGCGCACCTGGAAGTGGTGTTATCATATGCCCACCTGTTTCAGTTTGCCACCATGTATCAACCAAAGGAGCTTGATTATTACCAGCCTTTTCTACAAACCAATTCCAAGCCTCTGGATTAATTGGCTCACCTACAGATCCCAAAACTCTTAGGGATTTTCTGCGAGTGTTTTCAAGATACTCATCACCAACCTTCAACAAAGATCTAACTAACGTTGGTGCAGTATATAAAACACTAACATTATGTTGATCAACTTCTTGCCATAATCTCGAAGCATCTGGATAGGTTGGTACACCTTCAAAAATCACAGAAGTAGCGCCATTTGCAAGTGGACCATACACAACATAAGTATGCCCAGTAATCCAACCAATATCCGCCGTACACCAATAAACATCATGATCTTTATAATCAAAAACAAGTTTATGAGTCATACTTGAATATACTAAATACCCACCTGAAGTATGTACTAAACCTTTTGGTGCTCCAGTTGAGCCAGAAGTATATAGCATAAATAAAGGAGTCTCCGCAGCAAATGATTTTGGAGTATGTTCATTTGATACTTTCTTTAACTCATCTGCATAGTTTATATCTATCTTATCGTTCCAGCTTATATCACTTTTTTCAGTATTTCTAACTACCAATACTTTTCTAATGCCTTCAATTTCAGATACTACTTTATCAACACTAGCTTTCATTGGAATTCTTTTACCTGAACGAACAGCTTCATCAACTGTTATTACAAAATCACTTTTGGCATTTATAATACGCTGTTTCAGAGATTCTGCAGAGAAGCCACCAAATACTACCGAATGTATTGCTCCAATACGAGCACATGCTAGCATTGCATATATAGACTCAGGTACTAATGGCATATAAATAGTTACAACATCGCCTTTTTTTACATCATTATTTTCGAGGATATTGGCCATCTCACAAACACGATGATATAACTCTCTATATGTAATCTTTTTAGATTTCTTAGGATTATCAGCCTGCCATATATATGCCACCTGGTTTGCTCTTTCTGGAATATGTCTATCAATACAGTTATAACAAACATTAAGCTCGCCATCTTCAAACCATTTAATATCAACATGATCAAAGCTGCTATTACAAGCTTTTGTAAAAAGTTTATCCCAGTGAATACGATTTGCTTGCTTTGCCCAAAATTTTTCTGGGTTTTCTAAAGATTCCTTATATAGTTTTTCATATAATTCTGGATTTATATGAGCTTGATCAATAAACTCTTGAGATACTTGAAATTTTGAATATGCCATTTATTTAATAAAAATTTTTAATACTAATTTTCATATTAGCATATTAAATAAGATTTGTGAGTATTTAGATATAAATATTAGACTTAAAGATACTATCTATTTTTCAGATATTGTTTAAACTTCTTTCCTAGTTCATCATGTTGTAATGCTATTTCATAGTTAGCTATCAAAAAACCTAACTTACTACCACAGTCATATCTAGTACCCTTAAATTCATAAGAAAGAATCTTTTCATCTTGCTCTATTAGTTTAGCAATAGCATCTGTCAGTTGAATCTCACCTCCAGCACCTTCAGAAGTTGACTCTAAGCATTTGAATATTTTATTAGGAAGCAGATATCTACCAACTACGGCATTTGTTGAAGGCGCTTTTTCTGGAACTGGTTTTTCTACAATTGCCTTGATTAAATCTTCATTGTTTTTAGCAACTATTCCATAAGATCCTGTTTCTTCTTTTTTCACCTGCTGAGTTGCAATACAACCTCTGATATCAGTTCCTTCTACTGCTTTAATCATCTGTTTTAGCGTACCTGTACCGCAATCGTAATTATAGATAAGATCATCTGGTAATATTACAGCAAAATCTTCAATACCGACTAACGGTTTTGCACATAGTACAGCATGCCCTAAGCCGAGAGCCTCAGGTTGACGTACAAAAAAGAAGCTTACATCTTTAGGGACAATATTCTTAACCATATTAAGTAGATCATATTTTTGCTTTTTTTCTAAAGAATATTCAAGTTCAAAATTTCTATCAAAATGATCTTCTAAAGACTTTTTATTTGAGCTAGTTACAAAAATTATCTCTTTACAGCCTGCTTCAACAGCTTCTTCGACAGCATATTGTATTAATGGTTTATCCACTACTGTTAGCATTTCTTTAGGAGAAGATTTAGTTGCTGGTAAAAACCTAGTACCCCAACCAGCCACAGGAAATACTGCTTTTCTTATTTTCATTAATTTGCTCTCATTATTAATCTGTTAACTGACAATATAAGTTGATATGAATAGTATAATCTTTATAAGAAAGTTTATTCAACTTTTCTGAAAATCTTTTTAAATCATTTGATCTTTTTACAAATAAATCAACCACGATTTTATTATCAAAATAGTAAATAGCCATTTGTTTATCTAAAATAATATCTTCTTTAAGATTATTACTAGCAAAGAAGTCTTTTATTTGTGTCAAAATTTCATGACGAGAGGGCTCAAAATTTTCTAATTTTATAACGCCATCCTCATGATTGGTAACATCAACATGTACAGTTATGTCTTTTATATTGTCAATATTATGATAAATATTACTTTTAACAATCTCTGCAATATAGTGTCCCTCAGAAGCTGTACTATATTTATTAACTAAAACATGTACATCTAATACTATCTTACCAGCCATTTTTCTAGTTCTTAAATAATGAAAATCATTAACCCCTTCAGTATTTGCTATTATACTTTTGATATTTTTACGAGTCTCATCATCAACACCTTCATCAATAAGTTCTGCGACAGCTGAATATCCCCACTTAATACCCATCTTAACGATCATATAACAAACAACTAAAGCAGCTATTGCATCCATCCAAGGGAATCCATATAGAGCTCCCCCTAAACCTATCAAAACTACAACTGAAGACCACATATCAGAACGACTATGCCAAGCATTTGCTCTTAGCATATCCGAATCAATTTTATTAGCTGCTCGCATAGTATATTGATATATAAACTCATTACCAAAAATTGAAAATATTGCAGCGTAAACTGTAAATTTATCTGGAGTGGCATAATTTCCTATTATAAGGTTTACTAAAGAATGATATACAATCATAAAACCTATAGTTATCAATAAACCCGAAAGAACTAAGGTTGCTAAAGTCTCCAATCTTTCATGACCATAGGGATGATTATGATCTTCACCTTTATTTGCATATTTAGCTGCAAATAAAACCATAACATCACTTAATAAATCTGAGAATGAGTGAATACCATCAGCAAATAATGCTGGTGAGCGCCCTATTACCCCAATAAAAGTTTTGGATATCGCAAGTAATGCATTTATAAACATTCCTACGATTGTAACTTTTTTAGTTACTTGATATCTACTATCTGACATTTTACTCTCAATTTTATTTAAAAAGTTTTAGAGAAAATAATAATGATTAGTTTTAGTAATGTCTATTATTAAAACTAAAATAACAAGTTAATCTTTTGTCATAACTAGTTTGAATAATAATACATGGGCCACTATCGAAAACAATATCGTTCCAAACCACCAAACTACAGGATTATCTAAACCATGCACTGTAACATAATATGCTGCAAATAGAGATATTAAAAACTGCAAGCTTGCCATAACTAAACCTGGATTCCAACTTTTACGTTTAACACCTTCCGCAATATGAGTCATACAGTTCATAATACTGAAAATAATAATTAGCAATCCAAAACCTATATTTATAAAACTTAAAATCCCAAAAATGGCAAATGCTAACCAAACCATCAAAATATTTATCCAAAACACTTTAGTATCAGTTAATTTCTCTTGACCTTCTGGAAGGTTCATCACAACACGATTCATAAAAGTTTTAAACCCACCTGGGATATAATGCTCTTCTGTCTGATGAAAAAGATACAAAGGTATATTTATCAATCCCCAAAAGTGTGGATCATACACCGAAAAATTAGAAACTAACAATATAAGAAAAATTATTCCTGCCCAAGGAGTGACCTTTGCCCAGTTTTGATTTTTAGCTAAAAAATCTACCATTATTATTACCTCATAAATAACTTTACTATAGATAATATACCCATATTTTTTGTGAAAGCTAGAAAAGTCTTAGTTTTTCATAAAACAGTATTGCAAAGCAAATAAATAATTGTATAATATACCACATTAGTTCGGAGAAATGGCTGAGTGGTCGAAAGCGGCGGTCTTGAAAACCGTTGACTGTAACAGGTCCGGGGGTTCGAATCCCTCTTTCTCCGCCATGAACATAGAGCCTGTCTACTTTGTAGCGGGCTTTTTTGTTTCTACCCTACTATATACCCTACTAAAAAATTTTACTTAAAATGCTTATATTAGTTTCTAAGATCTAAGAAAAATATTCTTACATAATTTAAGACCTGATAATAAAGTATCAATATTTCATCCATCAGAACACACTTACTAAAAATAAATTACTGAATATTAGTAATAATATATTTTTTAAAATTCTTTTCTGAAACGCTAGTTGATTTAGATAGCCCTGAGGCTATATAAATCTTTTACAATAGCGTTTCTAAGTATTAATCATGCGAAGCATTACGCATTGCCCACCGTCGGCCCGATAGGGTTGACCAACGGGTTTTACCAGTGAAACGGGAGGGACTTAGACTAGCAAACTTGTTACTGTGCCCTTAGCCTGCGACAGGGTGCTTTGCTCGGCTTTAGTCCATCGTGTGAAACTCGTTGGTCAAGCGTAGCGCAGACGGTGGGCTGAGCATTCCCCAAATTCTTGGGGAAGCGGCGAAGAGTTAATCAAATATCGGCTCTGTCTAACGCCCTGCTTACAGCTAAGGGCGGACGATATTGAGAAACTCTAGCCTTTGGGGTTTATTTGATAGCTTGATAAATCTGCTTGATTATTTACTTACTTTGACAAAAGTAATAAATGAACTTAAAACTCAATCAAAAATATTATTTTGTCGTGATGTTTTAGTTCAGATTTTGATTGCTATTTGCTATTTGTAAATGCACTTGATGATATTAAATCAAATTAAACATGATGATCTAGTCTATATTTAATATCTCGCCAATCTGGCATATATGCTGATAAATAATTATAAAAACTATTATCATGATTGTGATGCTTAAGATGAGCTATTTCATGAAATACTACATACTCAATAGCTTTTTTAGGTTTCTTGATTAACTCTTGATTTAGATTTATATATCCTTTAACAGGATTACAAGATCCCCAGCGAGTTTTCATTTTTCTAATTCTAAAAATAACATCTTCACTATAAAAATCCCTAAACTTATTTATAACTTTTTGAAAATGCTCTTGTGCTTTAGTCTTATAAAAATCTTCTATGATTGAATTTTTAAACTCACTATCTTGCGTATCTTTACAATATAGGTTCATATAGCCATTTTTCAAAACTGCTTTATTTGTCTCAGAAAGGATTACTTTCAAACGATATCTTCTACCTAGATATATAAAGTCTTCACCGCTTACTAGTTTTCTCTCTGATTGTTGAGCCTGTCTAAAAATATCTAGATTTTTATGTACCCATAAATCTCTTTTTTGCAAAATCTTAATAATATGCTGTTCTGATGTATCATAGGGAGCTACTAACTCAACTGTCAGATTAGGCTTAACTTTAACAGTTATATCTTTGACATCTTTATAAACTACATTGTAGTCATAATCAATCATAGTTATTGATACCTAATTCATAAGTTTTTTGCAAGAAATCATCTAAGCTAATAACTTTAATATCTTCATCAAAAAGATAATCATCGAGCTCTTGCTCAATTTCATTTTTGACATCAATATTATTTTTCCAGTTAGGTTTTTTGATATATTTTGCAAAAACCTCATCAATATAGCAGACTATTTGTATAAATCTATCTTCTGAGCTAGCTTCAAAATAACTTTTTAGAGAATCATAAAAAGACTGCTTGGGTTTGCTACTAATTTGACTAGGATAGCTAGCCAGTACTGCCTCATTATGCTGTTTAACTTTAGCATAAACACCTTGAGCCTCTGATAAAAACTCTCTTTCAGATAGCCTTTTTTCTTTATACTGTTGGATTATCTCTTTGATTTTCTCAGCTATCCTGTCATAAAAAGCAGGGTTTACTTCACGTTTTTCTTTGGCGTATTTTGTAGTAGCGCTAATAATAGCATCGGCTCTTGCTCGATCTGATGTTAGATTTTCTACTTCATTTTTAAAGTCTGGTGAAAACATATCAACCGTAGCACTTAGCTGAAAAACCTCACCCTCTGTGCCGATATATGTATCTAGTAGGCTCTGCATTCTCTGCTCATATTGAGCAAAATCGACACTCTCAGCATATCTAATCCTTAATGATTTTCTTAGAGTGTTGTAGAATCTAAGCCATTTTTTAAAGGTCGATAAATCATCTTCACTATAGATATTATTGACAAAATCACAGCCTAATGAAAAAGCTAAATCTCTAGCAAAGGTATTCAAAGATTTATAAAATTCTTGGCGTTTTTCTTTGCTATCTAAATAAACTTCATAGCTTTCTTGGTCATTTTTATGAGATATAGATTTAAATATATCTTGTAGCTGACTAAAGCTAGTTTTGAGCTTTTGAAGCTCATTTTTTACATCTGCAAAAGTCCCTGTCACATCTGTTTCATCATACCCTGCTAATGCTCCGTAAGAAGTTAGAGCTTTGTCAAGATTTTCAAAAAGCCCACGATAGTCGACAATCAAGCCATAATCTTTACCTTCGTATAGCCTATTTACTCTAGCTATAGCTTGCAAAAGTGTATGATCTTTTAGCTCTTTATCGATATATAGCACTTGAGCAATAGGAGCATCAAAACCTGTCAAAAGTTTATCGACTACTATCAATAGTTCGATATCACCATCATCAGCTTTAAACTCGGCATCTATATAATCATTGTAAGCCTTTTCAGAACCATATTTTGCCAACATATCTTTCCAAAATGCTTGGACTTCTTTTTTTGTATCATTTACATCAGTGTTACCTTCTTTAACATCTGGAGCTGATAATGATACCGCTGAGTTTATCAAACCACTCTCATCAAAAAGTTTTTTAAAACGGACAGCTTCAACCTTACTATTTGTAGCAAACATTGCTTTGAAGCCTTGCCCTCTGATATTTTTTGTAAAATGATCTTCGATATCAAAAACTATCGCCTCTAATCTTTGCTTAGATGATGCAACATTACGGAAGCTTACCCATTTTTGTTCTAGATCTTTCTTTTGATCCTCATTTAGATCATTGGTATAGCGAGCAAAGCGTCTATTAAGAGCTGCCTCATCAGTTATCCATTGGTCAACCATTCTAGCCTCATAAAGTAGTGGTAATACTGCTTTATCCTTGATAGCTTGGTCAATGGTATATTTATGGATTAGTCCATTAAATTTAGTGATTGAGCCATCGCTTTTTTGCGATTTTAGTAGTGGTGTACCTGTAAAACCAATATAACAACCATTTACAAAAACCTTTTTCATCGCACGGTGAAAATCGCCACTTTGGCTACGGTGAGATTCATCTACTAGTATGAAGATGTTACTGCTCTCTAGCTTACAATTTTGTTTAACTGCTGTTTCAAATTTATGGATAGTTGAGGTTATAACACTTGTACCATTTTCTAGCTCATCTATTAAATTTCTACCAGTAGTAGCTTTGACAACTTCAACTTCTGAATTTTTAAAAGTATCAGATATTTGCTTATCTAAATCTTTTCTATCTGTAACCACTACAACTCTAGCATTTTCGATTTTTTTCTGTAGATACATTGTAGCCATTACCATAGTTAAAGATTTGCCTGAGCCTTGAGTATGCCAAATCAAACCACCTTTGCGACTAGCTCCCTCATAATGAGAAATACTCCCTATAATTGCACTAATTGCATAATACTGCTGATAGCGAGCTATTTTTTTTATATTGTTGTCAAATAAAATAAAAAACCTAAACATCTCTATCAAGCGAGATTTTGAGCATAGCGACATTAGTAAACTATCCAAATTGCTAGGTTGTCTATTGGTAACTAGGCTATCTAACTGCTGTATCAGGGCTTGATCTTCCTCTTTCCAAGTCAAGAAATACTTAGCAGGTGAGCCAGTAGTAGCATATTGTGGGCTATGGTTATTTGCAGCGATTAGAAGTTGGGCAAACTCAAAAAGTTTCGGGATTTCTTTATCTGCTTGATATTCAATAAGTTGCGATATTCCCTTAGAAACTTCTACATCTGATTTTTTGAGCTCAATAACGACTATAGGAAAGCCATTTATAAATAGTACAATATCAGCACGGCGAGTTTTCTCGGCTTCTGTTTTGACATTTCTCTCTACAGAAAACTCTTCTGTAACGTGGAAAACATTATTTTCAAAATAATCAAAATCTATAAACTTAAAGCTAAAACTTTTCTTAGAATCATCAGGCAAATTTTGCTCTACTGATGGCGCATGTAAAAAATTCTCGGTGATTTTCTTGTTAGTAGCAAGCAACCCGCCAGCTGCTAAAGTATTAAGATTATAAATTTGTCGCTCAATATCAGCTTTTGAAAACTCAAACACCTCGCCCTTGTAAGTATAGCTATTTATCTTAGCTAATTGTTTTGCAGCAATATCTTTAAGAATCACATCGTTTAGATTGTTATTCCTAAACTCACGATTTTGCTCTTTGGTTATCAGCTCATAGCCTAGCTTTTGTAGAAGCTTAAGGCTTTTTTGTTGAAGTGAATTTTCGGATGTGTTAGGTGGTAAGTTATTGTTCATTATCTCGGAACCTTTATAAAATAGTTTTGCCAATCTATTGGAAATCCCATGGCTCTAATATTTATATCTTTATATTTCTCAAATAGGATAGTTATATCATTGAGTAATGTATTTTGTTCTATATCGATTTGAGTATATAGCTCATTAATAATCACAAGTATAAAAAATATTTTCTTGTTATTTATTCTACTAAACTTTTTATTTTTCCTAGGAACTATTGGCTCAATAGCTAAGTCTCTATTCCATAGTCTGCTATGATGAGCACAAATATTGCGAATATATGTAAGCGTATGCAGCCAGCTTTGTAAAATAAAAGTTTTTTGACCTAAATCTTTAACTATGTCTTTTCGAATCTCATCATCTAAATAAGAATAAAGCATAGATAAACTACCCATAGAAATAACCTCGACCATTGCCCATACTGGTAAATAACCAATCTCATTAATATATTTTTCTACAAATACTTCTTTAGATCTAGAAACTTCTTTATTAATATCATCTAATAGCTTTTCATGCCTATCTTGATATTTATAGTTTAATGATGATTTATCTAGATAGCCAAAAGCTCCTTTAAACTTCGATACAGCAAAAGATAATTTAGCTCGTATATAAACTTCTATAGTTTCAATATTTTTAAAAACCAGAGTTCTAAGCTCTCTATCAAAATCATATAAGTTGATGATTTTCTCAAAAGTAGAACCATCTTTAAAATAATCTTTTTTTTCAAAAAAAGGATAAAAATATGGAGTCAAACGGTAGTAGTTTAGATTCTTTAGTTTTTTAATAGCAAAATTATGGTCTAAAATATCTAAATTTCTTGATTCTAAAAGCTCTATTTGTAATGGATAATCAAGATGTTTTTTTGAAAATGAACTTGTCATAAAAAAATCTCCCTGCTTTGCACATTGTGAAGAGGTGAGGGAGATATGTTAAGTAAAGAATAACATCTAAATAATTGTTTTACAAATTTATTATCAAACTCATAGCCTAGTTTACTAAAAAATAGCCGAAATCTTTTCTTTTGTAGGTTATTGATCATTTTTACTCCACAATTTATTTAAATCTATATCTTGGCTATCAGGTTGCTTTTCTATGTTGAGTTTTTCTACTTGCAAAAGTAATGGAATATCAAAAGATACTCCTGTAACAACACAACTACCTTTAGACAAATTATGTATCATTTTTTTTGATAAATTATCTAATGTACTAATAGTATTATCTAATAAAAACAGATCTCTATCATTAACTAACCTATGTATGAAGAAATTATGTATTTGTGACATTATCGTGGCAGATATATCTGCTGGTCTTTGGCTAGATATAGTTAAGAAAAAACCATACTTTCGACCTTCTTTGATTATTTCCTCAAAAACCTCTAACCTGTAATCTTTCCATATCTCATGCTCTCTTGATGATTGCTCTGATAAAATGTTATGAGCTTCATCTATAATAAGATGAAATGTTGTATCTGGCGGTGAGTTAGGATTATTTTTCTTATGTGCTTCATAGTACTGTTTTGCTATGATTAAAGGTAATATTTTCTTTATCTCTTGATTACAATTTCTAAATGAAATCACTGACAGTAATTTGTTCTCATTCTCACTAGTATCATCATTTGAAATAACATTTAAAACTTTTTCTAATGAATTTATAGAAGATTCTATTCTTTTTAAAAGTGGTTGTATGTGATCGAATTGAACATATCCATGAATTAAGTCGTTAATAAGCTGTAAATTTATTCTAATTTGTAACTCTTTAAAAAAGTCTACTTTGTCACAAGTTATTGATTCAACTTTATCATTTATTTTTTCTGAATAAGTAGGACACTCTTCTCCTCCGTCAAAATATGTACTGGGTTTTATATAAAATTTATCCTGATTACCGTGCCATAATATAGCTCTAAATTTAGATATTACATCTTCTTCACTGCACTCTAAAGTTTCCAAAACTTGTATAATAAGCTCTTTAGTGTCTTTGTGTTGACTTGATGTTGTAAACGCTTTTTTGATAGTAGTTTTTATGTAGTTCTTTAGACTATCATTATTTGTTGCATACTTTTCTTTGCCCGATACTACTCTATTAATAAAAGGTGTTTGCGTGCTTCTAGTTGCTTGAAATAATAGAGATAATATTTCAGTATTCCAAATATCTTTATCATTAACTGTTAATTTCTCACCACTATCTTTAACTCGTGTATTCAAATTAATGACATTTTTATTATTAGAATCAACAAACTGATCATTGGTATACTCACCATTGAAATCAATAATTAAAAAATTACTTTTATCTTTTATAAAGTCAATTTTTTTATCAAATAATTCTGTATATAATTTTGTAAGTGTGTTTGATTTACCACTTCCTGTATTACCAAAGACACCTATATGAGTATTGAACAATTTATACCATGGTAATGAAATAGGTATTTCTTCTTTTAAAAGATTTCCTATTTTAAAATTCTCATCAGAGTTTATAGAAAAAATATTTTTGATTTGAGTATCTGAAGCTAAATATACGCTATCTTTTATCATAGGTAGATATTTGATACCTTTAACAAATGTACCATCAACATCAAAGTAACCAACTGGCTTAGCATCTACTTTTCGTATGTATGTGGTTTTATTGCCTTCGTTTTCTACACGAGACTCATCAAGATATTCGCCTTCAACCATACATACTATTTTTTTAAATCCTCTATATATCAGAATATATTCTCTTATAGATAACCCTCTAAGCTCTTCACCATTATGAAATAAAACTTCTTTATTAGATTCTTCATATACTTTGAATGATACAGACACACCCTTAATAGCTATTACTTCACCGATTTTTATACTCATTTATTTGAGTCTCCAATTGAGAAAATTTCACTATTAAATTTAGTAAAATCTAAAATTTCCTCATCAGCACAAATATATTTAACATTCTGATACTGAGAAAACTTCTCTTTCATATTCTCTTTTTCTTTATCATTAAAACAACATATAAATACTTGTAGATTTGGATTAGAAAGTGATCTTTTAACTAAATTTTCTATATGCTCATCAGCGAAAGAGAAGCCAAAAGTTATAAGTACACATGATGGTTTCTCTAACTCATAGCTCATTAGCCTAAGCATTTGATAATAGTGTTCTTCAAAAACAGTCTCGTGAAATTTCCATTTAGTTGGGTTTACAATTGGTAGATTATTATATTCTTGCCAAAAACTCTCGCTATCACAACTACAGTCTTGATAAGTATAACTTTCAACATCAGATATTTTTTTACTTTCATCAGTAAGAATATTGCTAAATGCTTGTAAATCATTACAAACACTTATTTCTTGATGAGTTTTAATATAATCAACAGTAATACTTTCTTTTTCTTTACTCCAATAAATAGAGCCATGCAAATTAATAAGATTAATTTGTGGTATATCGACCTTGTACTGGTCAAAAACTCCTGTTTTACTGCTAAAGATATTAAAATTACTGGCTTTTAAATACTTTTTTTGAAACCCTAATGTTCCATCATTTATGATAAACTCTCTTTCTTTGAGTAATTCATTAGCAACCAAAGGCAAGCAACCATCATAATTAGTTGTAAATAAATTTATTTTTTTATTATTCTTTCGACCCAGAAGAGTTAATAAAGTGTTTAGAAAAGTCTTATAGTTTTCTATAACTTTTTTTTGATCACCTGTACTACAATCATCTAAGTTAAAATCTGCTACTGGTTTTATACATTCCTTATAGTAGTGCATAAACAATAATGTCTTTAAATCTCTTTTTTCATCTGCATCAAATTTAGTTGCTAGAGTTTCAATAGTATGACTCCCATTATCTAAAGCTATAGCTAAAGTTGGAAACAACCCAAAAGACGCTCCTGAACCTATTAAAATATTAATGTTATGATCATATATTTTCTCTATAGGGATTTTATTGCTAACATTCAGAACATCCGATTGATCTACTTCAAATTTAATATTATCACTCATCACACAAACATCCCCTGCATTAGTCCTTTTTTCTGAAGCTGTAACTGCTCTAGCTCCTGCTCTAATAGCTCTATCTCATCATCAAGAGCAGATAAAAAGTTAGCTATTTTAGTTTGTTCTGCTAGGCATGGTACAGGTATTATTGCCTTATTGAAATCTTTTAAATTATAATTACTCCTACCATCTCCTGTAGACATTGCTTTAGCATATTTAATATTCTTTTCTGAGTTGTAATACCAACATAAATAATCTGGTGAAATCTCATTAGTATTTTTTATTCTAGTGTTTAATGTTGCAAATCCTTGAGCCCCATCCAGTTTACTAGATATAACTGCTGAAACACCAATGTCTCCAGTATGAACTGTTACAACATCATTTTTCTGAAGCCTTCTAGTTTTATTTTTTTCATCAAAAGCAAAATCTAAATTTATTAATTTTTTTATATTTATCTTATTAGGTTTTATATCAGAATTTCTAATAAGATATACTCCATCTTCTACATATGAAGTAGTCATAGTTGTAACTAAGCCAATAGATGTTTTTGCTATACTTGTTACATTCTTCTCCACCCACTCAGGGTAGTCGCTACCATCATCATCTTTAAAGCGAACTTCTTGGCTAAAAAGCTTCTGCATCATGCCTTTTTTGTAGAGTTTTTTATTTTCAACTAGTGATTTTAAATTTTCAATTGAATCATCCCATGTGCTAAGGCAGTCGGCTATTTTTTGTTGTTCTGGGAGGGTTGGGAGGTTGATTTTTAAAGTTTTAAGCTGCGAGGAATATAAATGGATAACCGATATACCTTGAGATAACCTAGCTATTTCATACTTTTTAGAATTATTCAAATAATAAGATAAATACACACCATTTTGAAGTGTTCTTATTATATTAATATCACCACTAAGAGCTACATTATCTTTCATGACACATGATGCTGTAGCAATGTCAATAGCAGTTTCTCCAGATGCTGGAATGATTATATCTCCACTTTTACTTAAAACTAAATCATCAATACGCAAATTTGTTTTAGAATGTATTTCATTAATGGTTTCACTATATTTTGTATACAGTTCTCCATATCTTATACATTCAATACCATTTTCGGAAATATCATTTTTTGATATACCTTTTCCCTTAGAAAAAGCAGATACATCACCAAGCTTTTTTTCTACCCACTCACCACTAAACTCTTTAAATCTTAGTTTAGGGACTTTTTTAGATTCTGCATCTTTGTTCATATTATTCTCTCTTTTTTAGTCATTCCCACGCAGGTGGGAATCTCCTAATTTTTAGCTACAATCTAAAGATACCCGCCTTCGCGGGTATGACTATTTTTTATAGGTTCGCACTACCCCGAGCTGTTTCACAGCCCACCCCTTCAACCCTTGAAGGGGAATTTTTAGATTTTGTATTTTGCATTTTGTTTTCCAAATTTAAGTATTTTATCAGTTGTTTGCTCAGCTATCCTAAGCACTAAACCAAAATTTTTGAATGCCAACATTTCAAAAATACCGCTAATCAAAAAACCTCTTTTTTGAAGCTCTTCACTAATAAATAAGGCAACACCAAAATCTTTTTTTATCAAATCTTTTAAAGATAAAATTGGCAAAAAGAAAAAAATCATACCTATAAAGAATAGGAAAATCTCTAGCTTGACAAAAGCGTAACCTCCTATATTAACTGCAAGCTTCATTAAAAATAAAAATGATACAAACATTGCCGTATTGAGAAATATAAATCTCTTTGTATGTCTCAAACTCAAAAATGGCTTTTTCAAAACATAAGTCATAGCTAAACTACAAGTCATAACGCACAACACTACATTATTGTCAGCACACCCCTCAAAACTTATAAAAAGAAAACTCAAAAACAAATCAAAAAATACCGCTAAAACTATCATTATATTTTTATTTTTCACTGCTTATTTCCTTGTAGTTTTATTATAGTCTACTATAATAAGATTTAACTAAGCTATCCATCACTACCCTTGGTAAGCGATGGAAGCAATTCCCCTATTTCTAATCTGTCATTCTATGGCTTGACCATAGAATCCATTTTTTATGTCTATTTCCTAATTTTGTCTATGGATACTACGATCAAGTCGTAGTATGACAATATTATTTTAGTAATTCCCCTTCGCTCAGTGAAGGGGTGGCAGTCGCTAGACTGACGGGGTAGTTTTAAACACCCAACTCTTCCAAATACTCAGCCATTTTAGTTTTCAATTCTTCTCTCTTTGCTTCTAGCTCTGCTATAGTTTGCTTAGTCGCCTCGATATCTACAGGCTCTTCTTCCTCAAAAGTATCTACATATCTAGGGATATTTAGGTTGTAGTCATTTTCTTTGATTTCTTCTAAACTCGCAACATGGCTATATTTTTCTAAGCTTTCTCTAGACTTATAAGTATCAAATATCTTTTTGATATTATCATCTGTTAGTTTGTTTTGGTTTTTGCCTTTTTCAAACTCATTACTAGCATCTATAAATAGCACATCATTACTATCTTTTTGCTTTTTGAATACCATAATACAAGCAGGTATCGAAGTGCCAAAGAAAAGATTACTTGGTAAGCCTATCACAGCATCTAAGAGATTATTATCTATAATCTGCTGTCTAATTTTGCCCTCTGCGGCACCACGGAATAGCACTCCATGAGGCACAACCACAGCCATACGACCAGACTCATTTAGACTAGCTAACATGTGCTGGATAAAAGCATAGTCACCTTTTGACTTTGGCGGTATACCAAACTCAAAACGGCTATACACATCACTAGTAACATCATCCGCGCCCCATTTATCCAAACTAAATGGTGGGTTAGCAACAACTACATCGAACTTTTTAAGCTTATCATTTTCTAAAATACGTGGATTTCTAATCGTATCGCCATGTTGGATATTTGCATCATTTATATCATGCAAAAACATATTCATACGACATAGTGAATGAGTAGTGCTATTTCGCTCTTGCCCATAGATTGCAAAGTTGTTAGAGCCAATTTCTTTAGCTGCTTTTATCAATAAAGAGCCTGAGCCACAAGTAGGGTCATAGATCTCATCACCCTCTTTTGCTTGTACTAGCATAGCTAACAATGATGATACTTGGCTAGGTGTAAAAAATTCACCACCTTTTTTACCCGAATCACTCGCAAAGTTAGCAATCAGATACTCATAACTATCGCCAATGACATCGTTGCCCTCTAATTTACTCGGTGATAGATCTAGTTTAGGGTTATTAAAATCTTTTAGTAGGTTTTTTAGTATGCTATTTCTGTCTTTAGTATCACCTAGACTTTTAGCATCGTTAAAATCAACGCCTCTAAATATACCAGTTAGTTTTTGTGGGTTATCTTCCTCTATTCTATCTAGAGCAGCATTGATAATTTCACCGAGATTTTCTTTATCTTTATTAGCTAATAGATAATCAAAAGTACAACTATCATCTAATCTAAACTTTTCTCTAGAGAGAGCTCTTTCTATCATTTTTTCATCACCATTATATCTTTGTGATAACTGCTCTTTTTTCTCTTTGTAGAAATCTGATAGATATTTCACAAATAGCATGCTAAGAATATAGTCTTTATAACCATCTGGGTTTAGTGTTCCTCTAAATGTATCGCAAGCATTCCAAACTATTTGATTAATCTCTTTTTGTGTTGTTTTTTGCATGGCTATCCCCTTACTATATTATTGATTTTAAAAGCTGTTGTTTATGTTGGATTATTTGCTCTAGTACTTGTATTTCACTATAGCCTGTTTTTAGTACCGATATAAGTTGTTTTTGCTTTTCAATATTTGGTATATCAATCACTACTTCTTTTAAGCTTTGGATTTTTAAAAGTTGAATTGCTGTACCACCTTGAATATCTTTTTGTAATTGATTTTGTATATCTGAAGTATTCAATCTGAAAGCTAAATACTCAGGCAAAATAATATCAGTATTGCAGCGTATTATAGCCATATAAGACTGCACAAGAAGATTTGTATGATTTTTATCAATATATACAGCACTATTTGGCTTTCTAAGCCCAAAAATTATATCACCCTCTTGTGTACAACTAAAAGATAGATCTTTACTTGCAATAAATGTATCCGGTTGATACTTTTGAAGAATACCAGTATCGCTCAGCATATTTTGACTAAATAACAAATAACTCCTCTTGTCTTCTTTACCTTTTGAAGGATTATATTTATAACGAGCAGTTGCAACACCTATAAATATTTTGGCAACACTATCTAACTTTTGTCTCATTCTATACGTTCTATTCTTATGTATTACAATATTATACCTACACACCTATTTTACTCAACTTTATTTTGTTATATTTGCGTGTTGACTAATTAAAACCCAAGTGATTTAATTATCTTGATTTATTTTGATATATTTTAATGTGAGCAAAATAAATCATTAAAACAAAGAAATTAAGGATTTTTATGTCAGAAATTAAAAAACTCGCAGAATTGACTGAACAGCTTATACCTACACTATCAAAAAAATGTATAGATCTATATATTGAGGATATTTTAAAAGTCTTATCTAAAGCAGAACATAATTATACAAAAAATGATGCTATTGCTATATTTTGTTGGTTTTTCACAAATATTCATATTGATACAAACAATCTAATGCATAAAAGATTGTATGAAGATGAAAGCAATGATATTCCACTAATGTTCAAAGATAACAAAGACTTAAAAGCATATTTTTATAGCCTTTTTGTGATTAATTGTGATAAGTACTATACCTACATATTTAAACCATTTCTTAAGGACTTAGTTAGTGACTCTGACAGGTTTATAATAAGCAATATAAAACTAAATAAAATTGACTATTCAAATTTACACCAATACTCTTATGACACATTATTTATCGAAACTGATGAAACAAATATAATAGACATAATGTCGGCATGGTCTAAGGTTGATACATTAAAAAAACTAGGAAGATATGTCGATAAAAAAGATTTTCCTATTCTAAAAGAGATAACTGTAGATATTAACTATACAAATGATTTTGATAAGTTAGATATATTTGGCAATTTTGAGGACTATAAATATCCACACATAACACCTAGTGACTTGTTTATATTACTTCATCATAGGTTATTAGCCTATACAAAATGGCTACATCTAGGAACTATGATAGATAAAACAATAACACCAAATAACATTAGAGAATCAAAAAATACTATGCTAAACAAGACTTTTAGTACTTTTCTCAAAACTTTAATAACAAATCCAATGAATGCTCGAGTATTTGGAGAAGATCATAAAATATTGTGGAGTGAAAATCCTCTAGGAAACAACTATGAAAAATCTTTTTATAGAGCATCTAAAGCCCCTCATGGCAAAAAAGTAAACCTTTTCAACAATCTTGCTGCTCTAATGATAAAAGAACATGGTACTAATACTAGTAAACTTATAGGTGTACCGAGAGAGCTTAAAAAAACGAATAATGAAAAATTTATAAAAGAATTTAATACTTTATGGAATGATGGTCACTTACTGAAATATATAGATGCTTTTATATATCGAGAAATGACAGGTGATGATAATGATATTATGAATTGTGTGAAAACCAAAAAAGGCAAAGATACTAAAGATAGTAGATATAAGAAATATTTTATTCAGAGATTTAACTATCAATACTTATCTGATTTAGCATTCTATTATGATAGGAATGATGTAACAATTGATTTGCAAGAAATTTATATGTAAAAATGATAAAGAGTTTTTTAAAAGAAAACAGCTACTTGATTATCAACTTCAAAGGTTGTTATATCACCTGATAACTCAATATCGCGAGCTAGAGATTGAAAGTCGATATAATATCTTAGATATTCTGAAATTGATGAAATATCAGTAGTTTCTTCTGCATAATCTTCAACTGAGTCATATAAGCCTATGAAACGATCATTTATCATTTCAATAGCTTCATCAATGCTATTTGTATATTTATAAGCTTCTATAAAAAGCTCATCATGTTCTACAATGTTTTGAGCTACTTGAGAAATAGTCTCTAAGCTTTCATACTCTGACAAACCTAAATTATCAAAATCTTCATAATCATGTATTGCCCACTCTTCAGCATCTGGCATAGGTGAATCTGCTAAAATCTCTTGGATTTCATCTTCTAAAGCAGAAACATCTTGGTTTGCGTTAATCCATTTACCGTATAAGATACCATTGTTATAGCTTGCTAAACATGCAATATAGATTTGAGGCTCGTAGTTTGTTGTCATTTTTTGCTCCTTTTGCTTTCACTGTTACAACAACTTGAAGGACAGCCAATTACAAAACATAGAAAATCATGGTGGAACTCACAGGCAAAACCTTGATTTTATATGGTATTGGCAAACTGGTTTGGTGTAGTACAGTGACAAAAGGTATTAGTCAAAAAATACAAACGAAGAACTTATTTTAGTCATCGCATTAGCTAAAGATATGCAATGATTATCTAGGTATTTATGGATTAGCAAAGCTAGGTGTTTTTAGAAGTTAGAAATACTGGTTTTAGTAGTGGCTATGCTGGTGCTGTTGGGCTGGTATGAGTAGATTTTGTGGGTTTGTTTGAGTGTTTCAAGTGACTATTTCTAGTAGTTATTGTAGATATCATTGAGCTTTTAGAAGCTATAAATTTAATAATACAGACTTATGTGTTTTTTGCAGTGAGTGTGTTTGTGAATCTAACTGTACCATGTCATAATGATTATGGTTAATAAAGAAAATTCTTTTTTCTTTAGCAAAACGATACCTTAAGCTGGTGAACAAATGAATATGCTAAAAGAAGCAAATCTAATATATAGAATGGGAATTAATAAAAAGAGGAAAATATATTTACTTGAACAAAATGCTATAGATTGCTCTTCTGAGATGGATGCACAAGATCAAAATATGAGACCAGAGATATGTAATAATCAATCAGAAGGCTTAAGAAAAACAAAAGATTATTTAAGAAAACTAAAAACCTTATTATAAAAACTCACTATATCTACAATAATAAATCCAACATTTTAGTCATCATATTTTCTTCTAGCAAGTTATTAATATAAAGGTTGTAAACATGAGTAAAATACATGACTCTGAGGTAAAGTCAGCACGCTTACCTAAAGAATTTATAAACAAACTATCAAATCCACTATCTCGCTTTCTACATATAGAAGCTATAGGTGGATTAATACTATTATTTTCTACAATAGTAGCTTTAATTATATCAAATTCTCCTTGGGCTAATGGTTTTAGTCAAATTTGGGAAACAAAACTTGGGGTTCATATAAGTTCTTATGATTTTTCAAAATCAATAAAAGAATGGATTAATGATGGATTAATGACTCTATTTTTTTTCATCATATCGCTTGAATTAAAAAGGTATTTTGCCTTTGGAGGAGTAGCCAAGTTTCGCGAAGGTATGTTTGCCACATTAGCAGCATTCGGTGGAATGTTAGTACCTGTAATAATTTATATTATTCTACTACAAGGTAGATCAGAAATATCCTCATGGGCTACTGTAATGGTTACAGATACAGCTTTTGTTGTTGGAGCTTTGGGGATATTAGGTTCTCGAATTAATAATAGCTTACGTATTTTTCTTCTTTCTTTAGCTATTGTTGATGATGTCTGTTCTATACTTGTGGTAACTTTTTTTTATAGTCATCGTTTATATTGGTTGATAATTATACTAGCAATAAGTGTATTAATCATAATTCGTTTGATGACTATAACTGGTGTTCGTGATCTAAAAATATATCTTGTAATCGGATGTATAATATGGATTTTGTTTGATGCCTCTGGAATTCATGCTACGATTGCAGGGGTGATTTTAGGTTTAATGACTCCTTCTAGAAGATGGGTTGATGATACAAGGTTATATAATATTCTTAATAATGTAACATCTCATCCTACAAATAAGGAAAATAGTTATGATACTAAAGATAGGCATACCTTATATATGGCAGAAATAGCTATTCGTGAATCATTATCACCTATAGAAAGATTAATAGTAACTCTACATCCATGGGTTAATTTTGTTATACTTCCACTTTTTATACTAGCAAATGCAAGCATAACTCTCTCATTTGAGAATATAAATAGCTATCTTATATTTTCTATATTCATAGCTTTTGCCTTAGGTAAACCTATTGGTGTATTATTATTTAGTTGGCTAGCTGTAGTTACAAAAATTGCTAAGTTCCCAGCTGATCTAAATTGGGGATTATTGACTGGAGGAGCAATACTAGCAGGAGCTGGGTTCACAATGGCACTATTTATTGCCAATCTGGCTTCACAGGAACAATTTATGAATAGCATCAAAATTGCTATATTATTAGCTTCCAGCTTTTCTATTATTTTTGGACTTCTTTATTTAACAATATACTCTCATATAAGAAATCAAAAACTTAAAGATTAGATAAAAATAAAATGTTCAAGTTTTTCATATTTATATAGGTGTAAACTCAAACCATTTCCAAACATCTTCAGTTAGATTGAATTGTCGTTTCTGCCCATTAGTTGAAATAGTCACTGATTTTATTGACTTTATAGCTTTTTCAACCATTTGAGCCTTAGCTTGATCTGGCATCACATATCTAACTTTAGTTATCTGATTAGCTTTTATCATTTTCAGATATTGAACTATTATCTGCTGATAGCGATATTTACTTTTTATTGTTCGCTCAGCTTCTATAGCTATCTTTTGATTATCTTCTGTAATAATAATTGCATCAGGTCTTTTAACATTTTTGCCACCAAACCAGTCATCAGTTAGCCATCTACCACTGATATATTTATGGTTTTGTTTAATTACTTGTAAATGTATCTGCTGACAAAGAAACTTATGTAATAGCTGACTATGTTTAAGTTTACTTATCTCAAAACCTCTTCTATCAAGATGATTAGTTTCAGCCATACCTTGTGAAGTAATACCTATTATCTTATAAGTTTTATTAGTTTCTTCTACACTAGGTAAATTTATCTCTCTAGCAAAACCTAGTTTTTCTAGTCTTTTGATAAATCCACCAATACCTTGAGATGAAGTAATACCAGTCACTTCTTTTAAGATCTGCCTATTAGTATAAACTTCATCAGCTAAGAAATCTAAGGCAAACTTAACTCGTTTATTGCCTTGTTCTATAAGATCTTTTCTACCTCTAGTCTCAATCATAAAGCCCCCATAATATCATTATCATCTTCTGAGTTTGTTTCAGAGTCATTGACACTATAAGGTTCAGCTTGTAGAACCGTTGGAAATTCTACGCTTTCTGGATATTTAAGAACCTCTGTTTGGACTAATCTAGGTAATCCCTGACCAACAAATATACCAACCTTAGGAGGTAAGTTAGCAAGCATTGTTGCACTATAAATATTTACCTTTTGAGGAATTTGAGTGGTTTCCATTATTTGATTTATTTCTTGTAAGGCCTCATTTCTTTTTATATGGTTATGCTCAATATTAACTATCTTCTCTCCAGTCATTTTACTGGCTTTTTCAGACAGATCTTCATGTGGCTGTTGATAAATAAGTTTTAGAGAATTATTCTTAACTGTAGTTATAACCGCTGATCCTTTAACATCAGAATCTATACCATCTAAGCTTTCAAATGATGTCATATTCATTAGAATAGTACACCTCTTTTTACGCACTTGTTCAATTGCTGATTTTACGGTTTTATTAACAAACTCAGCAAACTCATCAACAAATAAGAAAACATGATTAGTATCCTCTAACCTTCTAGACTTTATGATCTGTAAAACTCTTACAAAAAAAGCCTTACATAGATATGTAATCTCATCATCCTCTGACATTTCAGGACATGAAACATATATAACATCTCCATTTTCAATTGCTTTTGCTATAGATATACTTTCCTTCACTTTAAACATTGGAATATCTGCAAAATCTAAAAATTCTTGTACAAACTGAGGAATATCTCCATTATCAGCTCTGAAATAATCCTCATTATATATTTCAAAAACTTGTTTATGTAGGTCATACATACATTTAACTTCATCTGCTTCTTTTAGTACCTTTTCATATACTCTTCTAGCCTTTCTTGAGAACTTAGCATGATAATTACCCTCTGAATTTCTAATTTTTAGTGCTGGAAATAATACATTTGTTAGCCTTCTAAATTCGCCTTTTTTACATTGTTGTAAAATATCAATTTGTGGAATTTCATAGTCATTAAAATCTATCAGATGAAATTTTTTACCCATTCTTTCAGCATTATATTTAAGATTTTTCATCATATGATCATCATCATTCGGATCAAAAACAATTACAGATTGATTCTTTAAAATCATCTGTACTAAAAAAACTTGTGAAAAAACTCCTTTACCAGAACTACTAGCTCCAACTATCGCAAAATGTGGTAGTTCTTTATTTATAATTTTTTTATCATCTATATATATAGGTTTTTTATTTTCTATATCTCTAGCTATGAATGTGTGATTTTTATTAAAAAAATTTGATGGCTCAAAAGTTTTTAGCTTTTTTAGCTTAATATCTAGTTCATTTAATTCATCTTTTGAGCTTTTAATCCCTTCTATTTTTCTATTATTGTTAGCTTTTTCTGTCATATACTGAGAAAAAAATGGCTCTATTTTTTTAGCATATAAAGTTTTTGATAAGACAAACTGTATTATTATAAACACTAATAAAGCAATATAGAAAATAGCAATATTAGTCCATATATAATTTGATAGTAGATCGTAAGCCCTTAAGTAAGGATTAACACTAATAATCTGATTAAATCGTTCTATTGGATTGCCAAAAAAATGCATATAGCTAAAGGCTCTTGTAACATAAACTGCCATCACCCAGCCTACACCTATAAAAAATATAGAGATTATAATAGTGTAGAATATTACTGATAGCCCTTGAAGCAATTGAATTTCAAATGTTGTCTCTTGATTTTGTAACATTTTAAATCCAATATAATGAGAAATAGATATTACTGGTAATAGTAACAATAATCTAAAATACCAGCCCCCATCTGTCTTAAAGCCTGAATAATCAACAAGGCTTGATATAGTAGACAAGACCATATCTAACCCGTCTATATTATATGATAAAAGTATTACTATGCATGAGATTATCGGTAACGATACTGCCAGATAAAATGTAATACCTATAGTTGACATATCTTTAGATATATTTTGATTTTTCATAATAAATTCCTTATTAAATCATGTTCACACTTATATTTTCTAGAAAGACAAAATGAACACTATATGAACACCTCTGTTCACAAAATTTTCATATTTTTGTTTACACTTTAAATTACTAAAAGCTAGATATTGCTTAAGCCTTTAGCTTAAATATTATCTTGTTCATACTATGTACATTCTCATGTTCTATAAATGTTCATTGTTCACAACCTCTAGACAAAAATAACGTGAACACTACTTTTTATTTTGTTTGTACGCTTTGACAACCTTACTAACTAATCCAAGGCTACAATCCATCTCTTGTGCTATATCTCTCTGAGTCATATCAGATTGATACATTTCAATTATTCGCTCATCTCTAGATTGCTTAGCAGTCGAAATATTCCAATGCCCATTCACTAAGTGAACCTCTATATCCTCAATTTTTTCGCCATTACGATTTTTCTCAACCTTCACTATAAACCGAGCACCCTGCTCGTACTCATAATCAGAAGGATGCTTTAAGCACAATACAGTATCCAACACATCTTGCTTGGCTGAGGAACCTCTATTAGTTCCATTTTTGCCAGCATGATCTACCAAAAGAATAGTTTTACCCTTAGCTCTAAGGCTCAACAACCAGTCTTGCGTAATACGCCATGCTTCTGTTGTATTCTCCCTACCACTACGACAAAGAGTGGCTAAATTATCCAAAACTATAAAATCAGCCCAATCAACAAGATCTTCGAGAGAGTCTTGTCCTTCTAGGGTTGATAGATCTGGCATTACCTGATCAGCTAATAAAGTATCATGACTTACAATTTTAAATTGGCTATTGGAAAGTCCATTAGATAGATTCATTAATCTGTCTCTTATGCTTACCAAAGGCATTTCTCCATCTATAAATAATGTATTTACAGATCTATTAGCTTCCCAACTGAGAAAACTTGTACCTGTAGATATTGCCCAAGCTATCCCTGTAGATAAATGCGTTTTTCCTACACCTCGTTCTGCGTATACCATTATTAAATCTTTTTCTTTTATGATAGGCTCAAGCAAAAATTCTTTAGATCTTAAATCCTTAGCAACTACTTCATCCCATGATAATGCTTGAACTTTTTTAGATGCTACTTGGTTCTGGATCTCCTTATATGCTGAACTAACAATATTGCAAAACTCAAAGAAACCAATGCTTTGATCTATGCTCTCAACTACATCTGTATTTTCATCTGTTAGATTTTTTTTGATTGAACTTTTAATAAAGAAGTTCAACATATCTAAATGTGACTGTTTCATTTTTTTATATTTACTATCAGAAATCTCTCCCTGATTAAATTTATTTGTAAGCTCATTAATTTTATCTAATGTCCAATTCACAGACTCAGCTTCATTAATCAAAATAGAACTTATGTTATTCATATCAAATTGCTGATCTGAGTTTTTATTTAACATAATTAGCCTCCTCAACATCTCTAAACTGTTTTTGCTTCTTATTTCGTTGCTCAACGAAACTAGCCATAAACTTATCAACTTCAGATTTTAGCCATAGACTATTGCCAAAAACCTTTATAGGCTTAGGAAAATCCCCTCTCGCGATATACGCATAAAGAGTCGTTTTTTTCTTTTTTATTATCTTCAGGACTTCATCTATCTTTAAATATTCTTCTTCCATAGTTATTAATCTCATAATTCTTTTATGCTCTCGAAAGCGATTGAACACTACCGGCTACTTTTGTATACATGAGATATTATTTAATAATATTGAAAGTATAGAAAGGACACTATTTATACAAAAACTGTCCTTGACAAGTATGATATAATTATGGGTTTTTGAATCTTGTATTATTCAATTTAGTTCATATATTCAGCCCACTCCTCCATTAGTAAAGCTCTTTTTTCTAGTAAATTTCCTCTTCTATAGGCAGCTTCTACTTTATCTTCGATTTCATGGGCTAAAGCCATTCTTCCGACATGTAAAGGATAATTACTTTTCTCAGTTACCCAATTCAAGAATGTAGATCTAAAACCATGCTGTGTTATAACTTTATTATAAACTGGATCAATATAGCCTTTAGAATCTGTATTTCTCTTTTTTAAATTTTCATGAAGATTCAAAATAACATTCTTCAAGGCTTTATCTGATATTTGATTACCCTTAGTATTTGGAAACACTAGTTTGTTATTTGCTAATTTCTTCACATTCTTAAGTACTTCTATAGATCTTTTAGATAGAGGTATTGTATGTGATTTAGCCTTGCTTGCCGAACCTTTCATTATTTCAGCTGGAATAATCCAAACATTTTTTTTAAAATCAAACTGATCCCAAGATGCTCTTGCTACTTGTCCAAATCTACTAGCCGTTAAAATTGCAAACTCTAAAGCTAAAGATGGTATTGAAGCTTCAGCTTTAAGATCTTTAATAAAACTTGGTAGCTGACTATATGGCAAAGCAGGATGATGACTAGTTTTTTGTGTGAGTTTTCCAGATGGTAATAAAACCTCAACCTGTTTTTTAGATGGTGTTGGATTAAGTTCATGATAGAGACTGGATGCAATAGCAAAATCAAAGATATTAGAAATATACGATCTCAACTTAGTTGATGTATCATGTATTTCTGTCCAGATTGGCTTCAAAGTTTCTGTAATATGTGTATGTGTAATTTCACTTATTGGCATTTTCCCAAGAGTTGGAAATATATTTCTTTCAAAAGCTCTTGTCCATCTTGGAAAATCTTTTGGATTTTTCCATTCCTGTGATTTTTTCTCAAGCCACAACCTAGTTACATATTCAAAAGTAATTTGTTTCTTTTGTTCTTCTTGATTGATTATATCGAGCTTCGCTTTTCTATCTGCAATAGGATCGACTCCATTCAAAAGTAGTAACCTACATTCTTTAGCATACTCTCTAGCATCTTTTAACTTGACTAAAGGAAATGAACCTAACCCCATCTCCTTTCTTTTTTGCTTTATGCCATTTATACCTGTTCCAAGAGCAGTATACTTAAATATCCATGATTTAGCTCCGCTATTAGTTATTTGAAGATGAAGACCTTCTACACCTCCAACACTACATAATTGTCTTGGTCCTTTGGTTATTTTTTTTAAAGCTTCAACCTCTTTATGACTAAGTGTTTTTGGTATCCTCATGATATTTCCTACCCTACTAAATACCCTACTATAATAAGTGGATAGTAACGAATTAATACGAACTTTTCAATACTAAATAAGATTTTATTAATAGCCGTATGCATTGATATTATTGGCTTAGAGAACTATTTTGAACTAAAGTGGTAAAAATTAAACTTAATAGGTGACGTCCTCTTTCTCCGCCATTAATTAAAGCTCACAGCAATGTGGGCTTTTTTTATGTCTAAATTTCATTAGCTCATATTTTTAATTGCTATGAATTATGATTAATAATTGTGGTTTTATATTTATTTTTTACATCTAATTAGTTAGTATTATCAATAAATTTCACATCTTAATACGAAATAAATTTTCAAACACTATGTTTAATAATTTTTTTGCTTGTATAATACTTTTATTTTTGACTAATTTTCTTATAGCAGCTCCTATTACTTATTATTGTCCTTCTCCTCAAGATTTTATTCAAAAGAACCAAAAGCTTACAGCAAAGACTAAATATCATGAATTTAAATATTCTTGGATAGCAACTGATCAAACACATTCACAATTTCCAGAGTACCCTCTAACCTTTAAAGGAGCTAATCTAGTAGACTGTAAAAGTAATTTATGTGATTTAAAATGTTACTATTATTCAAATATAGAAGGACACATAATTACATCAACTATACAATCAAATAACAGACTCCATATCTATAAATATCCAAATCATTATCTTAAAAACTTCAGCTGCCAATACACAGAGCATGTTGACTGCCCTTTTATTATCAATGTATATTAATTCAGCTATCAATTTTTAAAGTTGTAACTATATGACAAGTTATTTATGGTTGCTTATTCTAGTATAGTTATTTTGAATATAGTCCACTTTATATACAGCATCACGAAAACTAAACGGGTACTTTAGTTTTAACTCATGAACATTATTATATACTTGCTCTATTAATTTTATTCTTTGTTCTCTGAATATAGTTTTTTGACCAACCAGATCAAGTAAATTAAGATTATAGGTCCATTGTTGATCTCCAAGCATGTGGAAATATTTTATAAAATCATCTTCAAATCTAGTCTTATGGCTTTGGCTATCTTCCATATTTGCTAAAATTTCTACTTGTCCTTTATGGCTTTGACTCCAAAAACATGCTAAAAAAATTGCCTGACATTCAGATAAAACAAATGGTAGTGTTTTCCAAGGAAGACCAATAAATCCAAGATTTAAATACCTTTCATGAAGCAGCTGATTGAGTAATGGTTGAACAATATTGTTATCTGTTGAAACTAAATCACAAGATAAAAATGGAAAGTCATATTTATAACCAGTACAAAAAATCACTTCATCTACATGAATTTTGTTACCATTATCAGTTATTACTATACACTCATTTTCTGCACATATTATTTCTCTTAATGATGAGGTAAATTTTATGTCTCTTTTAACATCATTAAGATTATACGATTCTTTTTTATTATCTAAATTTCGTAATGAAACATACACTTCTCTGCCACTTTCAAATAATTCTCTAGAAATATCCATACCTGATGAAGAGTATCCTACACACATAACCCTTCTTCCATGATTGTTGGGCGATCTATAATATTTACTATGAGAAATATTTTTATTATCGATACTATCTAAACCTACTATCTCTTGAGGAATTTTAGGTTGATTATAATGACCATTTGCTACAATAATAAACTCAAAGTCTTCTTGATATCTTATTTGATCTTTTATATATGTAACTCGCCACACAGGATTTTTATCTAATTTATCTAATGGATTTAGGCTAATTACTTCAGAGTTTAAACAAACATGCTTATCAATTTGCCAAACTTTAGCATTTTGCTCCAGATATTTTCTGACATCTTGATAGCTTATAAATGACTGTTCAGATTTATATGGAATTTGTTGATTTTCAAAAACCATAATCTCTTTAGGTAAATTAGTTCTAAGATTTTTATATAGAGCACCATCTTTATCATTATAATTCCAAACTCCAGCAACATTATTAGTTTTTTCAAAAGTAGTTACATTAAAACCTCTATCCAGCAATATTTTTGCACTAATAATACCACTTGCTCCACCACCAATAATAGCAACCTTACTCATAAACTCTACCTAGAAATATTACATTTATAACCACTAAACTTACGGATATTTATAACTCCTGTATCAAATATTAGATACTGCCCTTTTATTCCCATAAGCTTAGCATCAATTATAGGATCTTTATCTAAATTGAAAGATTTAATTTTTGTTGGATACTCTAACACTGGATAGTTAATATTTTGAATCTTACCATCAACAGGTTCGACACTATTTTCACCATATTTAGCTTTTATTTCAGCTATTTTTTCACTAGATTTTTCCATTAATTCATCTCTTAAACTAGCAAAATTCACACTATTCTCTGGATCACCTTGAAGCATCTTTCGCCAATTTGTTTTATCAGAAATATGATCTTTGATAGCAACCTCAACTAAACCTGATATTAGTCTACTCTCAACTGCAAATATTGGGATAGCTTGACTAGCTCCTTGATCTATCCATCGTGATGGTACATTTTTTAGCTTTGTAATACCTACTTTAGTATCTCCAGTATTTGCTAAATAGACTATATGTGTCTTCATACAGTTTTCTTCACCCCAGCCAGAGTCTCTACAAGTCCCAGCTGCAAAGTGACATAACTCAGGCTTAACTATACAAATATCACACTCAGGCAACTTTCTCATACACATAAAACAATGCCCCTGAGAATAGCTTTTTTTAGTTTTAGCTCCACAAGATACACAATTTATCTCATCTAAAAACTCTATTTTTAAATTTTGACCAATATAGTCATTGATGCAAATATCATCTAAATAATAAATAGCATTATTTGATTCATCTAGAGATGTATTCATTTTATGTAGATTTATAGTTTTTTCCATTTTATTATTTTGTACAAATTAAACTGTCTCTTAGCATACCAGACTTTAAAACTAGTTAAAATGCTTGTAATTATTAGCTATAATCAGATCATTAGAATATTCTTTTAAAAAATATGAGCGTAAGACTAGATAAATGGCTATGGGCTGCTAGATTTTATAAAACCAGAGCATTAGCTAAAAAAGCAATTGAAGGTGGTAAAGTACACTTCCAAGGGCAAAAAACAAAAGTAAGTAAAACTGTAAATATTGGAGATGTATATCAAATACAGCAGTCACATATAAAAAAGACTGTAATTGTTGAAGCCCTTGATAAGGTTCGAAAATCTGCTACTGAAGCTCAAAAGCTCTATACAGAAACATCTGAAAGTATAGAAAAAAGAGAGAAAGAAGCAGCTCTTAGAAAAACTACTAACTTACCAAGTCCAGAAAAGCCTACAAAAAAACAACGTAGGCAAATAATAAATTTTAAAAGAAAAGATTAATCACTAAACTTCTCTATCATTTTCAGCACAATATAAATTATCGCGCTAATAATGGCAGAAATTATACATACCTTAATTGCTATAGGAAATAGATTAATAAATATAGTAATAATAGTTACAATTATTAATACACCCATAAATATTGATAAAAACTTATCCATTTTTATACACCTCTTATCTTATAATAATTTTTGCAAATTTACGCTTTCCTACTTGGAAGACATTATCCGTTCCTTTACCAAAAAATGCCTTGCTATCACTAACTTTCTCACCATCGATCTTAACAGCGCCTTGTTTAATCATACGGTTAGCTTCTGAGGTACTAGCAACAAGACCAGCTTCCTTCAACAGATTAGCCACTGGTAATTCTTCTGTCAATTCTACAGTATTTATATCATCAGGTATCTGATTTTTTTGAAACCTTTGAATAAAATCTTGATGTGCTTTTTCAGCCATTTCATTAGAATGGAATCTTTCTATTAGCTCTTTTGCCAGTTCTATCTTAATATCACGTGGATTTGTTCCATTTGCAACATTTTCTTTTAACTTAGCTATAGTATCTAATGATTTAAAACTCAAAAGCTCATAATAACGCCACATTAATTCATCAGATATAGACATAATCTTACCAAAAATATCATTAGCTGGTTCTTCAATACCTATATAATTTTGACTAGATTTAGACATCTTCTTAACGCCATCAAGCCCTTCTAGTAATGGCATTGTAATAATAATCTGAGGCTCTTGACCTTGTTGTTTTTGTAACTCTCTACCCATTAGTAAATTAAATTTTTGATCTGTACCGCCAAGCTCAATATCAGCATTCATTGCTACAGAATCATAGCCTTGTACCAAAGGATACAAAAACTCATGAATTGAGATCGACTGACCACCTTTATATCTTTTTGAAAAATCATCTCTTTCAAGCATTCTTGCAACTGTTGATTTAGAAGCTAGCTTTATCATATCGCTAGCAGACATTTTATCAAACCAATCACCATTACGACGAATAATAGTTTTCTCTTTATCCAAGATTTTAAATACTTGATTTGTATATGTTTCAGCATTTGCAGCAACTTCTTCCGCTGTAAGAGGAGGCCTTGTAGCATTTTTACCAGTTGGATCACCTATCTGAGCTGTAAAATCACCTATCAAAAAATGAATCTCATGACCTAAATCTTGTAACTGTTTTAATTTATTAATAACTACTGTATGACCTAAGTGAATATCTGGAGCAGTTGGATCACAACCAAACTTAATGATTAAAGGTTTATTTTTTTCTAATTTTTTGATTAATTCTTCTTCGATAAGGACTTCATCAGCCCCTCTTTTAATTATTTCTAAAGTCTGCTGTATAGTCGACATTATATTTAGTAATTTAAAATTCTCTCTAATAACGAAAAATTATATCACAAAACTCTTTTATAGAACCAATAAAACCTTATACTTATTACAAAGCGAAAATATTTAATAACAAATGAATATCTATATATCTCAAAGCAATAATATTTATTTTAATTTAGCATTTGAAAATTGGCTTTTCTTAGAGAAACTTCAGGATAAAAAAATCCTTTTCTTATGGCAAAATGCGCCTTGTATCGTAATTGGCAGAGCCCAAAACCCATGGCTAGAATGTAACCTCAAAGCAATGAAAGATGATAATATCCCTGTAGTTCGTCGTCAAAGTGGCGGTGGAACCGTTTATCACGACTATGGCAACCTGAATTACACTATTATCTCACCTAAAAAAGAGCATGATGTAAAAGCTAATCTTAAACTAGTCTGTAATGCTATTAAAAAATTAGGCATAGAAGTTTATCCTAATGAAAGAAATGATATTGTTATCGATCATAATGATTTCACATATAAAGTTTCAGGTAGTGCTTTTAGAGAAAAAAAAGATCGTGCTTTTCACCATGGTACTCTTTTGATAAATGCAGATACTAGCAAACTATATAACTATCTGCACCAGCCTATTGATAAATCTTTAGATACAAAAGGGGTTAAATCACATCGTTCGAAAGTGCTAAATCTATCTGAAATAAAACCAGACTTACAAACCCAAGATATCACAGGTTCTTTTATCAAAAGTTTCCCATCTGTTGAGCTTAGTCTAATTAACGAAGAGACTCCGTTAGAAAATCAAGAAATTATCGATCAAGAAATAAATAACTTAAAAGATTGGAAATGGCGCTTCGGGAAAACCCTACCCTTTACAAAAACTTATACAAAAGATGATCAAGAAATTAAAATCAAAATTGAGGCTGGTATTGTAACAGAAGTAGAGAGCTCTCAAAAAAATGTAAATATTGCAGACAAAACTATTGAATTTAAAGATAAATACGATTTTAATTTCTTTAGTGGTCTTTTAAATTGATACATTATGAGTAAAATAAATTTCTTCCATAACTTTGATCTTTTCAAAAAGCATATTAACTTTGAAGGTTCTAATGAACAACCCAAACGCTTAGATATAGTAAAACTAGCTTTTGATAAGGCAAAAAGCTTAGATATTATTGAACCTCACATACTTGATACCGATGGTTTTAACAACGAGTTTAAATCACATATAGGTGTTTTACACCCACAACAACATATTGATGAAGTTAAAAACTCATCTAAATTTGAAGCAGCATCTTTGCCTTTAAAAGCATTAAATGAAACTCTTTGTAAATCAATACAGGATGGGCAGATTTCCTTTTATGCTATGCGCCCTCCTGGTCATCATAGCTTTGCTGGAGGCATTAGTAAAGATGATGAGTTTGATGGTGGATATCAAGTTGGCGAAGGTTACTGCTACTTCAACAATGTAGCTTTTGCATCTTTTTTAGCATATAAGCATTTTGACAAGAAATCTATTCTTATTATAGATTGGGATTACCACCATGGTAATGGAACGCAAAATGTTTTCTTTGATGCAAAACATGATTATATAGCAGCAAAATTTAAAGATTTTGATATCTATTTCATTTCGCTACATAATGCTAGCATTTATCCATATTACAATGAAATTCCAAATAGTGATCCACAAAACTTTGGCACAATATCAGGCAAAGCAAATAACTCGAATAGTTTTATAAAAAATATACACTTTAAACGCAAAGATTTTTTAGATGAGATATATCTACCAAAGTTTTATCAGAGCATTGATGAAGCTTTTGATAAGTTCACCCCTGATCTTGTACTTATCTCAGCTGGATTTGATGCTAGAAGTGGTGATCCAATAGCTAAATTTGAAGATGGAGAAGGTTTAAGTGATTCTGCATATTACAAGATGTCAAAATACATAAAATCAAAGCTTATCTCAACAAATAATACATGCCCTATTATCTCTTTACTTGAAGGTGGTTATAATGTATCTAAAGATGGATTCTCAAAAGCTGTACTTGAGCACCTTAAAGGGCTAGCTGAAGATTAGTAATAATTTTTTTTATACATTATATTCATAGTGGGCCTAATCAATACTATACAAACTCAGAATTATGCACTAATCATCAAAATAACAAAATCATAAAGGTAATTTATGAGCACTTTTAAATTTACAGGATGTGTCTTATTAGTAACAAGTTGTATGATAGGAGGAGGCATATTAGCTTTACCTCTTATTGCATATGAATTTGGACTTACATTAACATATATTTTTATGATTTTTGCATATACTATCATGCTAATATCAGGGTTATTGACGTTAGAAATATGCTTAAAACTTCCTAAAAATAAAAACAATTTCGGCTCTATTGCCGAACACAGCTTTGGAAAAGCTGGTAAATATATAGTTATAATAATTGCAGCAATAGCACTTTATACAGTTATCACAGCATATATTAGCGCCAGTCCAGCTATTTTTAAGAATACTTTTTTATTTAATATCAATATTCCTTTTGAGCAAGCTGTGCTTAGCTTGGCATTTACCATAATATTAGGATTTATAATTATTTGTGGGATTAAATATGCTGATAAATTGAACAGAATCATAATGGGATTTAAACTTATTGTTTTATTTATTGCTTTATTTTTAATTTTATTTAAGATGCCATTTTTCCATGGTTTTGATATTAGGTCTTTTCAAAACTTTTCTGAAGGCTTCTCTATAATACTTTTTGTTTTCTCCTATCAAGCAATTATTCCCAGTTTAGCAAACTATGTTGGGGAAGAAAAAACTATTTATACAAAGTGGATTATTATCACAGCAGTAAGTCTTACCTTTATAGCTACTACCCTTTGGGTAACAATAGTGGTTAGTATTATTCAACCATATTCAAATGAAGTTGGAGCTCGATTATCATTAAATGAACTTTTAACAGTCTTGAGTCACTATAATTTTGGTGATACAACAAACTTACTACTTAAGATGTTTTTTAATATCACACTAATTTCATCATTTATTGGGCTATCAATTGCCTTTATAGATATATGGGTAGATAGTTTAAAATTTGAACCTAAGTTTTCAAATAGACTTATTGGAGGATTGATAGTTTATATACCATGCTGGATAGTAGCAAACTTCGATCCAAATATTTTTGTTACTGCATCAGCAATTTCTGGATATTGTGGACTATTTGTAGCTCTTTTGCTGCCATCCATCGTTTCGTTCAAAGAATATAAAAAACAAGAGACTATAATTATCGGCGGAAAGTTTTTAAGAGCTACCATGATTATAATTAGCTTAGCAGTGCTAATAACTATAGTTATGAAAATTTAGTTTTTGTGTAGTTAAATTACTTCTTTCTAGTAGAGAAAAATGTTGCAACGCTAATAGCAAATATAAATGGTAGTATAAATGCATCGACAATTGTAACGATAATATTTTGTACAGACATTTCTAGAGAATTCATTTCAATATTCAGATTTTTAAGTAGATAAATTAAACCAACTGTCAACATGGGTTTAACAATCATAAGAGCAAGAATAGCTATACAAACCCTAAACATATAAAAGAAGTTATTTTTTATAATATAAAAATTATATGAAACTGCTTCAAACACTTTTCTTTGATCAAGCAATACTGCAGGTAACACCGTAACAAAAAGCAAAACAGCTAAAAAAATTCCTATATACTGTAAAAACATTGTTAGAAGAGACATAACAATCATAGATAAAAGAAAAGCTCCTATAAAAGGAAAAACTCTTTTGGAAAACATTTGTAGAGCTATTTTCATAGCGTCTGATGCTTTAAGCTCATGTTTAACCATTATACCTTGTAGCATAATTATCATTGAATAGACAAATATTGTTGCCACCATAATAACTAAAACGATCAAAGCTAGTATATCTCCAGAGGGAAGGTTTTCTGGTGTTGCTTTACCACCACTTTCTATATATTCCCCCATGCCATTTTTCATAAGATACACAAGACAAAACTCTGAGATAAAAGAAAGCATAAAAGCTAAAACAAAAGTAATTTTGAATGCTCTTTTATATATTGTAGTAGCGACTGAAATAGTCTCTTTAAAATTTAAATCACTCATAACAAAAATCTCTGGTTAATAAATAAAACAAGCTAAAATATAACATAATTTTTTGTCATTTTGTGCCTAAAGAGCAAATCTATAATATAAAATTTCTAATAAATACCTTGTAAAATCTAATATCAATACCATCTTGTAATATTAAGTAGATTATCAACAACGCCGACAAAGGAATAAATAAATATGGAAAATACTATGAAAGGAACTACTATCCTATGTGTCAGAAAAGGTGACAAAGTAGTAATCGGTGGTGATGGCCAAGCAACTCTAGGTCACACAATAGCAAAAGAGAATATTATAAAAGTCAGAAAACTTAATGGTGGCAAAGTACTTACTGGTTTTGCAGGATCTACTGCAGATGCATTTACTCTGTTTGAAAAGTTTGAACAAAAACTAGAATTCTATCAAGGTAATCTTGAGAGAGCAGCTGTTGAAATGGTTAGAGAATGGCGTCTTGATAGAATGTTAAGTAAGCTAGAGGCTATGATTATTGTGGCTGATGAAAAATTATCTCTATTAATATCAGGTGCAGGTGATGTAATGGCAGCTGATAAAAATAACATTATCTCTATCGGCTCTGGCTCTACTTATGCAAGATCTGCTGCAACTGCTCTTATTGAGAATACAGACCTTTCTGCAGAAGAAGTTGTTAAGAAAAGTTTAACAATTGCTGCTGATACATGTATTTATACAAACCATAATTTCACAATAGAAAGCTTAGAAAATAAAAAAGGATAATAATCATGTCAGAAATAATGACTCCTAAAACAATTGTACATGAATTAGAAAGACACATTATCGGTCAAAATGATGCTAAGAAAGCTGTAGCTATAGCCCTTAGAAATAGATGGCGTAGAATGCAGCTTGATAGTGAAATGCGTCAAGAAGTAACTCCTAAAAATATATTAATGATCGGTCCAACAGGTGTTGGTAAAACAGAAATTGCACGTAGACTAGCAAAGCTTGCCGATGCTCCTTTTATCAAAGTTGAAGCAACTAAATTTACAGAAGTAGGTTATGTTGGTAAAGATGTTGAATCTATCATCCGTGATCTTGTTGAAATGGCTGTAAAAATGAAGCGTGAAGAAGCTAAAAAACAAGTTACAGAAAAAGCATCTAGATTAGCAGAAGAAAGAATCTTAGATGTGCTAATCCCACCTGCTAGAGCAGCTGAGTCTAAAGTAGGTTTTGCAAACGAGCCTGCTGAAGAAAGTACTTCGAAAAAAGAAAAAGAAAATAAAACTCGTGAAATCTTTAGAGAAAAAATCCGTAAAGGCGAACTTGATGATAAAGAAATCGAAATCGAAGTAGCTGCTGCCCCTAAAAGCATTGGTGTAATGGGTCCTCCAGGCATGGAAGATATGACTAATCAAATTCAAGATTTATTTTCTAGTCTAGGAAGTGATAAGAAAAAAAATAAGAAAATGAAGATCAAAGATGCCATTAAACTTGTTCAAGATGAGGAAGCTGCTAAGCTAATCAACGAAGAAGATATCAAAGCTCGTGCTCTAGAATCTGTTGAGCAGAACGGTATTGTATTCTTAGATGAAATCGATAAGGTTTGTAAAAAATCTAGCAATTCTGGTGCTGATGTATCTCGTGAAGGTGTTCAAAGAGACTTGTTACCATTAGTTGAAGGATCTACAGTTTCTACTAAATACGGTATGATTAAAACTGATCATATTTTATTTATAGCTTCAGGAGCTTTCCATGTAGCTAAGCCATCTGACCTTATTCCAGAGCTTCAAGGTAGATTACCAATTAGAGTTGAACTTAAATCACTTGAAATAGAGGATTTCGTTAGAATATTAAAAGAGCCTGACTGTTCTATCCTTAAGCAATATGTTGCTCTTATGAAAACAGAAGGTCTTGAATTAAACTTTAAAGATGATGCTATCGAGCGAATAGCTGAAATTTCATACCGTATAAATGAAGAAATTGAAAATATTGGTGCTAGAAGACTTCATACTGTTATGGAGAGATTGTTAGAAGAAATTTCTTTTGATGCTCCTGAGCTGGAAGATAAAGCCATTGATATAACAACAGACTATGTTAATGATAAATTAGGAGCTTTAGTAAAAGACAAAGACCTAAGCCAATATATCCTGTAATTATATAATATTTATCTACATCATTTTTAACTATATTTTTTTAGACTAAAATTATAAACTGTTTTTATTAAAGTCTAAATTATATGGTACTATGAACTTTCCTTTGTTTAAAAAAGCTTCTAGATTACTTCTAATTACTCAATTATTTTCAACTATAAGCTTTGCCGTTTTATACTCCACTCTCGTATTATTTATGACACAAGCTTTAGGTTTTAGTGTCGCCAAAGCTAGTGCCGTTATGGGAGTCTTTGTGGCGTTTAACTATGGTTTACATATATTAGGAGGCTATATTGGTGGTCGACTTATAAGCTATAGAGTACTGTTTTTAATTGGTATGGTCTTACAAATTTTTGCATGTTTGTTTTTATCTTTTCCCTCTGTTGAGCACTTGTATATAGCTTTAGCTCTATTCTTAACAGGATGCGGTTTAAATGTCCCATGCATAAACATGATGTTAACTCAACAATTTGCTAATGATGATAACTCAAGAGAGACTGCTTTCTTTTGGAATTATGCTGGCATGAATATTGGCTTTTTCATCGGATTTACAGTAGCTGGTATATATCATGCAGAACACAGTTATAACACCCTTTTCTTTATAACTACAATTACAAATATTATTGCTTTTATACTTTTAGCAACTAGCTGGCAAACTGTAGCTGATAAAACTACTCCTCTAGTTAGAAAAATTCAAAACTCAGGTACAGGAATTCTATTTAAAAACAATATATATGCACTTCTTACTGTACTATTAACAATAGGACTTCTCTTTGTAGCGTTACAATATCCTTTAAATACCAATTATATAGCTTTAGCTGTAGGGATTTTCTTATTAGCGATGTTTATTCCGATTGCAAAAGCTCAACATACTAAACAGCAAAAGGAAAAAGTATATGCATATGTTGTGCTTGCAGTTTTTGGTTTAATTTTTTGGTCCGCATACTCTCTCGCACCGATGGCATTAACTGTGTTTGCAGAAGCAAACATTAACAGACATTTTCTTGGTTTAACAATTCCAACTCAATGGTTTCAAAATACAAATACCATAGTGATAGCTATTGGTGGATTTTTACTACCTAGTATATTATTGATAATTAGAAGACGCTTCAAATTCTCTTTTCCGATGCAATTTTGCTTTAGTCTTATTTTTATAGGTATTGGTTTTTTAATGCTTGTTATAGGCATATTGACCGCAAACTCATCAGGATACACAGCAGCTATTTGGCTTATATTAAGCTATATTTTTCAATCTATTGGGGAACTTTTAATAGGGCCTACTGGGTATGCCATGGTTGGTAAACTTGCAGATCCTAAACTTCAAGGTTTAATGATGGGATCATGGATGGTTGTTGTAGGTAGTACATCAGGAGTTATCGCCAGCTTACTTTCGATACTAATTGCTTCACCAGATATTAATGCGACTCCAATCCAAACCAATCCAAACTACTTAGCATTATTTACAATTTTGACTATCATAATAGGTATCGCAGCTCTCATAATGTATTTTTTAATTCCAAAGGTTAGAAAGCTTGCTCACATTTAATATTAACTATATTTTCTTATTCCTATATTCTATAATCTATCTAGTTTAATCATTTTATTATAATCCCATATAATGACTATTAGAGAAAGATACTCAAACTATATTCCTCTTTTTATCTCTATTACAATTACATTAAATGGAATTATCACAATACTTGCTGTTGCAATTCCAATTATTAATAAAATTTTCTCAATAAATATTGATGCGGATCTTCCATCTGATTTATATGATATGAGCATGAGATATGGCTCAGGACTAGGTATCATAATTCCTCTAATACTCGGCTATTTTATGATAATTATTGCTAAAGGCATTTATCAAAGGAAAAGAACATTCTGGTTTTTAGCAGTAATATTTATTAGCTTATCAATGTTTGGTGATTATATTCAAGATAACCATATTGCATACAAGATTACATTTTTTACACATGCTATTGAGATTATTTTACTTATATATTTCAGAAATACATTTAATAAAAAAAATTCAAAAAATATTAGTTTCTATCAATTTATTTTAGCAGTTACTTTTCTTTTAGCTATTAGTTATAGCGTTCTTGGTTTGTATTATATGAGAGGTGAGTTTGAAGGTATCAATAATATCTCAGATGCTATTTACTTTACTTTAGTGACATTTAGTACTGTCGGCTATGGTGATATTCACCCTATTACAGATGATGCTAAGCTTTTTACAATATCAATTATGATAATAGGCATTGGTTTATTTGCTACTATTATTACGGTTTTGGCAAGTAGTTTTATAGAAAGGATAACTGATAAATTTAAACAGAAAAATAAGGTTTCTATTATGAAAGATCATATTATAGTTTGTGGCTATACAGAAATTACTAAATGCTTAATTAAAGACTATCTGAAATCTCAAATTGATAACCTAATTGTTATTGAAAAAAACTACCAACAGAAATTCGTAAATATTGATGTTGAACAGCAAAAACACTTCATAGATGCTGAATCACATGATTATGATGCACTAAAAAAAGCAAATATAGCTAAAGCAAAAAGTATATTTATACTTAATGAGAAAGACTCAGACAATATTTTGACACTTCTAGCTATAAAAGAAGTTCTAAAAGAAAATGCTCAAAATAAAACTCCTAAGATATCTATCAAGCTAGATAAAGATGAGAGTATAAATATAGCAAACAATATAGGTGTAGACCAAATAGTCTCACCAACAAAAAAAATTGCTGAAATGCTTATAAAATATGAATAATTTCACTAAAAACTCTTAATATAAACTTAGACTATGTTATCATCTGATAGATATATTTTTTCGCAAATTCAAACTAGCTTGTGGAGTTAAGCCATGGAATACAATTATGACATAATTATTATAGGTAGTGGGCCTGGTGGTGAAGGTGCTGCCATGAAAGCAACTAGAAACGGTCAAAAAGTAGCAATTATCGAAGATGATGCTATTGGCGGCGGCTGTAATAACTGGGGCACAATTCCAAGTAAAGCATTAAGACAGCTCTCACGTGAAGTTTGGTATAATAAAAAGACCTATGATTTCCCTGAAATGCTCGATAGTGCTTATGAAATAGTTTTAAAACAAAGAGAAATCAAAAAGAATCGTTTTGCGACTAATGAAATCGATGTTTTTTATGGCTTTGCAAGCTTTTTAACTAAAAATAAAATAAAAATTTCACGTAAAAATGGTTCTACTGAAATAATCACAGCTAAGAAATTCATTCTATGTACAGGTTCTCGTCCATATCAACCTAATGATATAGATTTCACACATCCAAGAATCTTAGATAGTGACTCAATTCTAGAGTTAAAAGATAAGCAAATTAAATCAATAACCATATATGGTGCTGGTGTAATTGGTTGTGAATATGCCTCTATTTTGGGGACTTTAAATATACAAGTTAATCTTATTAACACTAGAGATAAATTAATGTCATTCTTAGATAATGAGATTATTGAAACGCTTACAAACCATTTCACAGTTAATCAAAAAATTAACTTAATGCATAATGAAACATATAAGAGCATTAAAGCAAAAGGTGATAAAGTAGTTACAACTCTTAATTCTGGAAGAATTATTGAATCTGATTATGTACTCTTTGCTCTTGGCCGTGCTGGTAATACAAACGGATTAAATCTTGATGAGATTGGTGTAGAATACAATCCTCAAAGAGGTCTAGTACAAGTAAATGATAACTACCAAACATCTCAAGCGAATATATATGCTGTTGGTGATGTTATTGGCTTCCCTTCACTAGCTTCTTCTGCATTTAACCAAGGTAGGTTTGCTGCTACACATATTATTGATGGATCATGTAATGATAAACTAGTTGAAGATATCCCTACTGGTATCTATACTCGTCCTGAGATTAGCTGTATAGGCAGAACTGAAGAAGAACTAACTGCTGATAATGTTCCATATGAAGTTGGTAAAGCTTACTTTAAAGATCTTGCTCGTGCACAAATTTCATATAGCGAAACAGGGATGTTAAAAATACTTTTCCATAAAGAAACACTTGAGATCTTAGGTATCCATTGTTTCGGTCATAGGGTATCTGAAATTATTCATATTGGTCAAGCTATCAAGTCAATGCCCGGAAAACACAATAGTATTAGATATTTCTTGAACACAACTTTCAACTACCCTACTATGGCTGAGGCTTATCGTATTGCAGCTATTGATGGAGTTAATAAACTAAAGCTTCCTAACAAAACTAATACGCAGAATAAATAAAATGCACTATGATATTTATATAATCTTCTTTTTTATATTCTTGACTGGTGCATCTATTGGAAGTTTTTTAAATGTACTAATATATAGAGTTCCTAATAAACTTTTTGCAGATGAAAAAAATATTGCTAGAGAAATTTTAAATCTACCTACGCAGGAAAACAAATCTAACTTTAGCTTACTAACACCTTCTGAATGCCCAAAGTGTCATAATAAGCTCAAGTATAGACATAATATACCAATATTTGGTTGGTTTCTTTTACAAGGTAAATGTTTTTTTTGTAAGCAAAAAATATCTTTTGAATATCCTTTAGTTGAATTTTTAACAGCAATTATATTTATAGGTATATTCTATTATTTTGGTTTTACATCACAAGCATTTGCTCTGATAATTTTAGCTGTATTTTTTATACCTCTTTTCTTTATAGATGCAAAACATCAAATCTTACCAGACTCATTTACACTACCCTTAGTCTGGATTGGAATTATACTAAACTACTATAGTATTTTCACATCTTTAGAAATATCTGTCTGGGGCGCTATCATTGGTTACCTATCTCTTTGGAGCGTTTTTTGGATATATAAAATACTCACAGGTAAAGAGGGTTTTGGTCATGGTGACTTCAAACTTTTAGCTGCCATTGGTGCCTGGTTCGGCTATCCTATGCTTTTATATACAATTTTTGCTAGCTGCATCTTTGGTATTATTATCGCTATAGTTATAAATATTATAGCTCGTCGAACAAATATAATACCTTTTGGACCCGCTATAATTTTGGCGACATTTTTTTATATCATGACTAAAGATAGTATCTATATATGGTATAATCACGCCATGATGATTCAAATTTAACTGGATAATGCAAAAGAAAAATTTCACTATATTGATGCTAATAGTCGCTGTATTTATACTTGTACTATATATATTTAGCACGACTAATCTTCATAAAGATCCTACAGAAAATAAACAAGGATTATATCTAGTTGAACATGCATTTCCTCAATATAAAATTATAAAAACCTTTGACACTGGAGTACACCTTCAAGCCTATATATTACAAGATAAGAAAGATCCTAATAAGAAAACTGTTACATTCACAAGTGAAGATGGTGGAGTTATCGTCAATGGAGAACTTCTAGCTTGGGATAGAAATGAAAATAAACTAACTAGCCTTAACCAAATATACGCAAACTATTTTACATCATCAGCTAAAGCAAGTAGGTTATATTTAAATATCAAAAAATATGCATCATATATACAGCAAGGTAGTAGTGATGCACCCCATAAATTCTACGCTATAATTGACCCAAGCTGTAGCTACTGCAACCATTTATTTGAAGCAACTCAACCTGCAATCAAATCAGGCCAACTAGCGGTCCGCTGGATTCCGCTAGGTGCTCTACGTAATAGTCCTGATATTGTTAAAAGTTTCTTTAATTCTAAAGATCCATTACAAGCTTTTATTAAATACCATGACACAGAATCCTATGATAAAAATTTAACTCAAGAAAATGAAAAAGCTGAAAATAATATGGAATTATCAGGAGATATTCAAGGATTCCCAACAATATTATATAAGACACCTCAAGGAGCTCTAAAAGTGTCTGGTGGTGACAAGCTTCCTTTAACAGATGCTGCTATTGCTAAAAAAGACAATATAAAGAAAATAAATGATTTCTTATTACTTACATCAGACCAATTCTAAATTTAAGTTATGAAAAAAATAATTACCACTATAATCGCTATAACCACTATATCTCCCTTGTTCGCAACATCTAAAGCGAATATACATACATCGAATGAAATCAAAAAGATAGAAAAAGAGTATGGAGGAAAGATTGGTGTCTATACAATAAATAGAAACGATTGGAAAAACTTTTCTCATAATGCAAGCTTTTACTTTCCTACATGCAGCACTTATAAGTTTCTAGTTGTTGGGGCTATTTTAAAACAAAGCATGAAGAACAAAGAACTGCTTAGTGAAAAGATAAAAATTGTTGATAACCAGATTGTTGGATATTCACCTATTACAAAAAAACACTCTAATAAAGAAATGACTATTAGACAACTCTGCAAAGCATCTATAAATAATGATAACACAGCAACAAACCTCTTAATCCATAAACTTGGTGGCTTAAAAGAGCTTAGAAAATTCACATTATCTTTACAAGATCACGCTACTAAAGTTGCTGACTTAGCTCCTAAAATAAGTAAGGTAGATTTAACAACCAACCTAAATAAAACTACTCCTAAAATAATGGCTAGAGACATTAATAAACTTGCCTTTAGTAATGATGTATTAGATGATAGGCACCAAGCATTATTTAAAAAATGGTTAAGAGAAAGTACATCTGGTGATAATCGTATAGCAGCTGAGATTCCTGAAGACTGGACTATTGGAGATAAAACAGGCACATGTGAATATGGTACTACTAATGATGTAGCAATAATCTGGCCTGATGATAGCAAACCTATAGCAATGTCAATTTTCTATACTCAACCAGAAAAAAGTGCTGAGCCAAATAGCAAAGTTCTAAGAAAAGTTACAGAAATTCTTTTTGATAATTTAAAACTAGATGACAGTTCGAAAGATGCCTAAGATTAAAATGATGGTTGGCCTTGGGAATATAGGCAAAGAATATGAGAATACTCGCCATAATGTTGGTGAGTGGTTTATTACAAAAATAGCACAAGAACAAGGTGAAAGCTTTAGTTCAAACTCTAAGCTTAATTGTAGTATCGCCAAAGTAAGTATTAGCTATAATAATGTGCTATTAGTATTTCCTACAACTTATATGAATAATAGTGGTCTAGCTGTAACTAAGGTTGCTAACTTTTATAAAATACAGCCTGAAGAAATACTAGTAGTGCATGATGAACTTGATATAGACTCTGGAGAGATTCGCCTTAAGAAAGGTGGTGGACATGGTGGACATAATGGTCTTAGAAGCATTCACCAACATCTTGGAACAAATGATTACCTTCGTTTAAGAATAGGTATTGGGCACCCAGGACATAAATCAAAAGTTTCAAACTACGTATTATCAAATCCATCCATAGCTCAGAAAAAAGATATAGATGATGCTCTTGATAATGGTATCTGTGTTTTAGATGATATAATAAATTACAAACTAGAGCCTGCAATGCAAAGGCTTCATACAAAATAATACTATAAGGAATAAAATAATGGGATTTAAATGTGGTATCGTAGGTTTACCGAATGTTGGTAAATCAACTCTATTTAATGCTTTAACAGAAGCTGGTATTGACGCAGAGAACTACCCTTTTTGTACAATTGATCCAAATGTAGGTATTGTTTCTGTACCAGATCAAAGACTTAATGAATTAGCTAAGATTGTTAATCCAGAAAGAATTCTACCAACAACGATGGAGTTTGTCGATATTGCAGGTCTTGTTGCTGGTGCAAGTAAAGGTGAAGGCCTTGGTAACAAATTCTTAGCAAACATCCGTGAGACAGATGCTATCGCTCATGTTGTTAGATGTTTTGAAGATGACAATATTATCCATGTAAGTGGGAAAGTTGATCCCATTGATGATATTAACACTATTAATATGGAACTTATTTTAGCCGATATAGAGTCTTGTGATAAAGCTATTCAAAGATTTGCTAAAATGAAAAAATCTGGTGATAAAGAAGCTCTTGCTAAAGCTGACTTCTATACAAAATTGAAAGAGCATCTTGAGTCTGAAAAACCTGCTAGAACATTTGAACTAACAGAAGATGAAGCTAAATGGCTTAAGCAAACTCCTCTACTAACTAGCAAGCCTGTATTGTATATTGCCAATGTTAATGATGATGGTTTTGAAAATAATCCACTACTAGACAAAGTAATTGAATATGCTAAAGCAGAAAATTCAAATGTTGTACCAGTGTGTGCTGCTATGGAACAAGAAATTTCTCAATTAGAGCCTGATGAAAAATTAGAGTTTCTAGCTGATATGGGACTTACTGAAACTGGTCTTGATAGAGTTATCAAAGCAGGCTATGCTCTTTTGAACCTTCATACATATCTTACAGCAGGTGTTAAAGAAGTTAGAGCTTGGACAATCCCTGTAGGCGCTACTGCTCCACAAGCGGCTGGTGTTATCCATACGGATTTTGAACGGGGTTTTATTAGAGCTGAAGTTATCTCTTATAACGACTATATCCAGTATAAAGGCGAAAAAGGTGCTAAAGAAGCAGGTAAAGCCCGCCTAGAAGGCAAAGAATATATAATGAAAGATGGTGATGTTGTTAACTTTAGGTTTAACGTGTAATTCATCCTTCAAGATGTCTAAAAAACTCTCAAACTTTTGTCTTATATCAATATTTATTATTAGCATAATTGGATGTAACACATCATTTACCTTCCCTAATTATCAACCCAGTGGTACATATTATAATACTGACTATGATAAAAATGACTTAATCAATGGCTATTTCCACCAAAGTGTCGAACAAATAGAAACTAGCCCCTATACTTATCAAGGTCAATATTACGAAGAAACTGGATTTACTAAACCAAGTCCATTTATGCAAAACATCAATTGGGATAGAATGAGTGCGTAAAAATAGAACTCTATAAACTTATTACTATAATATTTAAACCAAAATTATTTTATGATATATTTATTTTAATTTAGCCAATTATTATAAAAAATATGAATTACTATAAGTTTATTTTTTATATTTTTGGATTAATTATTTTTAAACACTGTTATTGTTTTAATAATGAATATGTTGATAGTTATTTTTTACAAGATAGTATTCCATTTAAACACTCTCATCTAAAGGAAAAATACGGTCATATTGATGACGAAGATATTGTTTATCTTGAGGAAGAGGATGATAACTATGTAGGTTATCATCCTAGAGTCATAAATTATGAAATCATAGAAGGTACAGAAATTGGTATAGGTCTAGCTCGTGTTGGATTTAAAACTATTTTCTAGATTTTTAGAGAATACTCAACTTAATTGAGACAATTTTATTATCAACGATATTCGTTATTTCTAAAAGAGTAGTTCCATATTTGATACAACAGGGTCCTGAAGGCAAATTTTCAATTTCTTCAATAATAAGACCAGACAACGTTTTCGCATCTTCACTCTCAAACTCTATACCAATGTGTCGATTAATCTCTCTAAGAGTAGCACTACCACCTATTAAATAGGAGTTTTCACCAAGCTTACGAATATTGTTGTTCATATCAAATCTATCGGAGAATTCTCCAACAATTTCTTCCATAATATCTTCAACGGTAACCGCCCCGCTTACATCGCCATATTCATCTACAACAATTGCAAATCTCTTACTTTTCTTTTGAAAATTTATAAGCTGAGTTTGCAAAGATACTGTTTCTGGAATGAAATACGGTTGTTGTGCAATCTTTTTTAATGCTGATTTTGTTATATTTGATTTTTTTGATGTAATTAGCAAATTTATAATATCTTTTAATTTAATAACACCAACAACATTGTTTACACCACTTTCACATAAAATAATATTCAGAGATTTTAACCTAGCTATTCTAGCTAAAATTCTATCAACTGAATTGTTTAAATCGATATATTCAATTTTATTAAAATGAGTCATTACTTCTTGCACTAAAACTTTGTCAAGTTCTAAAACACCAAGTAACATATTTTTATTTTTAGCACCAAGTTTTGCATTTGACTCATGCACAACAGTATGAATCTCTTCTTTATCTAATGACTCATTATTTACTGACCCTATTTTAATTCCAAAAAGCTTTAAAGTTCCTTTTGAAATCATACTTAGAAATACTACAAATGGGTATAAAATTACTATTATAATTTTTAAAGGTAAAGAAAATGGAAATGCTAGTCTCTGAGGATATACCGCAGCAAACGACTTTGGTATTATCTCACCAAAAACTAATACAAGAATAGTTACAACAACTGTTGATATAAGTAACCCCAAATCACCAAAATGATCTTCTGAATAAGAAGAAATTACAGTACCTGCAAAAATATTTGCAAATGTATTTCCGATCAATATAGCTACTAACAATTTCTCTGGGTTACGAACAAGATTTAAGCTTCTCTTTGCAGAACGATGATTTTTTTTAGCTAGATGCTTTAATTTATATTTATTCAAAGCCATCATAGCAGTTTCAGAGCTAGAGAAAAAAGCTGAAGTACAAATAAGTATAAATAAAATAATAACTACAGTGTATGTACTCATGTAAGCAGCATGGATTTAGAATAATAAGACTTTTATTCTAACATAAGATTTTTTCTAATAGAAAATTATAGAATGAATATAGAGAAAATAAAATTATACTCTCATGAAGTCAGCGTGAACTAGCTTAACTTTATACGGGTGTCTTTGTAACGCTTTGATAATAACTTTTTCTTCTTTACCATCAACTTCTACAGTTACTTCACTAGAGAAAAATGCTTTGTCCTGTGTAGCATGTAATACTTTATCATGATCTATAGTAACTGAAACTGCTTCTTTATCACCACCGTATATAACAGCTGGGATTTTACCAGCTCTTCTTAGACGGCGGCTCGCACCAGTTCCTAAGTCATCTCTTTTTTCTGCTTTTAAAACAAAATTTGCCATTGTTAGATTCCTTTGTATTTTTTTAAACAAATAAATTTATTAATCTATGCGACCCTAGATTAACCATGCCATTCTATTAGATAACTACTAAAAATTCAAGGATTAATAAAGGTAATAAAGTACTTTGGGGATAATAGCTCTAAAATTAAATTAAAGTAAATAGTTTTATTTTACTTTACATATTCATCTGAATCATCTTTTGATTCAAACTTATAATCAGAGCAGTCAACATATGCATTTGAATCTTCAAGCTTTCTTGTATGTATTCTTGGATAATTAAACACATCTGTAATTAAACCAGATAATCCAGCAGTTTTAGCATATGGACCTATCTGCCAATATGTAGTATTATTTTTAACATTTGCAGGCACTTCATAGATATAACTTCTGAATTTCTCAAGAGCATTATAGCGAGTACTTGCCATATTTGCTTGATTATTAGCAACTAAGAACATCAATAATCTAATATTATCTTGATTCCATTTTGTGATATCTCTATCACTGTTCATTCCTTTAATTTTTCCTGCGATAGTTTCCATACCCCTACCATATATAGTGTCATGAAAGTTTGATGGGAAGTACGTGATAAAAGTGGTATCAATGCCATGCTCTTTCATCCAAGTTATTATATTTTCTTTATCTTTTTCACTTAGTTGTGTGGCATTTTTTGATATTTTATAATTATCAATTTTCTCTTTTGTATCTGGAGCAAGATCAGATTTTGAAATAAACGCTATATTATCACTTACTGTAGTACCTTCTCGACGCATAAGAGCCTTTCTAGCACTATCAAAAGCATCTATCGCAAGTTCCTTAAACTTATCATTTACAACATCATACTGCGCACTATAGACATTAGAATATTTAACATCTTTAGCAAATTCATCTGGTGCTATGGTTACAGATAAATATAAAGGACTATTTTTTCTATCAGGATCTTTTTTATTACAAAAAGCACCATATAGAGTATCATCATGCTTACTACTATTACCTATATATGACCCACTAATTCTAAGGAAATCTATTGGAAGCTTTAAATCTGTTTGTTTAAAACCTTCTTTAATTGGTAACTCACGAGGATCTTCAATTAATGATCCATATCCAATATATACTATATTCTCCGCATATAGGCTTGATATACCCATACTTATAAGCATTGCTGTAAATGTAAATATTTTTTTCATTGCTTTATCTTAAATTTTTGAAAAACACCTATAAATTTTAACAAAGCAAAGCTTAATTGTCTAATCTACAATTTTAATGTAATAAAACAAACAGTACTTAAAAAAATAATTATAATTAAAGTAATAAAATAATTTTGAAAAATTAGAGATTTCTATTTAATTGATTAATCAACTAACCCATCTGTACGGAAAATATCACTAACAGATTCTTCACCATTTGTTTTCTCAACAATTTGAGCTAGTAATGGAGCAAGAGAAATAACTTTAATTTTATTACATGCTTGTGCATGCGATTTAAGAGGAATTGAATCTGTAACTATAAGCTCGTCAATAGACGAGTTTTCAATGTTTTTGATAGCATCTCCTGACAATAAAGGATGTACACAAAATGCAGAAACCTTAGCAGCCCCACCCTTTTTAATTAAAGCGTCAGCTGCCTGACACATAGTACCACCAGTATCCATAATATCATCAACTAAGATACAGTGTTTACCTTCTACTTCACCAATAATATTCATTACTTCTGCAACATTTGGCTTAGGCCTTCTTTTATCAACTACTGCTATTTCTACACCTAAGTTTTTAGCTACAGATCTAGCTCTAACAACACCACCCATATCTGGAGATACTATTTTAATATTTTCATACAGTTCTGGATGCTTACGCACATATTCTAAGAAAATCTTAGTAGCAAAAGCATTATCAAAAGGAATATCAAAGAAACCTTGAATTTGTTCAGCATGAATATCTACAGATAGGATTCTATCAAGTCCTACAGCTTGGAGCATATTTGCTACTACTTTAGCAGATATCGGTACTCTAGCAGATTTAGATCGTCTATCTTGTCTTGCATAACCAAAATATGGTAATACCGCAGTTACTCTTTCCGCTGATGATCTTTTTAGGGCATCTATTAAAAGTATAAGCTCCATTAAATTATCAGATGGAGGGCAAGTAGACTGAATCACAAAAATATCCTTACCACGAACATTTTCATTCAATACGACTTGTATTTCACCATCTTTAAACCTATCAACAGTAGCATTTCCCAACCTTGCACCTAGTTCTTTAGCAACTTCACTAGCAAGTTGTTTCGATGCATTACCACTAAAAATCATCAAATCTTCAGACATTTTTTTAAACCTTTGAAATTTACACACACTTACAATCAGTAATTTTAATGTTTTTTTAAATTTTTAAAAAGTAAAAAAGTCATATTTTGGTAAATATTTGCCAGACCAAGCTATTTTGAATTAAAAAGCTATACTTGCTATACTATAAAGCATTCAAATCAATTGATAAAATCTAAGACTAAATAAAACTTTATGAAATTTAAAATTTTTGACAAAACTTTTCAGCCAGGTGAAACCGCTACTCTAGCAATGCCTTTACCAAGCCAATATTCTTGTGCTCCCATGTACTTACCTATTAAGATACTTAATGGAGTAAATGAAGGTCCTTGCATGCTGCTTTTTGGTATGGTTAATGGAGATGAATTTAACAGCATTGAAACCATCAACACCCTGTTAGAGAATATAAACCCAAAAAACTTAAATGGAACAATTGTAGCAGTTCCTGTACTTAATATATTTGGTTTAGTTCATGCTGTTAAACATAATCCTCCTTTAGATGATGCTTTTCCAGGTGATGAAAATGGTTCATTTATGCATCGTTATGCATATAGAATCACTCAAGAAATCATTAAAAAAGTAAATTTTTCTATTCAAATAAAAACAGGAGCTATTGACCATGAGATCCTTCCTCAGGTGTATTTTAACGCTGATGATGAAGAATCAATAACTATGGCTAGAGCTTTTCAGGCTCCAGTAATAACTGCTGTAAATATGAACCAATCAAGTATTAGAAGAATTCATCAAGACTTACATATTCCTTTTATTTGCTATGAAGCTGGAGAAGCTAATAAATTTGATGAGGAAGCTATTAATGCCGGTATAGCAGGTATACAAAATGTAATGAGAAAACTAAACTTACTAAAAGATGAAGAGTTTACTCAACAAGTAAAACCAGTTGTATCAGAAGATACTGAATGGACAGTCTCTGATAAACCTGGAATACTAAGAACAGAAATTGAATTAGGCACTAGAGTTAAAGAAGGTGAAAAAATTGGTAAATTAATTGATCCTTTTGGTAATGAAGAAAGCATACATCTTAGATCTCCAATTGATGGCATAATACTAGGTATTAATAACTTTCCAATGATAAAAGAGGGAGATCGAGTCTTTAAAGTCTCTTCATTCCAAGATGATGAAAAAGCCGAAGCGAAAATTGAAGATTGGGAAGAAATAGCAAAAGAAAATTTTAGTGATGAATAATAAAATATCTCTTTTAGCCATAGTAATTTGGCTAACTTGTGCTGCTTTTTTTATGTATGAGTTTTTACTTAGAACAATATTAGGTACTTTTGAACATCAAATAATATCTGATCTAAGTTTGAGCATTCTTACTTTTAGTATTCTAAGCTCTACAGCATATCAGCTAACTTATGGTATTATGCAGATTCCAGTTGGAATCATAACAGATAAACTTGGATTAAAAAAAGCGTTAACATTAGCTATTTTAGTTTGTGCATTAGGCGTTGGACTTTTTGGACTATCAAGTAGTTTTGGTGCAGCTCTTATATATCGAGTAATGATAGGATTTGGTGCATCATTTGGATTCTTATGTCTGCTTATTGCCGTATATGACTGGCTGCCCCACAAGCATATTGGATTATTTATAGGATTATCACAATTTATTGGAGTTTTAGGTCCGATGATAGCTGCAGGGCCTCTTGATTCTTTATCACATGCTGGTGGTATTGACTGGCGTTATGTATTTATTGCCTTAGCTATAATCGGTGTTATTTTAGCTGCTATTACAATTGTAATAGTCAAAAATAACGATCAAACTTCAGGCTCTAATTCATCACGTGGTAAATTTATTATACTTGACACTCCAAGCTCCATCATTTCTGAAATAAGAAATATTTTTTCTAATAAGCAAATATGGTTTATTGCTATATTTTCTGCTACCACATATTTGGCTATTGAGTACTTATCAGAAAATGCTACAAAAAACTTTTTACAATTAAATGGTTTTGATGCTAAATTTGCCTCATATCTAATCACTTTAGCTTGGCTTGGCTACGGAATTGGCTGTCCTAGTTTAGGTGCACTATCAGACAGAATCAAGCGAAGAAAGCCTATCATGATCTTTGCGATATGTTTGGTATTTGTAGCGCTTACAATTATAATATTTTTTCCTCTTAATCAAGCCATATTATATTTCGCATTTATTGCACTTGGATATGGAGCAAGTGGTCAAAGTATTGGTTTTGCCATTATTGCAGAGCAGGCAACTTCAAGTTGCCGAGCAGCTGCTCTAGGTGTAAATAATTTTCTTATTATGTTTTCTGTTGGTATTGGTTCACCTCTTATTAGTGAAGTTTTTGATATATTCTCAAATGAAGGAAAAAATCCGACTATTCATGGTTACCAAACAAGTTTAAGCTTACTTCTTGTTTTTACTGCTTTAGGCATATTTATTAGTATTTTCTTTGTAAAAGAAACTTTCTGTCGTTCAGCTAAAGAAGTTATATATTTAGATAGATAAATAAATTACATCTAAACTTATTTATATCTTTTTATAAATCCATCTCAAGTTTATAAAAATTGGGCTATAATCATCAATAATAAAAATTAATACTAATGTCTATGCTTTTAGATAATCAAATATTTCTAAATCTAATATCAACAATAGTCAATATCATAATAGTCTCTGTTGTGGCAATTATTAGCTTCTACTTACTTAGAAAGCGCACAAAATCTACAAAACAACTTAACAAGCTAAGATCTCGAATAGTATATATAAGTATAATAATGTTCATATTAATAGTTATTAAAATATGGGTTGGTGGCATTAGTCATTTACTTACAATGCTAAGCTTAGTAGCAGCAGGTCTTGTTATTGTTAATAAAGAAACTGTTATGAATTTTGTTGGATGGATTATTATAAACTGGCGAAGTTTATTTTCTGAAGGAGATTATATCCAAATTCAAGATTATCATGGCTATATTACAGAAATAAAACTTTTTTACTTTAGAATGTACGAAACAATCGAGCATGGAGATAAAAAAATTACTGGACAGCTAATAAAACTACCCAATGCTATTGTAATAACAAGCCCTATCTCTACCTATGCAGGTGATGAAAATATAACTTTGAATAAAGTCCCATACATATTAAGTGCTGATAAAGATATTTTAACTCTAACAGAAAAAGCTAATAAGATAATAACAAAGCTAATATCTGAAAAATATGATTACAATGATGACTTCTCAAAAAGCTCTCTTATTAGTAAAAGTAAACTTAAACATTGTGGAATTACAAGCTTCGCACCAATAGTTGAAATCAAAACAGTTGCAGACAAAGATAATTTACTAAATATCCAAGCAAGCTTTTACTGTTATATTGATCATAAAAGAGAATTAGAACAAAGCTATATTAAAGAACTAATAAAAGAAATTAAGGCCTTACCTGCTTAACAAAACGTCTTATAAATAAATTAACTGAACTAATCCAAAGAGGACTAAATAGTAAAGATAAAGATATCAAAGTAATACAATACTGATACATACTATCCGTTATTATATTTGATACATGCCCCATAGTAATAAGTACAAAACTAAACTCTCCTATTTGTGATAGCATCGCCCCACCGATTAAAGCTTCCTCTAATCTTTGTCTTAACGCTTTGAAAATTAAAGCATTAATAGTTGTATTCAGGAAATAAACCAAAAGTAAAATACAAACAAATAAAACAATATGATTCCAAAATAGGTTAAGATCTATAAGCATACCTACCGAGATAAAAAAAAGTGCCATAAAAATAGTTTTAACTGTTGATAGGCTATGTCCCACCCATTCAGTTTCTTCTAAAGTAGCCACAATCATACCACCGACAAAAGCTCCTAGAGCTGATGACAGTTCCAAAGATTCGGTAAGAGCTGCCATACCAAAGCAAATCACTAAAGCTGCAAATACTCTCATTTCTTCATCTTTACCCAATCCAGAAAGAAAAGATAACTTAATATTTTTTTTCACAGCCATAATAGCAGCTATTGATATAACAAAGATACCTCCTATTATCTGAATAGCTACTTGACCTAAAGTTGGCATTTCACCACCAATTATCCTAACTATAATAAGCATAGGAACAACAGCTAGATCTTGTACTAATAAAACTCCAAGCACATTTTGTCCTAGCCTAGTTTTCATGCTTCCACTATCGTGTAAAAGTTTAAGAACAACAGCAGTACTACTTAAGCTAATCACAGCACCAAAAAGTAAGATCTTTGCAAAGCTCCAATGTAAAAATAATCCAACAATAGAAACAATTAAACTAGTAACAAGCATCTGCAACATTGTCCCAAATGTTGGAACTTTCCAATTTTCTGCAAACTTTCTAGGAGATACTTCCATACCTGCAAAAAATAACAAAAGAATTACGCCTATTTCACCTAATCTTGCTAAGCTCTCCTGATCCTCAATAAGTTTTAAGCCATAAGGTCCTAATAATATGCCTGTTAATAAATAAGCTACTACATATGGCTGTTTTAATTTTTTCAGTATTATTGTAACAACAAGAATACCTAGCATTACAAATACAAAAAGAGGAATCAAAGGTTCGTTATGCATATTTTTATATAGTTTAAAAACTTAGTATTAATGATACTTTATAGCCATCATAAAAAAATAGAGGTAGGATTATCCTTATTATATATTTTTCATCTTAATTTACTTCTGTTTGTTGATTAAAATCACGAAGCCATTCTCGCCATCCTAAATAAACCAAAATTAAAAATACTGTATATTGAAGTGCTGTAATTGGATATCCCTTATAAATGAATAAAGGGATTGATATTATGTCTGCAATTGCCCAAAGATACCAATTTTCTATTGCTCTTTTAATTAAAAGATATACTCCAGAAAATGATATTGCTGTTACAAAAGCATCTATAAAGGAATATACTGGTAAATTTAAGACAGAAACACCCTTTTGAATCGCATATATAATAGGAGTAACCATAAAAGCTATAATAAATATAAAAAGAGAAATTTTTTATAATGTTTTGTAGCTTTTGAAACAGAGACATGTATTTTACTTTCACCTTCAAAATGCTTTGACCATGCATATAGTCCAATAATATTAGTGACTAAATAATAAAAGTTAAAAGCATATCACCAAAAAAGTTCCCACTTATATAATAAATAGACATATATTAATGATGATATAAAACTTACTATATACACTAAGATATTTCTTTATAAGAAAAATAAAACCCCTGCTATACCAGTCAAAGTCGCAACAAGTTCAAGATATGTATCAACATCACTTAAAGAATATATTAACCATTTGGTAAATATGATGCATTACTTAAGCTCATTTATCGATACTATTTGTTGAACACCAATCGCCATTTTCATAGTTGCAAAAGCTACCTCATGAGCCCCATCACCATGAGGTGATGCACTCAAATCTTTGATTACATATGGCAAAAATACCATCATCAAACATATCTATAGCTGTTTTAAGCAAAACAAACATCCGAAAATAAGCCTGATAAGTATATTTCTGTTGGTTTAAGCTTATTAATAAGCTCTTTAAGCTCATCATTAAAAACAGTATAAGTTGAATGCCATATGAAATGAGCATCTGAAGGAACATTAATCCCCTCTATCAGCGACTTATCTTTGCTCATTTTGAAAATCAACCCATTTTAACTGGGTTTCAAAAAGAGATTCTTTTTTATTTTCAAACATAGCGAAACAAACATCATCAAAAATTGAATTTGTTTTATTAAAAACATCAACAACGGCTTTACTTCAGGGCAATCAAAGCCTTTTGCATATCTATAAGAATCAATAACTTCGACATTTCATACTAATTATTTATATAATTATAAAAAAGATATTACCTTTGAATAAATTAGCATTCAAGTAAAGGTTACAGAAAATAGAAAAAAGATAGAAACTAAAAATTGAAAAACTTATTTAAGGTCTGCGATTGTTAAAATACGATCTTCGCCTATTCCTTCAGCCATTGTTGCAAAAGCAACATCATGAGCTGCATTTCCATGAGGCGAACCACTTAAGTCTTTATAATATAAGGAACTATACCATCATCAAACATATCCATAGATGTTTTTAGTAAGCACACATCTGAAAATAGACCTGCTAAATAAATTTTTTCTGGATTAAGTTCTTTTATTAAAGTTTTTTAGCTCATCATTATATAACTGTATAATTATGATGATGAGTAAAGTAAGCATTCTCTGGGACTTCTAAATCATCTAGTTAACTGTCTGTCCTCTTCATTTTGAAAGTCGACCCATTCAATTGGAGTCTCAAACAATGAATTTTCTTATTTTCAAACATTGCAAAACTTACATTATCAAAAAATGAAAGATTTTATTAAGATTTTTTACAAACAGGTCTAGCTTCAGGGAAATCAAAACCTTTTTTGCATATCGATTAACTATTAATAATTTAGACATTTACACTAGATTTATTTTACTTAGAACTTGATAGATACTACCTAATAATTTAATCTTAATCAAGATAATCTTTAGATTCTGCTAAAATTGCAAAATAACACATTCCTATTAATAAAAATATCCGTATGAATAATTTACAAAAGATTATTAAAACTAGAGACTATAGATGTGCGAAAAAGCTTCTTAATCACTATATAATTAAAGAGATTAGTGGCAAAAGAATAATTGGCAAAATCGTCGAAACTGAGCTTACCTAGAGGATGATGAAGCTGCGCACTCCTTTAATGGTAAAACTAAGAGAAATTCAGCCATGTACTCTAAAGCAGGAACCTGCTATGTTTATATTTCTTACGGCTTACATTACTGTGTTAATGTAGCAACAGGTGCTGAAAATAGAGGTGAAGCTGTACTAATTAGAGCATTAGAGCCAATATATGGCATAGAACAAATGCAAGTTAATCGGTCAAAAACAGTATTAAAAGACTTATGCTCTGGCCCAGGAAAACTTACTCAAGCTTTAGGTATTAATTTAAATGACAATAATAAAGATCTACTTAACTTAGATAATCCTCTTCACCTTTACTACAACACTCCGATAAATGAAACACAAATTATAACTACACCAAGAATCGGAATATCAAAAGCTAAACAAAACCCATATCGATTTTATATTAAAGATAGTAAGTTTATCTCTAAAAAATAAAATTTATGTTATAAAATATAACTAAGCATTAAATAAGGGCAATATTTAATTATGGAAAAACAATTCAGAAAGAAACTAGCAATTTGTCATCATGTGATTCATCATCATGGCTGGGATGATTTATTAGCAACACATATATCAGCTAAACTTCCTGATGGGAATATTATTATCACCCCTCATAATGTTACTTTTGATAAAGTGAATGCAAAAAATATCGTAACTGTAACACCTGATGGTGAAATTATTTCAGAGAATGGTTATAAAGTAATGCCGCAAGCAGCAAATATTCATCTTGAAACTTATAAAGCTCGTAAGGATATAAATGCCATAATCCACACACATAGTAAATATGCTGTGATAATGTCATCTCTAGAATGTGGCATGCAATTTACTAATCAGCAATCGCTAAGATTTTACGATGATATTTCATATCACCATTATGATGGTCTTGCATTAGATAACGAAGGTAAAGCTATTGCTAATAGTCTTGGTGAGAAAAATAGCATGATGATACTTGATAATCATGGAATTATAACGACTGCTGAATCTATAGAAAAAACTCTATATAAACATTATTACTTTGAACAGGCAATAGAGCTAGAGGTTAAAACTCTTTCTACTGGTCAGAAAATCAAACCAATTCCAGGAGGAAGTTTGTAAAAAGACTTCGGCTCAATTTGCTAAGATAAACACTTGTCATTTAGAGTTTTGAAGTATTTAAAAGAATGACAAAGAAATATAGATAGAATTCTTATTTAACAACTACTTTAATAGTTTTCTTAGAAAGAGCTTTTTCATTTATCTCTATACCAAGACCTGGAACATCTGGTGCTTCAAAATAGCCATTTACAGGTTGTGGATCTTGAATGCATAACTCTCTATTAAAATCCTTCAAAGCATAAGTATGATGCTCATGAATTATAAAGTTTGGTATTGCGGTTTCTAAATGTAGACTTGCTGCAGTAGCTATAGGACCACCACAAACATGTGCTTGAATCTTAACATCATACATATCTACATAATCACAAACTTTTTTAGCCTCTGTAAGACCTCCACATAGACCAATATCTGGTTGTAAGATGTCAATAGTTTGTTTTTCAATATACTCACGCACACCATGCCTTAGATATAATCTTTCTCCTGCTGCTATTGGTACGCGAAGCTTATCTTTAAGAGGCTCATGAA